>NZ_CP024201.1:3515000-3815000 GCF_002749615.1 Caulobacter mirabilis
TTATCGTCCCCGGTGAAAGAATTTTACAATCCTAAGACCTTCATCATTCACGCGGCATGGCTGCGTCAGGCTTTCGCCCATTGCGCAAGATTCCCCACTGCTGCCTCCCGTAGGAGTTTGGGCCGTGTCTCAGTCCCAATGTGGCTGATCATCCTCTCAGACCAGCTACTGATCGTAGCCTTGGTGAGCCTTTACCTCACCAACTAGCTAATCAGACGCGGGCCGCTCCAATGGCGATAAATCTTTCCCCCGAAGGGCACATTCGGTATTAGCTCAAGTTTCCCTGAGTTGTTCCGAACCAAAGGGCACGTTCCCACGTGTTACTCACCCGTCCGCCACTATCCCGAAGGATCGTTCGACTTGCATGTGTTAGGCCTGCCGCCAGCGTTCGCTCTGAGCCAGGATCAAACTCTCAGGTTGAGTTAGACCGCTAACCCATCACTGTACCTCAATCCCGAAGGACCAAAGCTCGTTCTGGTTTTGCATAGTTTCTTGACGAGTTCCCATGCACATCGACCAGACACCAAAAGGCGTCCAGTCCATAGTCCATGGTGTCTTCAAGAGACCGCATTTGTCAGCGTTCAAGGACAGACTTGCTCTGCCCGCGAAACACCGCCGCCTGCGTTTCTCTTTCCTATCTACAATGTCAAAGACCCGTCAGCGCCGAAGCCCCAACCCACCGTACAATGCCCGGCGGCGGCGAAGAGCGGCGTATCTAGTCGCTCCAATTTTCCCTGTCAACCGAACAAATTCACATTCGCTCGCTTTTCCAGAGACCCTGCAGAACCACTCGCAAAAGCAGATCCGCAGGACGGAAGCGCCAACCGAAGTCACCGCCAGCAAAACAATGATCCAATACTTAGGATCAACCATTTTGCTTCTTTCGATTTCACTCGGCGATGCCGGGGGAGAACCGAAGGAGCGGCGCTTCTATTGAAGCCCCAGAGCCGAGTCAATCGACCTTTTCAGGAAGATTGAAGAAGCTCGCTTCAGACCGACCGAAGCCCGCTCCACCTCGCTAGAGATGGAGACAAGACTGGCGCCAGGGGTTGCCCGGGAGGCAACCTCCGAAACTCGCCATCGAGTCGATTGAACCCGCGGAAGTTAGCGACAACTTTCGGAAAAATCAAGAGCGAGAAACGCTCTCGACCGACCGAAGCTGGGCCGACGTCTGCGAGGAGCGGCGATATAGAAGCCGGCCTCCGACTCGGCAAGCCCGCCTGTCGACATTTGTTGGGAACATCGTTCTCGATCGTCCGCGCGCTGCGCGCTTGCACGCCCCGCCCCCGCCCGGCAAAGACAGTCGCGGGAGAAAACTGCCGATGTTGTCGCACAAGGCCCGATACGCGCTGCGCGCCCTGGTCGAACTGGCCCGGGAGGACGGCGGCCAGGTCACGGCCGCCGATCTGTCCACCCGCGCGGACGCGCCGCGGAAGTTCCTGGAAGCCATTCTTCTGGAGCTGTCGCGCCGCGGCATCGTCCGCAGCCGGCGCGGCAAGTTCGGCGGCTACTCGCTGGGTCGCCCCGCGGAATCGGTGACCTTCGCCGAAGTCATCCGCGTCATCGACGGGCCGCTCGCCCTCGCCCCCTGCGTCAGCCGCACCGCGTTCCGCAAATGCGACGACTGCCCCGACCTGGAGACCTGCTCGCTGCGCGAGGCCCTGCTGCGCGCCCGGGACGCCACCTCCGCCGTGCTCGACAGCTACAGCCTGGCCGACGCGGCCAAGGCCGGCGCCGTCGAGATCCCGGTCATGCCGCCGCCTCAGCCGGCGGCGATGTAGGCCTTCAGCCCGTCGGCCTCGGCCTCGACCTCGCTGATCTTGTACTTCACCAGGTCGCCGATCGAGACGATCCCGGCCAGCCGGCCGTCCCGAAGCACCGGCAGATGGCGGATGCGCCGGTCGGTCATGCGGCTGAGCAGGGAATCGATGGTCTCGGCCGGGCTGGCGAAGACCACGTCGCGGGTCATGCAGCTGTCGACCGGCCGCGCCAGCGCCGCGGCGCCGCCCTCGGCCACCACCCGGACGATGTCGCGTTCCGAGACGATGCCGACCACCGCCTCGCCGTCGACCACGATCATGGCCCCGACCCGGCGGGCGTGAAGCAGGGCCGCCACCGCCCCGACCGTCTCCGCCGGTCCGGCGGTGAAGACCAGGTCCCCCTTGCCCTTCAGGATCTGTGAAACGAGCACTCGCGCCTCCTCCCTCACTGTCCTTCTAGAACGAACAGCGTCCTCCAAACGCTCCAGGGAATCAATGAGTCGCCGAATAAACTGGCCGTGCGAAGCGGGCGAACACGCCGACGAGGAACATCCCCGCGAAGAAGCCGATGATGTGGGCCTCCCAGGCGATCTTCATGCCAGGCCCCAACAGAAGAGGCGCCAGGCCGGTCAAGGCGTTCACGCCGGTCCAGGCCAGGGCGAAGGTCAGGGGGACCCGTCCCCAGGGCGAGCCCAGCTCGCCACGCTTTTCGATCAATCGCCCGGCGGCCCCCGTCAGGCCGGACATCGCCACCGAGACGCCGAGCGCCGGGGCCCATGAATCCAAGTGAAGGGCCGAAAAGCCCGCCAGGCCGACCACCCCGCAGACCAGGAAGAAGAGGAAGAACAGGACCCCGCCCCGCAGATCGAGGCCGAACAGCCGCGCGACGGGCGTGCCGAACGCCAGAACGCCGGCGCTCATCAGCAGGAAATGCATCCAGCCGCCATGGAGGAACTGCGTGGTCACCATGGTCCAGGGGCGTTCAAGGCCGAGCATCGCCGGCGCGAAGGCCAGGTTGAGCCAGACCGGCTGGTCGACCGTCCGCTGGAACAGGAACACCAGCAGCATGATCAGAAGCAGCAGCAGCGGCGGCCAGGGCGCGTTGAGGACGGGCTCCCGGCGGGTCGGACGGTCGTCGATCGGGGTCATACGGGTTCCAGCGTTCGCTTAACCAAATCAAGAGAGGTCTGCAGCCAAGATGGCGGTTGTCCTGTTTTGGCACGCCGATTGCTTGTAGCGGCCTGCCCATCGAGCCGAGCGGAGCCTTTATTCCAATGGTCGCTTTCCTGTTCAAGCCGACAGCCGCCTTCGTCCTGCTGGTCGGCGTCGCCGCGGCGCCGCTGGCGCAGGCCCAGACGATGAAGGCCAACTCCGCCTCGTTCAACGCCGGCTACGGCCGGACCTCGGGCCAGGAGAACCGGATGGTCGACTCCTCCACCCGGGACGCCAACGGCAATCGCGTGATCATCGACGGCGTCATCCAGACCGGCGCGGATCAGAGCTACTACGCCCGGACCAGCGGCGGCGTGGGCGGCGGTTCCGGCGGCGGCGTGGGCGGCGGCAACAACACCGCGATCGGCAACAACCTGGTCGTCGTGACCCAGGGCAACTGGAACACCGTCATCGTCAACTCGACCCAGACCAACAACGGGAACGTCTCCGCCGGCGGCAAGTCGGGCGGCGTCGGAGGCAACTGATGACCATCCTGCCTGGAACGCGGACCGGCGCGCTTCTCGCCGCGGCCTCGCTGGTCCTTTCGGGCTGCGCGAGCACGGCCGCGGGGCCCAGCGGCAACTATTCCAGCGCCATCGGCTCGGCGCCGGTCACGGCCAACCCGACGCCCTATTCCACGGCGCTGGTCTGCATCGGCCAGTATGCGCGCCAGTACCAGCTCCGTGCGCCGCGCATCGCCGTCGGCCGCATCGCCGACTATACCGGCAAGGAAGAGTCCGACGGCTCGGGCCGGAAGGTCACCCAGGGCGCGTCCCTGATGGCGATGAGCGCCTTCGCCAAGGCCGGCATGCCGCTGGTCGAGCGGTTCGACACCTCGGTGTCGGAACTGGAGCTCAAATACGCCAACAACAAGCTGATCGGCGACGCCCCGATCCCGAACTCGGACGGCCCGTCCGAACCGCGCAAGATCTTCTCCGGTCAGATGCCGGGCTCGGACTTCCACCTGATCGGCGGCGTCACCGAGCTGAACTACAATATCCGCTCGACGGGCGTGGATTTCGCCGGCGGCGACCGCGACGCCGGCGACCTGAAGGGCACCCTGGGCGCCCGCGTGTTCGTCATGAACGTGGCCATGGACCTGCGGCTGGTGAACAGCCGCACGCTCGAGGTGGTCGACGTCATCTCCTACCAGAAGCAGATCATCGGCCAGGAAGTCGGCCTGGGCGTGTTCCGCTTCCTGAACGGCAACGTCTTCGACATCTCCGGCGGCACGGGCGCCCTGGAGCCGCTGCAGCTGGGCGTCCGCGCCCTGGTGGAGCGGGCGGTCGTCGAGATGTCCGCCAACCTCTACGGCATGCCTGGTCCCCAGGGCTGCATGAGCAGCGATCCGCTCGGCGGCGGGACCACCGGCCTGACCGGCGCCTTCGTGCCCGCGTACAACAACCTGGACACCAACAATGCCTCGACCCGGGAAGACCCGTCTCGCTGGAATGATCGCCGCGACGGCAATCTGCGCGGCCGGTACTAGCCAGGCGCAGACCGCCAGTCCGGTCATCAACAACCAGATCCAGCTGGGCGACGTCTTCGCCACCCAGACCCTGGACGTCGTCTCGGTGCAGGAAGGCGTCGGCCTGGAAACCACGGCGACCGGCAACAGCGCTGCCGGCTCCGTGGTCGGAACCGACATGTCGGTGATCTCGAACCAGACCATGGCCGCTTCGGCCAGGGCGACGACGACCGTGAACGCCACGGGCAGCCTGGGCGCCGCCTCGCAGATCAACACCACCGCCACCGGCAACGCCGCCAGCGTCTACGCCGAGCAGGGCACGGTGACCGGCGTCCTGACCCAGATCGCCACCTATTCGCCCGACGTCACCGCCCGCGGCTACGTCGAGGCGCCGACCGGCCGCGCCGGCGACCTCGGCGTCGCCACCACGGCGGTGTCGAACAGCGCCGGGATCAACCTGGTCAACGGCTCGGCCGGGGTCCGGGTCAACCAGAGCAGCGCCGCCGACGTCCTCGCCGACGGCGGGGCGACGGTGCAATACGTCTCCGGCACGGCCAACGTTTCCGGCGTCGCCGCGGGCAACAGCGTCGCCCTGGTCGGGACCAACACCTCGGCGGCGCGGATCGCGACCAGTCAGGTCAACACCAGCAACTTGGTCCAGGCCAGCCAGTTCACCGCCTATGGCAACGCCCAGACCGCGCGGACCTCGGCCCAGGCCAGCGGCAACATCGTCGGGGCGGTCAACGACGGCCCGCTGCTCGACGTGGCGTCCAACCAGTACAATCAGGCCTACGTCCGCGCTCAGGCGGAAGGATCTGCCTACCAGTTCGGCGAAGGGGTCGTCGACGCCAACGCGGTCGGCAATTCCGTCCTGGCCGGCGACAACGGCGAGGCGGTCGTTCTGGACAATGTCCAGGTCAACACCGGCGGCGGCGTCGAGGCGATCGCCAGCTTCACAGGCCACGAAGGCTATGACGCCTACAGCCGCGCGACCGCGATCGCCAACGACGTCACCGCCTACAGCTGCTCGGCCTGCGTGGGTTCGATGAACGTCAACAACCGTCAGACCAACGACGCCGATGTCGGCGCCGACGCGCGGACGACGATCACCGGCTCGGCCCGGTCGGTGAACAGCACCGCCACGGCCATCGGCAACAACGCCAACTTCTTCGTCAGCCGGCCCGGAAGCTAGGCCAGCAGCGCCCGGACGACGCCGGCGGCGGCGCAGGCGGCCACGACCAGAACGACGTTGGCCCTGAACCGCATGAGCGCGATCGCCGCGATCACGGCGACGGCGGCCGCTCCGGCGTCGAACCCCTGCCCTTCAGGCAGCAGAACCTGTCGCCCGAACCACAGGGCCAGCCCGGCGACAACGCCCAGAACGGCCGCCATGACCCCCGCCAGAGCCCCGCGGGCGAGGCGGCTGCGGCGCAGGGCGTCGGCGTAGGGCGCGCCGGCGAAGATGAACAGGAAGCTGGGCGCGAAGGTCTGCCACAGCGCCATCGACGATCCCGCGGCGGCCCAGCCGAGCCCGCCGCCAGTCGCATTCCAGCCAGCCATGAAGCCCACGAACGGATTGACCAGGACCAGCGGCCCCGGCGTGGTCTCGGCCAAACCCAACCCGTCGACCATCTGGGCCGTGGTCAGCCAGCCATAGGTTTCCACCGCCTGCTGCTGAAGCCAGGCCAGCAGGGCGTAGGCGCCGCCGAAACTGGTCGCCGCCAGGGCCGCGAACACCCCGCCGAGCCGGGACAGCCAATGGTCGCCGCCGAGCAGGACCAGGCTGGCGGCCAGAGGCGCCAGCCAGATCACGGTCCAGAGGAGAATTGTGGCCAACGTCCGGCGCTTCGGCGGCAGCGGCGCCGCCTCGGCCGGCTCCTCCACATCCGGCCGGCCCCGGATGGCGCCGATGGCGGCGGCGGCCAGCACCACCAGCGGGAACGGCAGGCCGGCGACGGTGAGCGCCACGAAGGCGGCGACGGCGATGATCGCGTCCGCCGGACCGGTCAGGGCCCGGCGGCCCAGGCGCACGATCGCCTCCAGGACGAGCGCCAGGACGGCCGCCTTCACCCCGTCGAAGGCGGCGGCGACCAAAGGCGTCTCGCCATGGACAGCGTAGAGCCAGGAGAGCGCGAACATCAGCGCCGCGCCCGGCAGCACGAACAGCAGACCCGCGGCCAGTCCGCCCCAGGTCCCCCTCAAGCTCCAGCCGACATAGGTCGCCAGCTGTTGCGCTTCCGGACCGGGCAGCAGGGTGCAGAACCCCAGGGCGTGGAGATAGCGCGGCTCGTCGATCCAGCGCTTCTCCTCCACGAAGACGCGATGCATCAGCGCGATCTGCCCGGCCGGGCCGCCGAAGCCCAGGCAGCCGACCTTCAGCGAGGCCAGAAGAAGGTCGCGCAGACTCGGAGTCACCCGTCGACCCTCTCCTGCTTGTACGACAGTCGCAAGACATCGGCCCTGATCCAGCCTTGCGTTCGCCGCAACCGACGGCGAAGGTGGCGACAACGCTATGCCCCTTTCGAGATACATTCCCGCATGATCCGTCTCGTCCGCCCGGCCCTCGTCGCCGTGTCGGCCCTGTCCCTCACCGCCTGCGCCGGCCTGACGGACAAACTCCCGAGCTTCTCCGGCAAGGCTTCAGACGCCCCCGCCGCTGCGGCGAAACCCGCCAAGCCCGCCCTGTTCGCTTCGGCCGCCGCGCCGGCGCTGCAGCCCGGCCAATGGCCGCAGGCGGCGACGGACGTCGCGGCCGACCCCACGGTCCGCTTCGGCGCGCTGCCCAACGGCATGCGCTACGCCCTGATGCGCAACGCGACCCCGCCCGGCCAGGCCGCGCTGCGCCTGCACATCGCCGCCGGTTCGCTGATGGAGACCGACGCCCAGCAGGGCTTGGCCCACTTCCTGGAGCACATGGCCTTCAACGGCTCGAAGGGCATTCCGGAAGGCGAGATGGTCAAGGCGCTCGAGCGCCAGGGCCTGGCCTTCGGGGCCGACACCAACGCCTCGACCGGTTTCGACGAGACCGTCTACCAGCTCGACCTGCCGCGGACCGACGACGCCACCGTCGATCTGTCGTTGAAGATGATGCGGGAAACGGCCAGCGAGTTGCTGATCGCCGCGGACGCCGTCGACCGCGAGCGCGGCGTCGTGCTGTCGGAGGAGCGGACCCGCGACGGCCCCAGCTGGCGCGTGTTCAAGGCCCGGCTGAACTTCAACCTGAAGGGCCAGCGCCCGCCGGAGCGCCTGCCGATCGGCAAGGTCGACGTTCTGCGCACCGCGCCGCGGGACGAGATCGTCGACTTCTACCATCGATACTACCGCCCGGAACGGGCGACGCTGGTGATGGTCGGCGACTTCGACGTCGACGCCATGGAAGCCAAGATCAAGGGCCTGTTCGGCGACTGGAGCGGAACGGGGCCGGCCGGCGCGAATCCTGATCGCGGCAAGGTCGCCAAGCGCGACCTCGAGACCATGATCGTGGTCGAGCCAGGCTCCGCGACCAACATGCAGATCTCCTGGGTCTCGCCGCCCGATCTGGCGCGGGACTCGAACGCGGAACGCCGGAAGAGCTGGACCGAACAGCTCGGTTTCGCGGTTCTGAACCGCCGGCTCGAAGCGATCGCCCGCGGCGGCCAGCCGCCCTTCCTCAGCGCCGGCGCCTTCGCCGGCGACCAGTTCCGAACGGCGAGAATCACCACCCTGGCCGTCACCGCCCGCCCCGGCGAGTGGCAGCCCGCCTTGACCGCCGTCGACGCTGAACAGCGCCGCGCGGTGCAGTACGGCGTGCGCCAGGACGAGCTCGATCGCGAGATCGCGGAGATCCGCGCCTCCCTGACGGCGCGTGTCGCCGCGGCCGCCACCCGCCGCACCCCGAACCTGGCCGACGGCATCGTCGGCTCGATCGGCGACGAGGAGGTGGTCACCAGTCCCGCCCAGGATCTGGCCTTCTTCGAGGCCTTGGTGAAGGACCTGAAGGCGGAAACCGTGTCGGCCGCGCTGAAGAAGGCCTTCGCCGGCTCGGGACCGCTGGTGTTCGTCGCGACCCCCAAGCCGATCGACGGCAACGAGGCGGCGGTGACCGCCGCCCTGGAATCGGCGCGAAAGGTCGCCGTCGCTCCGCCGGAGGCCGTGCGCCAGGTCGCTTGGCCCTACGAGTCGTTCGGTGCGCCGAGCAAGGTCGTTGAACAGACCGACGTGACCGATCTGGACGCCGCCTTCGTCCGGTTCGAGAACGGCGTGCGGCTTACCGTCAAGCCGACCAAGTTCCGCGACGACCAGGTGCTGGTGAAGGTTCGCATCGGCGACGGCTTGCTGAGCCAACCGGCTGACCGGCAGTCGCTCGGCTGGGCCTCGGGCGCGGTCATCGAGGGCGGCCTGGCCAAGATCCCTCAGGAAGATATCGAACGCGTCCTGGCCTCGAAGCTGTACGGGGCGCGTTTCTCGGTGGAGGACGACGCCTACAGCCTGAGCGGCGGCACCCGCCCCGAGGATCTGGACACCCAGCTGCAGGTCCTGGCCGCCTACGCCTCGGAGCCCGGCTGGCGTCCGGAGGCGTTCGAACGGCTGCGGACCTACGCCGGCACCCTGAACGCGCAGTGGGAAGCGACCGACAACGGCGTCTTCAGCCGCGATCTGGCGGGCCTGCTGCACAACGGCGACCGCCGCTGGACCTGGCCCTCGGCCCAGGATCTGGCCTCAGCGGCGCCTGGCGATCTCAAGACCGCCTTCAACAGCGCCCTGACGACCGGTCCCCTGGAGATCGTCATCGTCGGCGACATCACCGAGGAGAAGGCGATCGCCGCGGTGGCGCGCACCTTCGGCGCCCTGCCCGCCCGCGCCCAGCGGAAGGACGACCCGATGGGCGTGGTCGGCTTCCCCGCCCCCAACGCCGCGCCGGAAGTGCTGACCCACAAGGGGCGCGACGACCAAGCCGTGGCCTATGTCGCCTGGAAGACCGACGACTTCTTCGCCGACATGCAGCGGGCCCGGAACGCCGCCGTCCTGGCGGACGTCATGAACCTGCGGCTGACCGATGAACTGCGCGAGAAGCAGGGTGCGACCTATTCCCCGTCCGTGGGGTCGGTCGCCAGCGACGTCTGGCGCGGCTGGGGCTACGTCTCGGCGCGGGTCGAGGTGCCGCCGGCGCTGGTCGACGGCTTCTATCGCGACGTCGCCAAGATCGCCGCCGACCTGCGGGCTTCGCCCCCAACGGCGGACGAGATGGACCGCGCCAAGAAGCCGCGCCTGGAGCGGCTGACCAAGGCCCGGGAAACCAACGAGTACTGGCTCGGCGAGCTGGCCGGGGCCCAGACCGATCCGCGCCGGCTGGCCACGATCCGGTCCCTGCTGGCCGGCTATGAGCGGGTCACGGCGGCCGACGTCCAGGCGGCGGCGAAACAGTATCTGACGGAGGACAAGGCATGGCGACTGGTGGTGCGGCCTGCGACCGCGGGCGGGACGCCCGACAAGGCGGCGGCGCAATGATCCGCGCCGCGATCCTCGGCCTCGGGCTGGCCGCTGCGACAGCGACGGCGGCCTGGGCCGCGCCGGCGCAGGAGCATGAGCTGCGCTCGCTCGGCCAATGCGCCCTGGCGGCCAGCCTCTACGAGTCCCTGGCCAAGCCGGGCTCGCCGATCGTCCTGACCGACGCCGACAAGGCTCTGATCGAGAAGATGGACGTCGCCGAGCCGACTCTGAGCAAGCGCGCCAACACCCTCGCCGAGACGATCGGCAAGGAGAAGGCCAAGGCGGTCCACGACAAGCTGATGACCGAGTTCAAGGCCCAGCTGGCGCCGGAGGGCAAGCCTCGCCTGCCTCCGCGCGAGGCGCTCGATCGCTACGCGCCGATCATGGAAAGCTGCATCGCCCGCAGCCAGCTGCTCTCGGGCCTGGCGGGCTGACCGCGCCATCCGGCGAAGAAAAAGGGCGTCTCCAGGAAACTGGAGACGCCCTTCTCATGTCCGGACGCCCGCCGCGTCCTAGTAGACGTAGCCGCCCACGCCGCCGTCGAGATTCAGCGCGCCGACGGCCGAGGCCTCCTCGGCGACGACCTCCTCGCGGTAGGTCACGTACTTTTCGACGCTGATCATGGTCAGCACCTTCACCCCGGCGCCGAAGCGACGCAGCAGGCTGCGCTCGTTGCAGTCGCGGGCCGGCTTCTGCGGACGGCAGACCAGCTCATAGTCGCTGGCGCCGCCGGCGCCGCGACGACGGTGCAGGGCCTCGCCCTTGGCGCAGATCATGGTCTGGCCGCCGTCGAAGGAGATGCGCTCGTTGAAGTCGGCGATGGTGGTCTGCATGCGGGTGCCGGCGATGCAGCGGTACAGTTCGCCCTCGAAGGCCTCGGCCACGTCGCGGTCGGGGAACACCTGGGAGGCCGGGTGCGGGATGTTGCGGTCGTCCAGGCAGAAGGCCTGGATGACCACGCGGCGCATCCGGGTGCGGGTCGCCTCGTAGGCGACCTTGCGGGTCTTCTGCAGCCCCTGGACGTTCAGGCCCTGGATCATGCCGCCGCCGGACGGGGGCATGTAGCCGCCGCCACCGCCGCCGCCGCCGTAGTAGACGTTCGCGGCGGCGCCGGCGCGAGCGCCCGCGCCGGCGGACGCGCCGCTGACGGCGACCGCCACGGCGTTGTTGTTGACGATCACATTGGTGCGCCCGCCGCCGCCACAGCAGACCGGCGGCTGAGGCGGCCGTGGGGGCGGCGACGGGGGGCGGCAGCACGGCGGCGGCGCGGGCGGCGTGCAGCACGGCGGCGGCGGCGGGGCGCAGCATTGCGCCTCCGCGTTCCCGCCATCCAGGGCGGCCGACCCGAGCCAGAGCAGAACGCCTCCAGCCAAGGCAATCAGGAAGTTCCGAGGCGCCATGGGCGAGCCCCCTCCGAAATATTCACCGCGTCCGCCTGCAAGAACCGCGCCGTCGCGACCCCCTCGTCCCGAAACGGAACAAAACGGACCTGGCCCGAACCTTCCCTGCAACCCTCGTGCGGCTGCTTGGAGCCGTTCGGCGGAGGGTCAGGCCATGGTCCATCCCAACACGGAACGATTGACGGAGTATTGGCGGGCCCAGCGCGGCGACGCGCTCGCGCCGCGCCGCGCCGACATCGACCCCATGGCCTTCCACACCCTGCTGCCGCAGGCGATCATCGTCGGCCGCAGCAACCAGGGCCGGTTCCCGTTCCGCCTCGTGGGCGGGCTGGTGTCCGACCTTCATCGCCAGGACCTGCGCGGCCGCTGCCTGTTGGAGCTGTGGCGCGCCGGCGACCGCTGGCGGCTGAAATCCGCCCTGGAGATCGCCCGCCGACGCCCCGAGCCCGTGGTCATCCACGCGGACGCCCTGATCGACGGCGCCGTTCCGTTGCCGCTCGAGATCCTGCTGGCGCCGCTGACGGGCCCCAGCGGCGAGATCGACCGCTTCCTAGGCCTCTACCAGCCGCTGGGCAGCGTGGGACAGATGCAGGGCCGGCCGATCCGCGACCTGGCCATGGTCGCCATCACCGGCGGCGGCGAGGGCGACGAGGCCCGCGCCCTGCGCCTGGCCTCACTGGACGGCCGCCGGATCGCCTGACACGGCGGCTACTGCGAGCGCGGGTGAGAGTCAGTTGCATTGAGAAAGGCCCTCCCCTAACAAGCCCCGAACTGTGATCTCCGGGGACATCGGCATGTCGAAGCGTGTTGGCCGTCGCGTGGCTTTGAAGACGGCTCTGCTCGCGGCGAGCGGTCTGGCCTGGGCCCCGGCCCTCGCGCTGGCGAACGACGCGACCGATGTCGACCAGGTCGTCATCACCGCCCAGCGCGCGACCACCGCGACCAAGACCGACACGCGACTGCTCGAGACGCCCCAGGCGATCAGCGTCGTCCCGGCCGAGCTGTTCGCCGACCGCGGCGTCACCACCATGCAGGAGACGCTGCGCTACACCGCCGGCGTCAACAGCGAGGCCTACGGCCTGGACACCCGCCAGGACCAGCCGGCCGCGCGGGGCTTCTACTCGACCCAGTACCAGGACGGGATGCGCAAGCTGGTCGGCTACAGCCTGATCCCGCGCACCGAGACCTACACCCTGGAACGGGTCGAGCTGCTGCGCGGCCCCTCGTCGGTGCTCTACGGCCAGTCCAACACCGGCGGCATCGTCAACATGATGAGCAAGCGGCCGCGCGAGGACTTCGGCGGCGAGGTCGCGCTGCAGTACGGCGGCTGGGACCGCAAGCAGCTGCAGTTCGACGTCACCGGCGGCCTGGGCGGCGGGGTCTCGGGGCGGCTGGTCGGCGTGGCGCGGGACAGCGGCCTGCAGACCCGCCACATCGACGACGACCGCCTGCTGCTGGCCCCTTCGCTGGCCTGGAAGCCGACCGACGCGACGACCGTCACCCTGCTGGGCGTGATCCAGCGGGACCGCACCGCCTCCAGCCAGCAGTTCCTGCCTGTCACCGCCTCGCTCCAGGCGCCGGCCGGCCGCCGGTTGGACGATCGCACCTTCCTCGGCGAACCGGACTTCGACCGCCTGGACACCAACCAGACCGGCGCGACCCTGCTGGTCGAGCACCGCTTCTCCGATCGCCTGACCGTCAATGGCGGCCTCCGCTACGTGAAGGCCGACGCCGCCTTCGACGAGATCTATCCGAACGTCTACCTGAGCCCGGGCAGCCCGTTCCTGGACGCGGACAGGCGCATCCTGCCGCGCAGCGCCTATTCGATCCGCTCCGACACCAAGACCTGGACCGCGGACCTCAACGCCCAGTATCGCTTCACCACCGGCGCCTTCGAACACCGGCTGCTGATCGGGATCGACTACATCGATTTCAACGAGACCAGCCGCAGCGGCTTCGGCGCGACGACCTCCATCGACGCCTACCGGCCGGTCTACGGGACGTTCACGGCGCCCGCGCTCGCCGCGCTGGATCCCCAGGACCAGACCCAGGTCGGCCTCTATCTCCAGGACCAGATCCGCTGGAACGACCTGTCGCTGGTGCTCGGCGTGCGGCGGGACAAGGCCAAGAACCAGGTCGGAGCCTACCGGCAGACGGACGAGGCCACGACCTATCGCGTCGGGGCGATCTACGATCTGGGCCAGGGCGTGTCGCCCTACATCAGCTACGCCGAATCCTTCCTGCCGGTCTCCGGTCTGGACGTCTACGGCAAGCCCTACCAGCCGCAGGAAGGCCGGCAGCTGGAGGGCGGCGTGAAGTGGCAGCCGCGCGCCGGCACGCTGGTCAGCTTCGCCGCCTACAAGATCACCGAGACCAACCGGCTGACGAACGACCCCTACTTCGTGCTCAACTCCACCCAGACCGGCGAGGTGGAATCGACAGGCTTCGAGGTCGAGGCCTCGCACGCGGTGACGCGCGACCTGGTGGTCACCGCCGCCTACAGCTTCACCCGGGCCGAGGTGACCAGCAGCATCTTCACGCCCGAGATCGGCGTGCAGCTCAGCGACACGCCCAAGCATCAGGCCTCGCTCTGGGCGGTGAAGACCTTCCGCCTGGCCGACGAGGTGGACCTGCGCCTGGGCGGCGGCGCCCGCTACGTCGGCGAGACCCTCTCGACCGGCCTGCCCAGCGCCATCACCACCCCGTCGACGGGACTGGCCGGCGCGATCACGACGCCGAGCTACACCCTGTGGGACGGGCTGGCGGCCCTGGACTGGAAAGCCTGGTCCTTCACGCTCAGCGCAACCAACCTGTTCGACAAGAGCTACTACACCTCATGCCGCACCTTCGGCGACTGCTTCACGGGCAACCGCCGGAACGTCGTCGGGACCTTGAGCTATCGCTTCTAGGAGCCTCGGGATGAAGCACGGAACCGTCCGGAACTGGTACCTGGTCCACAAATGGACCAGCCTGATCTGCACCGTCTTCCTGCTGATGCTGTGCATCACCGGGCTGCCGCTGATCTTCTGGCACGAGATCGAGGAACTGACCGGCCGCCATCCGGAGGTGAAGCCGGTCGTGGCCGCGACCGCGCCGGCGAACCTGGACCAAGTGCTGAAGGCCGGCGTCGTTCCCGGCGGCGTGCCGCTGTACCTCAGCTTCGACGACCACGACCCGATCCTCTACGTCAACAGCGCGCCGAGCCTGGAGACGCCGCCGAACGACACCACCTCGACCGCCTTCGACGCCCGCACGGGCGAGGCGATCAAGATCCCGCCCTTCAACGAAGGGATCATGTGGATCCTGTTCCGGCTGCACACCGACCTGTTCGCGGGACTGCCGGGAATGCTCTTCCTGGGCGGGATGGGCGCGCTGTTCGTGGTCTCGATCGTCTCGGGCGTGGTCGTCTACGGCCCGTTCATGCGCAAGCTGGACTTCGGCACGGTGCGGACCTCCCGCAGCAGCCGGCTGAAGTGGCTGGACCTGCACAACCTGCTTGGGATCGTCACCCTGTCCTGGGCGGCGGTGGTCGGCTTCACGGGGGTGATCAACACCCTGTCCGACCCGCTGATCTCGGCCTGGCAGAACGACCAGCTGGCCGAGATGGTCAGCGCGTACAAGACCCTGCCCCCGCCGACCCGGTTCGGCTCGGTGCAGGCGGCGGTCGATACGGCCAAGGCCGCGGCTCCGGGCATGACCCCGTCCTTCATCGCCTTCCCCGGCACGCCGTACAGCAGCCCGCACCACTACGCCGTCTACATGCACGGCGAGACGGCGCTGACCAGCAAGCTCTACACCCCGGCCCTGATCGACGTTGAGACCGGCAAGCTGACCGACATGCGCAGCATGCCCTGGTACATCCAGGGCCTGTTCCTGTCGCAGCCGCTGCACTTCGGCGACTACGGCGAGATGCCGCTCAAGATTCTGTGGGCGGTGCTGGACATCATCAGCATCGTCGTGCTGGGCAGCGGCCTCTACCTCTGGCTCGGCAAGCGGCGGACCTCGCTGGAGGCGCGGCTCAAGGAGCTGGAGACCGGCGGCGCGGCGACGCCCGCCCTGGCCCGCGCGGGAGACGCCTGATGGCCGGCGCCAAGGGCGGCAAGAAGCGTTGGCGCGAGGTCTACCGCCAGCCGACGGTCCTGGGGATCATCGGGCTGGCGGGGCTGATCTGCGCCCTGGTCGGGGACGGCTGGTGGGACGTCCTGTCCTGGGCCCTGCTCGGTTACACCTGCGCCGTGATCGTCTGGGCCCTGGCGGTCAAGCGGAGCTAGGCCGAGGCGGCGTCCAGCCGGGCGAGGTGCGCCGGATCCAGCGCCAGGCGGGCGGCGCCCATCAGCTCCTCGAGCTGCGCGACGCTGGTGGCGCTGGCGATCGGCGCGGCCACGGCCGGCTTGGCGATGACCCAGGCCAGGGCGACCTGCGCCGGCGTCGCGCCGGTCTCGGCGGCGACCTGGTCCAGGGCGGCCAGGACCCTGGGCCCCTTCTCGCTCTCCAGATACTTCTTCACCGCCCCGCCGCGCGGGCTTTTCCCGAGATCGTCCGCCGAGCGGTACTTGCCGGTTAGGAAGCCGCTGGCCAGGCCGTAGTAGCTGATGACGCTCACGTCCTGCTCCAGGCACAGCGGCTGCAGCGACGCCTCGATGGCGCGATCCATCAGGTTGTAGGCCGGCTGCAGCGTGTCGTAGCGCGGCAGCCCTTTGGCCTCCGAAACCGCCAGGGCCGAGGACAACCGGCCGGCGTCGAAGTTGGAGGCGCCGATCGCCCGCACCTTGCCCGCCTTCACCAGCCGGTCGTAGGCCTCCAGCGTCTCGTCCTGGGGCGTGTCGGCGTCGTCCCGATGCGACTGGTAGAGGTCGATGTAGTCGGTCTGGAGCCGCTGCAGCGACTCCTCGACCGCCGCGGCGATGTTGGCCGCCGACAGGCCGGGCCTGGCCGGCCACATGCCGACCTTGGTGGCGATGATCACGTCGTCGCGCCGGCCGCGCGCCTTCAGCCAGGTCCCGAGCACCCGTTCGGACTCCCCGCCGGTATAACCGGGAACCCAGGCCGAATAGACGTCGGCGGTGTCGATGGCGTTGAAGCCGCCGTCGACGAAGGCGTCCAGCACGCGGTGCGAGGTCGCCTCGTCGGCCGTCCAGCCGAACACGTTGCCGCCCAGCATCAGCGGCGCGATCAGAAGGTCCGAACGACCCAGGCGGCGGTGTTCCATGGCCTAAGCTCCTTGCAGATGGGCCGTGCGTCCTTCGAGACGCGCTTCGCGCTCCACGGGATGACGAAGGCGGCGGGCTGCACAAACTTCGTCATGGTGAGGAGCGAGCACAGCGAGCGTCTCGAACCACGCAACAGGGTCTAGGCCGCCTTCACCGCCTCGCCGTCGAACACCGGGGCGTCCTGCGGAGCGAGGGCGGCGCGGCCGCGGATCACGTCGGCGATCTTCTCGGCGATCATCATGGTCGGGGCGTTGGTGTTGCCGCCGATCAGGGTCGGCATGACCGAGGCGTCGATGACGCGCAGGCCTTCCAGGCCCTGGACCTTCAGCTGGCCGTCGACCACCGCCATCGCATCGCCGTCCACGCCCATCCGGCAGGTGCCGACCGGGTGATAGATCGTCTCGGACTTGGCCCGGATCCAGGCGTCGATCTCGGCGTCGGTCCTCACCGCCGCGCCCGGCGCGTACTCCGAGGTGCGGTAGGGGTCGAGCGCCGCCTGCGAGGCCACGTCGCGGGCGATCTTGACGCCTTCGCGCACCGCCCGGCGGTCCTCCTCGGTCGCCAGGTAGTTGGCGAAGATGGTCGGATCGTCGTTCGGATCGGCCGAGCGCAGCCCGACCTTGCCGCGGCTCTCGGGCCGCAGCTGGCAGACGTGGAAGGTGAAGCCGTCCTTCTCGACGCGGATCTTGCCGTGGTCCTGCATGATGGCCAGCACGGTGTGGACCTGCAGGTCGGGGCGGTCGAGGTCGGGCCGCGAGCGCAGGAAGGCGCCGGACTCGAGCATCTGCTCCCGGCCCTTGCCCTTCTTGAACAGCATGTAGTTCAGGCCGACCAGCAGCTGCTTGGCGCCCCGGGTCATCGAGTAGGCCGTGATCGGCTGCGGGCACTCCCAGGACAGGCAGACGTCCAGGTGGTCCTGCAGGTTCTGGCCGACGCCGTTCAGCTCGTGCTGGACCTTGATCCCGTGCGGATTGAGGTCGGCGCCGGCGCCGATGCCCGACAGCTGCAGGATCTGCGGCGACTGCACCGCGCCGGCGCTGAGCAGAACCTCGCCGTCGGCGTAGACGGTCTTGGCCTGGCCGTCGGCGATGTACTCCACGCCGATCGCGCGGCCCTTCTCCAGCAGGACGCGGCTGGTGCGGGCCCCGGTGACGCAGGTCAGGTTCGGACGGTTCAGCGCCGGATAGAGATAGGCCTTGGCCGAGCTCCAGCGCTCGCCGTCCTTGATGGTCATCTGGTAGGGGCCCCAGCCTTCCTGCTGGAAACCGTTGAAGTCCTTGGTCGTCAGATGACCGGCCTGGGCGCCGGCCTCGATGGCGGCGCGGTAGATCGGGTTGGGCGAGGACGCCTTGGAGACGTGCAGCGGCCCGTCGCCGCCGTGCCAGGCGTCGCCGCCCCCTTCAAGGCTCTCGGACTTCTTGAAATAGGGCAGCACGTCGGAATAGCCCCAGCCGGCCAGGCCCATCTGCCGCCACTGGTCGTAGTCGCGGGCGTGGCCGCGGATGTAGATCATGCCGTTGATCGAGGACGAGCCGCCCCAGCCCTTGCCGCGCGGCCACCACAGGCGGCGGTTGTCGAGGTGAGGCTCCTCCTCGGTCCAGAAGCCCCAGTTGAAGGTCCCCTTCTCCTTGATCAGGTTGCCGACGCCGGCCGGCATCTTGACCAGGATGGAGTTGTCCTTGCCGCCCGCCTCGAGCAGCAGGACCTTGGTCGTCCCGTCCTCGGTCAGCCGGTTCGCCAGCACGCAGCCGGCCGAGCCGGCGCCGATGATGATGTAGTCGTAGCGATCGGCCACGGACGTTCTCCCGATGTATTATCGTTGTTCACTGAACAGTGACGCCGGCGTCAGGTTTGAGCAAGAGGGAAGGCGCGGGCGAGGTGTCGCGACTGTCTCGCGGCCATGCCCCACAGACCGCGGCGGCGACGGAACGCGGGGACAGAGGGTCCTCCCCGTACGCGCGGGCGCCGGGATCTGGGGTTGCCCCTCCTTGATCAGGAAGGCTTTTCGGCGGGCCGCGCCGGGGATGTGATCGTTCATGCCCCGATTATGCGCCCGCGCCGGCCGACGGGGATAAACAGCGACGCCGGTTGTCCCCAGAAGGGGCTGAATGTCCCGCGTTGTCCCGGGAGTATGCGTCCTGGGAGTCCTGGCGAGGGTCAGGGCGGCGTCGCTGGGTCCCGGCTCTCCGCTACGCTCCGGCCGGGATGACATTGAGGGGACGGTCACTGGTTCAGGGTTTCGTAGAGATCCCGCCAGGTCGGGTTGTCCTTCTCGATCAGCGCAAGCTTCCCGGCGCGGCGCCACCTTTTAAGGCGCTTCTCGAACGCGATCCCGTCGAGCGGCTCATCGAAGGCGACGTACCAGACGAGAAGCTTGACGCCATATCGCCGAGTAAACGTCGCACCCCGCCCTTCGCGATGAAGCCAAACGCGATACGCGAGGTTCCCGGTCACGCCGACGTACAGTGTGCCATTGCGTCGGCTCGCCAAAACGTAGACGTGGTGGCGCCGCCTCATTAATCAATCTTAACAAGCATTTAATATCGAGTCATCCCGGAGGCTGCGCAGCAACTATCCGGGACCCAGACCGCGCTGGCGTTCGCCGCCACTGCTGTCCCGGTTGTCAGCAGGCGCCCTTCCCTCGGCCGCCGCGCCGCGCATACTCAGCGCCGATGTTGGACCGCCGCGAGATGATCGTCGGAGCGATCGCCGCCTGCACGGCTGAAGGAGCCCCCATGTCCGAGAAATACGGCCTGTTCGGCAAGCTGGTCGCCGCCCCCGGCAAGCGCGACGAACTGCTCGGCTACCTGTCCGAGGGGACCGAGGCGATGCCGGGCTGCCTGCTCTACGTCCTGTCGACCTCCGAGGCCGAGCCGGACGCCATCTTCATCTACGAGGTCTGGGAAACCCGGCAGCACCACGCCGACTCCCTCAAGCTGCCCGCCGTCCAGGCCAGCATCGCCAAGGCCCGCCCGATCATCGCCGGCTTCGGCCCCGAACGGTTCGAGATGACGCCGGTGGGCGGCGTGGGAATCTAGACCCCGGCGCTCGCGCCTCCGCCGGCCGCGGGCTTGTTCCCGGTCGTCGGGCATGGTCAGCTTCGAACGAAGGCTTTGGGGGACGCGTCATGGCCATCCTCGCGGGACGACGCGTCGGCCTGGTCCTGGCGGTCACCGCCTTCGCCGGCCTGTTCGCCGCGCCGGCCGCGGCCCGCCCCAAGACGCCGACCCTGTCCAAGTTCGAGTCGCGCACCCTGCCGCCGAAGGCGGTGACGCGGCGCATCGGCGAACAGCTGGGCGAGCTGCTGGTCCCCCCGACCCAGCGCATGGCGCCGGGCGCCCCTACCCGGCCGCTGCAGGACTTGACCTTCAGAACCCGCCCCGCGCGACCTACGTGCCCGGCGTCTGCCAGGCCGACGTGGCGGTCTTCGAGTTCCATCCAGTCGGCCCGGCGACCCGGCCGGGCGACGTCCCCACCCGTCTCGTCGGGATCACGGCCGAAACGGGCTATCGCCTTCTACGCCCCGCGGGCGTCGCCCTGGCCGCCTTCGAAAAAGCCGACGACGAGGACCGGCTGCCGGAGAGCCCTCTCGACTTCCCGGACACGGCCGCCTGCGAACGGTTGGCCGCCGAGGAGGCGGCCTTCACCCGCGCCGATTCGCCGGCCGACTTCCTGGAGAACATGGCGCTGCTGGAGAAGATCGGGACGACCCTGCGCGACGGCGGGTCGCTGGAGATCGTCTGCGACTTCGCGCCCGACCGCGCGCCCGCGGCCTGCCGCAAGGTGATCCTCGCCTTCCCGGAAACCCCGGTCATCGAAATCCAGTCCTGCGACGAGACTCCCGCCCCGAGAACCTCCTGCGTACGCTTTGAGGACTGGAACGGCGGCCTGAACGTCCATCTGCGCCAGACCGGCGGCGCCCCCGAGATCACCCGCGTCCACCGCCCGGAACCGCCCATCATCATGGCCCATCCGCGCCGCGATTGACGGTCGACCCGGAGTCGCCCGGTCGCATTCCCTTGACTTTCAAGGCTTTCCCCGCCACATAGCCGCCGTTGCGCGGCATCTCCGCCGCGCCGATCGGCCCTGGCCGGCCGCGTAAGGCGCTTGAATGCGCTCCCCGGCCCAGACGCCGACCATCCCATAGCGACGCCATTACGCGGGGCGTCTTCCAGAAGACCCCGCTCCCGCCCGCAGGCCGTCAGGCCATGCGGCGCGTGTCGCATACGAAAGAGATTCATGACCGACTTCGCTTCGCTTGGCCTGGCCAAGCCGCTTCTCTCCGCGCTGGCCGCCGAGGGCTACACCAAGCCGACCCCGATCCAGCAGCAGGCCATCCCGCTGGTGCTCGAGGGCAAGGACGTGCTGGGCATCGCCCAGACCGGCACCGGCAAGACCGCCGCCTTCGCCCTGCCGATCCTGCAGCGCCTGGCCGAGAACCGCCGCCCGGCGCCGCGCCGCGGCTGCCGCGCGCTGATCCTGTCGCCGACCCGCGAGCTCGCCACCCAGATCGGCGACAGCTTCAAGACCTACGGCGCCAACATGGGCCTGTCCGTCCAGGTGGTGTTCGGCGGCGTGAAGTACGGCCCGCAGGTCCGCGCCCTGGCCGGCGGCGTCGACGTGCTGGTGGCCGCGCCCGGCCGCCTGATCGACCACATCAACGAGAAGGTCGCCAACCTGTCGGAGACGGAGATCTTCGTCCTCGACGAGGCCGACCAGATGCTCGACATGGGCTTCATCGTGCCGATCCGCCGGATCGTGAAGCACCTGCCGCACAAGCGTCAGAACCTGTTCTTCTCGGCCACCATGCCGAGCGAGATCGAGAAGCTGGCCGGCGAGCTGCTGCACAACCCATCGAAGGTGTCGGTGACGCCGCAGTCGACCACGGTCGAGAAGATCGAACAGAAGATCCTGTTCGTGGAGGCCGCCCGCAAGCGCGCCCTGCTGGCCGAGCTGTTCGACGACGCCGCCTTCAAGCGCGTGCTGGTCTTCACCCGGACCAAGCGCGGCGCCGACCGCGTGGCCAAGGGGCTGAACACCATCGGCGTCGAGGCCGCCTCGATCCACGGCGACAAGACGCAGGGCCAGCGCGAGCGCGCCCTGGCGGCGTTCAAGGCCGGTTCGATGCGGGCCCTGGTCGCGACCGACATCGCCGCCCGCGGCATCGACGTCGACGGCGTGACCCACGTCATCCAGTACGAGCTGCCGAACGTGCCGGAAGCCTACGTCCACCGCATCGGCCGCACGGCCCGCGCCGGCGCC
The DNA here is from genome assembly GCF_002749615.1 of Caulobacter mirabilis. Lineage (GTDB taxonomy): Bacteria > Pseudomonadota > Alphaproteobacteria > Caulobacterales > Caulobacteraceae > Caulobacter > Caulobacter mirabilis. The sequence goes on from NZ_CP024201.1 coordinate 3,536,782, forward strand.
AACGGCGCGGCGGTGTCGCTGGTCGCCGACGACGAGCGCAATCTGCTGAAGGACATCGAGAAGGTCACCCGCCAGCGCATCCCCAGCTGGGATCGCCGCAACGACAAGGTCCTGGGGCAGGCCCAGGCCGCCCTCTCGGCGACCGACCCGATCAAGACCGAGCGTCATCGCGACCCGCGGGCCGCGGGCGGCGGCGGTCGTAACGGCGGCGGCGGCCGCGGCGGCCAGCAGAACCGCAACAAGAAGCCTCAGGCGCTGGACGCCTCAGGCAAGCCGCAGCCGGAACGCGGCCAGCGCGCCCGCCACCGCCCGGCCGGCTACGAGCCCCTCGCCGCCGCCGGCGACGCCCCGCCCAAGCGCAAGCGGAACCGCAATCGCAACCGCGGCAAAGGCGGCGGCGGCCAGGGCGCTCAGGCGTAGTCCGGCGTCCGCTCCGGCATGAGAAAGGCCCGCGCCGAGGGATCGGCGCGGGCCTTTTGCGTGTTGCGTCCTTCGACACGCAGCCTTCGGCTGCTGCTCAGGATGACTAGGGAATAGTCATGGTGAGCAGCGACCGCAGGTCGCGTGTCGAACCACGCAGGGCGCTACCGCCCCTTCCACTCCGGCGCCCGTTTCTGGGCGAAGGCCAGCGGGCCTTCCCGGAAGTCCTCGGACTGGAACAGGGCTGCGACGGCCGGCATCTTGAACTGACCCTTGATGGCCTCCTCGAGGTTCATCTCCAGGCCCTGCATCACCGCCTGCTTGCTGGCGCGGATCGACATCGGGCTGCATTCGCCGATCAGGGCCGCCCACTTTTTCGCCTCCGCCAGCAGGTCGGCCGCCGGCACGACGGCGTTGACGAAGCCCAGCTGGCGCCCCTCCTCTGCGCCGACGCGGCGGGCGGTCAGGATCATGCCCATCGCCTGCTTCAGCCCGATCTGGCGCGGCAGCCGGTGCAGGCCGCCCGCGAGCGCCGCCAGCCCCACCTTCGGCTCCGGCAGGGCGAAGACCGCCGTATCCGCCGCGATGATGAGGTCGCAGGCCAGGGCGATCTCGAAGCCGCCGCCCATCGCCACCCCGTTCACCGCCGCGATCAGCGGCTTGTCCAGGTCGAAGCGGCTGGTCAGGCCGGCGAAGCCCGACGGGGGACTGCCCATCTTGCCGCCCGAGGCCTGGTGCTTGAGGTCGTTGCCGGCCGAAAAGGCCCGGTCGCCGGCCCCGGTGACGATCCCCACCCACTGGTCCGGATCGGCGGCGAAGGCGTTGAACGCCTCGTCCAGCTCGAAATGCATCGGCGAATGGAGGGCGTTCATCACCTCCGGCCGGTTCAGGGTGAAGATGGTGACCGGCCCTTCGCGGTCGACCTTGATGAACTCGTAGGCCATTTGCGGCGTCGCTCCCTTTCTTGATCCTCCTCTCTGGGGGAGGTGGCTCGGCGAAGCCGAGACGGAGGGGGTCCTGCCGGCGATCCGAGACCCCCTCAGCCGTCGCTTCGCGCCGGCAGCTCCCCCAGAGGGGAGCATCTGACGGTCGCTTACGCCGCGTCCGTCAACCGACCGCCTTCAGATCCCGCGCGAAGCGCTTCCAGTTCTCCACGTAGTGCAGGGCCGACATCGTCAGGCCCCGGGCCTGCTGCTCGCTGATCTCGCGGACCACCTTGCCGGGCGCGCCCATGACCAGGCTGTTGTCCGGAATCTCCTTGCCCTCGGGAATCAGCGCCCCGGCGCCGATCAGGCAGTTGCGGCCTATTTTCGCGCCATTCAGCACGATCGCCCCGATCCCGATCAGGCTGTTGTCGCCGATGGTGCAGCCATGAAGCATGACCATGTGGCCGACCGTCACGTTGGCGCCGATGACCAGAGGCATGCCGTGATCGGCGTGAAGCACAGAACCGTCTTGGACGTTGCTGTTCTCGCCGATGGTCAGGGATTCGGTGTCGCCTCTAGCCACCGCGCCCCACCAGATGCTGGCGTTCTTCTTCAGAATCACAGCGCCCATCACCTCAGCGCTGGGCGCAATCCAGTATTCACCTTCCGGAGGCAGCTGCGGCGTCAGGGCGCCCAAAGCATAAACAGTCATACCCTCGCCTTGTCTATTTATCGTGACGGCTTGATTAACCGCTCGGAAACCACGTTAGATCATCATAGTCGGGCGATTCGAGGGGGCCTCGGCCATCTCGCATCCTGCATGGGCGGACGTCCCGTCCATGGTCTCCTGACGACGGAGAACCGGGTGTCGCGTTTTGTGTCCAGGCGCCGTCGAGCGCCGCACGTTCCGCATAGCGCCAGCGAGCCGCCGGGCCGCGCACGCGCCATCCATTTCGTTCTCCTCCAGCAAGGGCGCGCCATTTCGGCGACGCCCTTTTTTCATGCCCCATCGGAGGCTTCTCTATGACCAAGCGTGCCCTGAAGCGGACCGTGCGCGAAGGCGCATTCGATCACGCCCAGTTCCACGACGACGGCAAGGTGCGCCGTCTGCCGGTGAACAGCGGCGGCTGGTCTCCGCTCGGCCGGGATGACGACCGCGACCAGGGGTACCTCAAGACAATAAAACCAAAGTCGGACGGCCAGGCCGAGCTGCTGGCCGCCATCGACGCCAAGAACCTGGTCATGGCCCTGGGACCGGCCGGCACCGGCAAGACCTATCTGGCCATCGCCAAGGCGGTCGAGGCGCTGGAAGGCGGCAAGGTCGCCAAGATCGTGCTCAGCCGCCCGGCCGTCGAGGCCGGCGAGTCGATCGGCTTCCTGCCCGGCGACATGGAGGACAAACTCGCCCCCTACCTGCGGCCGCTCTACGACGCCCTGTCGGACCGGCTGTCGATGAAACGGGTCCGCGCCCTGATCGCCGAGGGCGCCATCGAGATCGCCCCGGTCGGCTACATGCGCGGCCGGACGCTGAACAACGCCTTCGTGGTCATCGACGAGGCCCAGAACTGCACCTACGGCCAGCTGAAGATGCTGCTGACCCGCCTGGGCTGGCACTCGACCATGGTCGTGACCGGCGACCCGCACCAGTCGGACCTGCTGCCGGGCCTGTCGGGCCTGGGCGACGTGGCCGACCGGTTCGAGGCGGTGCCGAACATCGCCGTCGTGCGGCTGGCCGAGCAGGACATCGTCCGCCACCCGCTGGTCGCGGAGATGCTGGGCGTCCTCTGATCCTTCGGCCCTGAAAGGAAAAGGCCCCGCGGAGCGATCCGCGGGGCCTTTGTCTTTCTACGTCAGCCGATCTTGCCGAAGCACCAGGCCAGGATCGACTTCTGGGCGTGGATGCGGTTTTCCGCCTCGTCCCAGACCAGCGACTGCGGCCCGTCGATGACGCCGTCGGTCACCTCCTCGCCGCGGTGCGCCGGCAGGCAGTGCAGGAACACCGCGTCCCGGTCGGCCAGCGCCATCAGGTCCTCGTCGACCTGATAGGACTCGAAGGCGTCCAGGCGGGCCTCGCCATCGACGTCGCCCATCGACACCCAGGTGTCGGTGACCACGCAGTCGGCGCCGCGGACGGCGTCGCGGGGGTCCTCGGTCATCTGCACCTGGCCCTGCTGCTCGGCCGCGCGGGCCAGGTCGTACAGGTCCGGGTGGTAGGCCGCCGGGCAGGCGATGTTCAGCTTGAAGCCCAGCTTCGGCGCCGCATGGATGAAGCTGGCGCAGACGTTGTTGCCGTCCCCGACCCAGGCGATGGTCTTGCCGGTGACCGGGCCGCGATGCTCTTCGAAGGTGAGCAGGTCGGCCATGATCTGGCAGGGGTGGCTGCGGTCCGTCAGGCCGTTGATCACCGGCACGGTCGAGTTCTGCGCGAACAGCTCGACGTCCGAGTGGCGGTTGGCGCGGATCATCACCGCGTCGACCATGCGCGACAGCACCTTGGCGGTGTCCTCGATCGTCTCGCCGCGGCCGAGCTGCATGTCGGACGAGGTCGAGATGATGCCGGCGCCGCCGAGCTGGCGGATGGCGGCGTCGAACGAGAAGCGGGTCCGGGTGGAGTTCTTCTCGAAGATCATCGCCAGCGTCCGGCCGGCGGCCGGAGCGTCGTGATCGACCATGGCCTGGGTCCAGCCGCGGCGCGACGCCTTGCGCGTCTTGGCGTCGTCCAGGATGGCCCGCAGCTCGTGGGCCTCGAGCTTCCAGAGGTCCAGGAAGTGGCGAGGGGAAGCGGTCATGCGGCCGCCTTCGCCCGCGCGAACTCGCAGGTCTTCTCGAGCTTCTCGACGGCCTCGCGGGCCTCGTCCAGGGTCAGGTTCAGCGGCGGCAGCAGGCGCACGCAGTTGTCGCCCCCGCCGGCGACCAGCAGCTTGTGGTCGCGGGCCCAGCCCATGAACTCGCGGTTCACCGGGACCAGCTTCAGGCCGATCAGGAAACCCTTGCCGCGCACGTCGACGATGACGTCCGGGAAGCGGTCCTTCAGGCCGTTGAGCTGCTGGGCGAAGTAGCCGGCCACGTCGCGGACGTTGGTCAGGGTCTCTTCCTTGGCGATCTCGTCGAAGGCCGCGATGGCCACGGCCATGGCCAGCGGGTTGCCGCCGAAGGTCGAGCCGTGGACGCCCACGGTCATGCCCTTGGCCGCTTCCGCCGAGGCCAGGCAGGCGCCGACCGGGAAACCGCCGCCCAGGGCCTTGGCCACGCACATGATGTCCGGCGCGGCGTCGCTGGCCCAGTCATGGGCGAACAGCTTGCCGGTCCGGCCCATGCCCGACTGGACCTCGTCGTAGATCAGCAGGACGCCGTTCTCGCGGGTCCAGGCGCGGATCTGGTCCAGGTCCGCTTCCGGCATGGCGCGCGCGCCGCCTTCGCCCTGGACCGGCTCGAAGATCAGGGCGGCCGTGGTCGGCTGCTCGATCAGGGCCTTGAGGGCGTCCATCTCGCCCCACTTGGCCTGGATATAGTTCGGCAGGCGCGGGCCGAAGCCCTCGACGTAGGACGGGTTGCCCGCGGCGTTGATCGCCGCATAGCTGCGGCCGTGGAACGAGCCGTCGAAGCCGATGATGTCGACCCGCTCCGGCTGGCCGTTGGCGGTGTGATACTTGCGGGCCGTCTTCAGCGCGCACTCGATCGCCTCGGTGCCCGAGTTGGTGAAGAACACCACGTCGGCGAAGGTCGCGTCGGTCAGCCGCTTGGCCAGCTCTTCCTGGCCCGGAATGCGGAAGATGTTCGACACGTGCCAGAGCTTCTCGCCCTGCTCCTTGAGCACCTCGACCAGCTTGGGATGGCAGTGGCCCAGGCCGTTGGTGGCGATGCCCGCCACGCAGTCCAGGTACTCCTCGCCGGAGGTGTCCCAAAGGCGCGCGCCTCGGCCTCGTTCAACCGCCAGCGGGGCGCGGTTGTAGACGCCCATGATGTGGTCGGGGGACGGGGCGGAGGTGGTCGTCGTGCTCAAGGGTGCCTCCCAAAAGCGAGAAAGTCCCCGGCGGTCGCGCGGGGACAGGAAGGCTTGGCGTTGTCGCGGGGGAACGCCGGGATGTCAATGACTTGTCCGATGAAACCCGCGGCCTTTCCGGCCGTTTGTGTGGGGCTGAGGGAGCCCTGACATGATCGAGATCCTGCCCGCGCCCGACCACGTCGCCGCCGTCCGCATGGAAGGCCGTCTGACGGCGGACGATTACGACAAGCTGATCGCCCTCATCGAGGCAAAGCTGGCCGACCATCCGATCATCCATGTCTATGCCGACACGATCCCCTTCGACGACATCGCGCCCGAGGCTCTGGCCAAGGATTTCGCCTACAGCTTCAGCAAGATCACCCAGTGGCCGCGCTTCCGTCGCGCGGCGGTGGTCACCGACAAGGGCTGGATGCGGATGCTGCTGCGCGCGACCGCGCCCTTCGTGCCGACGCTGGAGTCCCGCGCCTTCGGCCCGGGCGAGCAGGCCGAGGCCCTGACCTGGATTTCCGCCGCCCCCGACAAGGCCTGACGACCACAAGGCCCGACGTCAAAACCTGACCATGATTGCGGGGTACTGGCCCCCGCTTCATCAACTGACTGGAGCTCTCCATGATCCGCACCACGATCGCCATCGCCCTGGCCGCGTCCGTCTCGGCCTGCGCCGCCTCGCCCGAGTCCAAGCCCAAGCCGACCTCCCCCGCCGTGGCGGAAGTGACCGGCACGCTCATCTGGCGCGAGCGCATTCTGCTGCCGCCGTCCAAGGTGACCATCCAGCTGCTGGACGTCTCGCTGATGGACGCGCCGTCGAAGGTGATCGCCGAGCAGGTCGTCGAGGGCGTCCGGTCGCCGCCGGTGGCGTTCAAGCTGGCCTTCGACCCCAAGAAGATCGAGCCGCACGCCCGCTACACCGTCTCGGCCCGCGTGGAGACCGACGGCCAGCTGCGCTTCATCACCGACACCCACAACCCGGTGATCACCAACGGGGTGAAGAACCTCGAGATCGTCGCGGTCGGCGTTCAGCGCTAACCTCTCCGCCTGCCCCCCCCAAAACGAAGAAGGCCCCGGATCGCCTCCGGGGCCTTCTCTCTTTCGTATCCGCCGCTAGCGCGCGTCGAAGGCCTTCGCGGCGGCCACGGCCAGGGCGGCGGCGCGCTCGACGGTCTTGGGATCGACGTCTGCCATCGTGTCCTGCGGCGTGTGGATCAGGCCCAGAATCCGCGGCGGGGCCTTGGCCGCCTTCGGATCGGCCATGAAGGCCTGCAGGTCGAGCACTTCGGCGCGCGGCAGGATGCTGATCGACGTCGCCAGGACGCCGGCCTTGCGGAAGGCCAGATGGTCGCTCGGCGGGTAGCGGTCGAAGCTCACGCAGTCCTCCTTGGCCGCGCCGCAGGCCGCCGCCATGCCGGCCTGGATCACGGCTCGGACTTCGCCCTCGCCGGCATAGAAGAAGGGCGTGTCGCCGTAGGCGTTGATGTCGAAGTTCACCACCGCGGCCGTACGGGCGGCGTCTGGCCCCTGGGCGTAGGCGAAGGCCCCGAGCAGGCCCAGTTCCTCCTGGTCGAAAAAGACGACGCGCAGGCGATGGTTCTTCAGCCCGCCCTTCAGCTGCTCGGCGGCGTTGACCAGCGCCACGACCGAGGCGGCGTTGTCGACGACGCCGTCGACCAGCTTGCCGTCCTTCAGGACCTCGGCGTCGTAGTGGGCGGTCAGCAGGATGTCCTTGTCGCCCTGCCCGAGCGTGACGACGACGTTGTAGCCTTCGGGCACGCCCGGCTTGCCGCTGTTGAACGGCTGGACCTCGTACTTCAGGCCCCGCGCATCGAGCAGCGCCTTGAGCGTGGCCAGGCGCTCGGCCTGGGTCGGCTTGGCGAAGGCGGCGACCGCCTCGGCCGTCGCGGCGGGCGCGGCCAGCACGGGCGCCGGCGCGGCGCAGAGAACCAGGCCGGCCAGAGCCAGCGCCTTGAACGACGTCATGGAATTTCCCCCTTGGAAACGAACTAGGTCTTGAGCCGCCAGCCGGTGACGAAGACGCGCCAGCACCAGGCGAACATCGCCAGGTTCAGCACCGCGACCACGACGACGCCGACCATCAGGTTGCCGTCCGCCTGGCCGATGAAGCCGTAGCGGAAGCCGTCGATCAGATAGAAGAACGGGTTGTAGTGGCTGGCCGTGCGGAACGGCTCCGGCAGCCGGTCGACCAGGTAGAAGGTCCCCGACAGGAAGGTCATCGGCATGATGATGAAGTTGGTGATCGCCGCCAGATGGTCGAACTTCTCCGACCACAGGCCGGTGGCGATGCCCACCAGTCCGAGCAGCAGCGAGGCGCCGATCCCGAAGTAGAGGATCGCCCAGGGATGGGCGACGCGCAGCTCGGTGAACGGCAACAGGGCGATGGTGATCGCCGTGACCAGGCCCACGACCATGCCTCGCGTGGCCGCGCCCAGGGCGAAGGCCAGCACCTGCTCAAGAGCCGACAGCGGCGGGGTCAGGAAGTCCGGCGTCAGCCCCATCATCTTGGCCTGCAGCAGGCTCGACGAAGAGTTGGCGAAGGCGTTGTTGAGGATCGCCATCATGATCAGGCCGGGGGCCACGAAGGCCGAGAACGGCGTGCCGTGGATCGGCGGGGCGGCCCCGCGCACGGCGACGACGAAGACCATCATATAGAGCAGGGTCGTCACGACCGGCGCGGCGACCGTCTGGGTCGCCACCTTCCAGAACCTGCGGACCTCCTTGAGATACAGGGTCGCGAAACCGGTCCAGTTGAAGCCCGCGTAGTCGCGGGGTTGCGGCGGAAGCGCGCGGTCGGCCGTGTCTTTCATCCGCCCTAGGTGCGCTCGCCCGGGGACAAGCGCAACCATCCCGGGGACAAACCGCGCGAAAACCTTGCCCACCGTCCGAAAAGCCCCTATTTGCGCCGCCCTTCGGGCAACCGGGCGCGCCTCTTCGGTAGGGTTTGATTCAACATATTGAATCTGTGGACATCCTAAAGGCGCCTATTGTGCCCGTTAATAGAAGGTTTACGATATCTAGTAGGCGGGGGGCTCTGAGAGCCGTCCGGATACTAGATGTGGGGTGGAGCGCTGAAGGCGCCGCCCGCTTGGCAGAAAGGGCTGGACGATGGGCTGGACCGACGAACGCGTAACCACTCTGAAGAAACTCTGGCTCGATGGCCTCTCAGCCAGCCAGATCGCCAAGCAACTCGGCGGGGTCACCCGCAACGCCGTCATCGGCAAGGTGCACCGCCTGGGCCTGTCGGGCCGCGCGGCGCCGTCGCAGCCTGCCCGTCCGGCCTTCAAGACCCCGCGCCCGCCGCGTCCGGTCTCGACCGCGCCGGCCACGCCGCGCCGCGTCGTCGCCGAGCCGGCGGCCGCCGCCCCGACCCAGCCGCTGCCGCAGCCGGTGCACCGCATCGAGGAGCCGGGCAGCGCCACGGTGCTGACCCTGGGCGCTCACATGTGCAAGTGGCCGATCGGCGATCCGTCCAGCGACGGCTTCACCTTCTGCGGCCGCCGCGCCGGCGACACCGGCCCCTACTGCCGTGAGCACGCCCAGGTGGCCTACCAGCAGCCGCAGACCGGCAAGAAGAAGGCCACGGCCTCCGAACTGGCCCGCTCGCTGCGCCGCTATATCTAACGCTTCTCTGGCGTCATCCCGGACAGCCCGCAGGGCTGATCCGGGACCCGGCCGGCGGTGTCTCTGGGTCCCGGCTCTTCGCGCTACGCGCTTCGGCCGGGATGACCGCTATAAAGGAACGGCATGACCGATTCCGACGCCGCCCCATCCAACGCCCAGGCCTATTCCGTCTCGGAACTCGCGTTCGCGCTCAAGCGGACGCTCGAGGACGCCTACGGCTTCGTGCGGCTGCGCGGGGAGCTGTCGAAGGTCACGCACCATTCCAGCGGCCACGTCTACCTGACCATCAAGGACGACAAGGCCGCCATCGACGGCGTCGTCTGGAAGGGCTCGGTCCGCAACCTGTCCATCCGCCCCGAGCAGGGGATGGAGGTCATCGTCACCGGCCGCATCACCACCTTCCCGGCCGGGTCGCGCTACCAGATCGTCATCGAGACCATGGAGGCGGCGGGCGTCGGCGCCCTGCTCGCCCAGCTCGAGCGGCTGAAGCAGAAGCTCCACGCCGAGGGCCTGTTCGCCGCCGAGCGCAAGCGCCGCCTGCCCTCGATGCCGGCCGTCGTCGGCGTGATCACCAGCCCCACCGGCGCGGTCATCCGCGACATCCTGCACCGCATCCGCGACCGCTGGCCCTGCCGCGTGATCGTCTGGCCGGTGATCGTCCAGGGCGAGGGCGCCGCCGCCCAGGTCGCCGGCGCGATCCGCGGCTTCAACGCCATGACGGCCGACGGGCCGATCCCACGGCCGGACATCCTGATCGTCGCTCGCGGCGGCGGCTCGGTGGAGGACCTCTGGGCCTTCAACGACGAGACCCTGGCCCGCACGGTCGCCGAGGGGACGATTCCCTTGATCAGCGCGGTCGGGCACGAGACCGACACCACCCTGATCGACTATGTCTCCGACCGCCGCGCGCCCACTCCGACCGCCGCCGCCGAGATGGCCACGCCGGTCCTCGCGGAGCTGAAGGCGGCCGTCAGCGACTACGACCGCCGCCTGAACCAGTCCGGCGCCCGGGCGATCGAGGGCCGCCGCGACCGGCTGAACGCCGCGGCTCGCGGCCTGCCCCGCCCGGCCGATATCCTGGCCCTCGCCGGACAGCGGCTGGACTACGCCTCCAGCCACCTGACCATGGGCCTGCGTCGCAACGTCGACCTGCACGCCCGCCACCTGGCCCAGATCGCCGCGCCGCTGCGCCCCGCCCTGCTGGGCAGCCGCAACGACCAGCTGCGCGGCCGGCTGGACCAGCTGAACCTGCGCCTGAACGCCGCCATCCCGCGCCGGCTGGAGGCTGAGCAGATCCGGCTGGCCAGCCTCGACAAGCTGCGCCAGACCCTGAACCCGAAACGCCCGCCCCGCCCCGGCTTCGTGCTGGTGACCCGGGCGGACGGCTCGACCGTCGGCAACGGCGCGGATCTGGCCTCGGGCGAGACCGTGCGGCTGATGTTCGAGGACGCCACGCGCGAGGCCGTCATCGACGGCGACGGCGGCGTCGCCCCCCCGCCTCCGCCGGCCCCGAAGCCTGCCAAACGCCCCCCGACGCCGCCGACGGACCAGGGCGACCTGTTCTAGCGGCCCCACAGTCGCTAAATAGGGGTCATGAACGCTTTCGATCGCGACATGGGCGGCGACCTCGCCGTGCTGCATTACGGAGACGGCGAGTACGCCGTGCTCAAGCCGGGCCGGCATGTGCTCTGCGCCGTCAGCGGCGTGAAGATCCCGCTGAAGGCCCTGCGCTACTGGAACGTCGAGGCGCAGGAGGCCTACGCCGGCCCCGCGGAGGCGCTGAAGCGCTGGAAGGACCTGAACCCCTGAACCGGCGAGAGGTCCTGGCGGGACTGGCCGGCGCAGGCGTCTGCGGCCCGGCGCTCGCCAAGGCTCCGACGCTCGACCTGGCCGGCCGCTATCGCCAGGGCGGCTTCGCCATCGGACGCACTGCGCCTGACGCCGACATCCTCCTGGACGGCGAGCGGCTGAGCAAAGCCTCCGGCGGCGGCTGGTTCTTCGTCGGCTTCGACCGCGATGCGGCGGCCGCGGCGACCGTGCGGGTCGAGACGCCCGCCGGCGCCGCCCAGTCCGTCCTGACCATCGCGCCCGGCGACTTCGACATCCAGCGGATCAGCGGCCTGCCCGACGACCAGGTGTCGCCGACCAACCCCGCCCTGCTCGAACGCATCCAGCGCGAAGCGGCCCTGAAGTCCGCCGCCCTGCAAAGTCGCCTGCCCGCCGACCATTTCCGGGACGGCTTCGCCATGCCCCTGACGCGCTGGCGGCTGAGCGCCCGCTTCGGCGGCCAGCGGATCCTCAACGGCGTGCCGAAACGGCCGCACTACGGTTGCGATCTGGCCGCGCCGACCGGAACGCCGATCATGGCCCCGGCCGCCGGGCAGGTCGTCCTGGCGGAGCCGGCCATGCATTTCGAGGGCGGCCTGACCATGATCGACCACGGCCAGGGCCTGATCAGCTTCTACCTTCACCAGTCCCGCATCGCCGTGACGGCCGGCCAGACCGTGAGGCGCGGCGAGGTCATCGGCGCGGTCGGGGCGACCGGCCGAGCCACCGGGCCGCACCTCTGCTGGCGGCTGAAATGGCGCGATCGCAACCTCGATCCGCTGCTTCTGGCGTCATTTCGCGCTGTTCCTGCGACCTAATAACTTTTCGGTAGGCCGCGTCGGCCTATCAACGTTCATCAAAACCACCGACCGGCACGCACCGCGTCGGGGTATGCGAGGACTTATGGACGAGGGACTGAGCGGCCTTAAGGTGCTGCTGGTTGACGATAACCAGCACATGCGCGCCATCGTGTGCGCGATCCTCAAGGGCGTCGGGGTCCGCGACGTTCGTGAGGCTCGCGACGGCGCCGAGGGCCTGCAGGCTCTGCGCGACTGGCCCGCCGACATCGCCATCGTCGACTTCCGCATGTCGCCGCTCGACGGCGTCGAGTTCACCCGCCTGGTCCGGAACGCCCCCGACAGCGCCAACCCCTACCTGCCGATCATCATGATGACCGGGTTCGCCGATCGCCCCCGCGTGGTCGAGGCGCGGGACGCCGGGGTCACGGAGCTGGTGGTCAAGCCGGTCACGGCCCGCTCAGTGATCGACCGCCTGAACGCCGTGGTGTTCCGGCCGCGGCCGTTCGTGCGGACCGCGGACTACTTCGGCCCGCGTCGGCGCGGCATCGACGACGTCGCCATCGACGACCCCGACTCCTTCGGCCGCGAGCTGCGGCTCTAGGCTTCGCCGGCGGCCAGTTCGTCGTAGGCCTCGTTGGGCCAGCGCCGATGGACCCAGAACCATTCGCCGGGACGGCGGCGGACCTGCTGCTCGATCAGCGCGGTGATCCGGCGCACGCCCTCGGCGATATCGGCCGTCCGGTCGCCGGTCTGGGCCAGCACGATCGGCTCGTGGACCACGGCCCGGAAACGGGCCCCCTTGGTCCGCTCGACGGTCATCGGCTGCAGCACCGCGTCGAAGCGCAGCGCCAGCCGCGTCGGCCCCGGCGCGGTCATCACCGGCCGGCCGAAGAAGGGCGCCGCCACCCCGCCCTGATTGAACTTCTGGTCGTTCATCAGCGCCACCGAGACGCCCCGGCCCATGGCCTCCAGCATCTCGCGGGCGCCGTCGCCGCCCTTGGGCGCGAACAGCCGGACGCCGTAGCGGAAGCGGCTGTCGCGGATGCGCTTGTCGACATAGGGGTTGTTCGCCGCCCGGTAGGTGATCTCGCAGGGGACGCCCGCGTTGACGATCGCCGACGGCATGATCTCCCAGTTCGAGAAGTGGCCCGAGACGAACACCACCGGCCGGCCGCCCGCGGCGATCTCGGCCAGCCGCTCGCCGCCGACGATCTCGACCCGCCCGGTCGACGGCAGCAGGCGGTCCATGTTGGGAAACTCGGCCACCGTGCGGCCGTTGCTCTCCCACTGCTCGCCCAGGATCCGCCGATGCCAGGCCTCGTCCTTCTCCGGGAAGGCCAGCTTCAGGTTGGCCGCAGCCACCCTGTGGGTCTTGGTCGCCGGGCCGATCAGACGGAACAGCTTCCCGCCCAACCATGAGGCCGCGTCCACCGGCAGCAGCCGGAACAGGAAGGTGAAGACGTCGTAGGCGACGGCTTCCAGACGCCAGACCAGATCCTGCCAGGCCGAGGGAGATGAGGGCGTGTGCGCCATGTCTCCCTCCTAGCGCGGTTCGGGCGGAAAGGGGAATCGCGCTGGACGTGAACACCTCACGGGGGCGCCGATAACGCTGAAACTCCCTTGGCGCGCGACTTGCGGCTCACAGCCCAGACCGTTCCGTTTCGGAACAGTCCCGAACTGCAATCTAGATGGGGGCGACAGCCCATGGGCAACGACATCGACGTTCATCTCGGCAAGCGGCTCCGCCGCCGCCGTCGGCTCCTCGGCCTGACCCAGCAGCAGCTGGCCGGCACGGTCGGGGTGCGTTTCCAGCAGATCCAGAAGTACGAGTGCGGCGCGAACCGCATCTCGGCCTCGCGGCTCTGGCAGCTCTCCGAAGCCCTCGAAGTGCCGGTCGGCTACTTCTACGACGGCCTCTCGGACGCTGACCGGCGCGAACTCGGCGAGCATGCCGGCGAGGGCGGCGAGATGTTCGCCCGCAAGGAGACCCTGGACCTGATCCGCGCCTACTACCAGCTGGGCGAACGCCCGCGCCGGCGCCTTCTGGACCTGGCCAAGTCGCTCAACGGCGAAAGCGACGCCGCTTAAGGCTGTTTGCATCGTGCGGCGGGCGCGCTAAGCCCGCCGCATGACGCTCTCCGCTGAACGCTACGCCGAATTCGACGCCTTCCTGCTCGAGCTCAACCGCGCCTCCGGGGCGGCGATCCTGCCCCTGTTCCGGGCCGACCATGGCCTGGTCAACAAGCTGGAGAGCGGGTTCGATCCGGTCACCGAGGCCGACAAGGGCGCCGAGCGCGCCATCCGCGCCCTGATCGCCGAGCGTTATCCCGACCACGGGGTGATCGGCGAGGAGTACGGCGAGGACCGTCCCGACGCCGAGTTCGTCTGGGTTCTGGACCCCGTCGACGGCACCCGCGCCTTCATCGCCGGCCTGCCTTTGTGGACCACCCTGATCGGCCTGCGCCACGAGGGGCGTCCGATCCTCGGCTCGATCGGCCAGCCCTACCTCGACGAGATCTATATCGGCGGCAAGGCCACCGGCTCTCGCCTGGTCGGCCGCGGGACCGAGACGCCGCTGCGCGTCCGCCCCTGCCCCAAACTGACCGAAGCCATCATCTGCACCACCGATCCGGCCATCCTGACCGGGCCGGAGCTCGGCTCCTGGACCCAGGTCCGCGCCGCCGCCCGCCTGGCCCGGCTGGGCCTGGACGCCTACGGCTACGCCATGGTCGCCATGGGCAAGCTGGACCTGGCGCTCGACACCGGCCTGAAGGTCTGGGACGTCGAGGGCGTGATCCCGGTCGTCGAGGGCGCCGGCGGGATCGTCACCGACTGGCACGGCCGTCCGGCCCGCACCGACAGCGGCAAGTTCGCCTTCGCCGGCGACCCGGCCTGCCTGGAAGAAGCGCTGGTGACCCTGCGACGCTCGGCTGTCGACTAGGCCCATCCGGGGACATGCTCCCGCAGGGTGCGTGTCCCCTCAGCCTCCCTATCGCCGCCTTACCGAACCCAGGGGGACACGCACCTTCGGAGCATGTCCCCGCGCCCATTTCAATTAGCATTGACTAATGCATTAGTTGATGCTAATTGATCCCGCATGATGCAGACCGACACCCTCGATCACCTCATGCGCGCCCTCGCCGACCCGACGCGGCGCTCGATCTTCGAGCGCATCGTCCATGCCGACGAGATCACGGTCGCCGGCCTGACGGAGGGCAGCGGCGTGACCCAGGGCGCGATCTCGCAACATCTGAAGACGCTCAAGAAGGCCGGCCTGGTCATCGAGCGCCCCCAGGGGCGTAACGTCTACTACCGCGTCCAGCCGGAGGGCCTGGAGCCGCTCTTCGACTGGATGAGCCACTACGACCGCTTCTGGCGCGACCGCTTCGCCAACCTGCGCAGCCTCCTCAAGGAAATCGACACATGACGATGACCGCCGCCCCCGCCACGACCACCCGCGACATCGTCGTCGACGAGGTCTTCCCCCACGCCCCAGAGACCCTCTGGAAGGCGCTGACGACCGGCGCCCTGATGGGCCGCTGGCTCATGGCGCCCACGGGGTTCGAGCCGGTCGAGGGCTGCCGCTTCACCTACCAGACGACCCCGGCCGGCGCCTGGGACGGCGTGATCCACTGCCAGGTTCTGTCGGTCGTTCCGAACGAGCGGTTCGCCTACAGCTGGGTCGGCGGCGACGCCGGCAACCAGGGCTACGGATCGCGGCTCGAGACCATCGTGACCTTCGAGATCTTCCGGGTCGCTGAGGGCGCGCGCCTGCGCCTCACCCATTCGGGCTTCTCGCTGCCGCACAACGAGACCGCCTACGAGAACATGAGCCGGGGCTGGAAGAGCGTCGTTCCCAACATCGGCGTCATCGCCGGCGAAGCGGCCTGAGCCGCCCCCTCAACGCCCCAAGGGACATCCCATGTCGCAAGATAGGACGGGCGCTTCGGCGCCCTTCACGGGCGGCTGCGCGTGTGGCGCGGTCCGCTACGAGATCGTCGGCGAGCCGACGCTCATGTTCCACTGCCAATGCCGGCAGTGCCAGCGCGACAGCGGTACGGGGCATGGCTCGCACATCGCGTTCCAGGGCGCGCAGGTCACGCTGACGGGCGCCGCCACGGAATGGGGCCAGACAGGCGAGCGCGGAAACCGGAAGACCCGCGCCTTCTGCGGCGTCTGCGGCGCGCCGGTCTACCTGACCTCGCCCGACAGGCCCGAGCTGTTCTCCATCAGTCCGGCCAGCCTCGACGCCCCCGAGCGGTTCGCGCCGCAGATGCTGTTCTGGACCGACACCGGCTACGCCTGGGACCACGTCGACCCGGCGCTGCCGCGCTTCGGGAAGATGCCGCCGGGGGTCTGATCCGGGGCTTCCCTCGACCCTTTGTCCGAACATCCCGGCGAAGGCCGGGACCCACGATCGGGCGTCTGATCTAGACCTTCGGCGCGACGGCGTCGGCGACGGCGTCGAACTCGCGCCAGAAGGCGGCGCGGATGTCGTCCGTCTCCTGCAGCAGCTCATGGTAGGCGCCCGGGATCACCGTCCAGCGGCCGTTCGGCAGGCGGGCGGTGATCTGCTGCTGGTCGCCGTTGTCGACCAGCTTCTCGTCGCCGGCGGCCACCACCGCGACCGGAAGCTCCAGCCGGGTCGGCCCGTCGGCGCTCTTCAGCCAGCGCGAGGCCGCAAAGGCGAAGTCCAGCCAGCCCCAGGTTCCGGCGTTCAGCCGCAGGCCCGGCTCGGCGTCGTAGAATGCGCGGTTGCGGGCGTAGCGGCGGCGGTCGTGGGTGACGATGTTGGTTTCGAAGGTCTCGCCGTGCGGGTCGCCGGGATCGCCCAGAATGTACCCGTCGGGCCGGATCCGGCCCATGACCCAGGCCAGCAGCTGCGACAGCCACTTGGGCCGATCGCCGGTCTGCAGCCCCAGCATCGGCGCCGACAGCACCGCGGCGGCGAACGGCCCGGCGCCGTGCGCCAGCGCCAGCAGCGTCAGGCAGCCGCCCATCGAATGGCCGAGCGCGATCCACGGCCCCGGCAGGCAATTGCCGTAGTGGCGCAGCAGGGCGCGGTAGTCCTCGACGAAGTCCTTGAACCCGTGGGCATGGCCCTTGAGCCGGTCGGGCAACAGGCGCTGGGACAGGCCCTGCCCGCGCCAGTCGTGAACCAGGACCGCGAAGCCGCGCTGACGCAGCTCGCCGATGACCTCGTAATACTTCTCGATGGGCTCGGTCCGGCCGCCGCTCAGCACCACCGTGCCGCGCGGCGCGCCAGTGGCCGGAAATAAAGCGGCGCGGAGACGAACCGCCCCCGCGCCGCGAATCCATTCAGCCGTTCCGCCGGGCGGAACGGGCGCCTCAGGAATGGAAACCAGAGGCGCTTGTTCGGTCATCCGGCCGTTAGGCCATCTTCGCGAACAGAGCCGACATCTTCGGCTGCAGCGACATGGCCAGACCCATGTCCGACAGCTTCAGACGGCCCGACATGAAGGCCATGGTCGCGTCCAGCTTGCCTTGGCCCATTTCGAGCAGATCGGCGAGCGAGATGGTCATGGTCAGATCGGCCGGCTTGTCGTCGTTCGACACTTCACCGCCGTCGATGTGGATGAAGCCGTCGCCCTTCAGGTCGAACTTCAGGCTTTTGCCGAGACCGGAGTCGGTCCCCACGGCCTGTTTCACGCGATCGGTAATCTCTTGCAGCGTCGCCATGGGCGCCTCCCGTTTTCGATGCGATGGTTTTGGTAGCTTGGCACAGGGCGCCGCACAAGCGAACTGCGATCGGCCGACGAAAAAAGATGACGCCCCCGCCATTTTCGCACACTTTCTTGCGAGTAAATATCAACTAGCCCGCCGGAGACCCGCATGAACGCTCTGTCGCTGGACGATCTGGACCGAATCTACGGTCAGCCGAAGGGTCCCGCGAAGGCCAAGGCGCTCGACCACGTCGACCGGTACGGGCGACGATTCATCGCGCTGTCGCCCTTCTGCGTGATCTCGGCGGCGGGCCCCGACGGCAGCCTGGATGTCTCGCCCAGGGGCGGCGAACCCGGCTTCGTCCATGTCGAGGACGACCGGACGATCATGCTGCCCGACCGGCCGGGCAACAACCGGCTGGACGTCCTGCGCAACATCGTCGGCGGCGACGGCCAGATCGGGTTCATGTTCATGATCCCGGGCTTCGACGACATCTACCGGGTCAACGGCCGGGCGGTGCTGACCGCGGACGAGACGCTGCTCGAGCGGTTCGTGGAGTTCGGCCGCAAGCCGCGCTCAATCCTGCGCGTGACCGTGCAGGAGGCCTTCCTGCACTGCCCCAAGGCGCTGATGCGCGCCCGCCTGTGGGAGGCGGACGCCCAGGTCGAGCGTACGACCCTGCCCAGCCTGTCGGAAATGATCCTGGACCAGCTGGGCCTGGGCAAGCCGCAAGTGGACGAGGCCCAGGTGCTGGAGCGCTATCGCGAGCAGCTCTGACGTCTGGCGGACCGGCTACGGGCGTGATCTAGTCCGCTCATGCTCGCGCGGCTGCTCCTGCTGGTCGTCCTCGCCCTCGGCCTCGCCTGGGCCCCGGTGAGCTCGACCATGCCCATGCCCGCTGTCGAGATGGCGGCGTCGCACGACGGCGGATGCGGCGGCCCAGCCAAGCAAACCGTCGCCTGCCATCAGGCCTGCGCGCTCTGCCACGTCGCTCTGCCGGACGCGCCGACGACCACTGCGCCGGCGCCGACCATCATCGTCCTGACCGCGCCGGCTTCGGCGCAGCGTCCTGACTGGCGTCCGTCGATCGAACCGCCGCCGCCCCGTCGCGCGGCCTGATCCGAACCGACGAACTTACCATCCAAGATGCAAGATCGACGGGCCGTGCGCCCGCGAAAGGACATGACATGAAGACCGTGAAGACCCTGGCCGCCGCGGCGGCCCTGTCGCTCATCCTGGCCGGCGGCGCCCAGGCCGCCGAGAAGGCGATGGCCTGCTGCGCCAAGTGCGAATGCTGCAAGGACAAGGACAAGAAGCCCGACAGCCCCGCGCCGACGCAGTCCCAGCCCCAGGACGGCGCCCAACACCACTAGCCTAACCGTGGACGCGGCCTCCGGGCCGCGTCCACACCTAGCCCTTCGACTTCTCGGCCAGAAGCGCGCGCGTCGGCGCCTTGGCGAACTTCAGGACCTGGGCCCCGGCCAGGGCCGCCGGCTGATAGACCGGCAGGCCCTTCATCACCGGCAGCGGAACCGTCTTCCCGCCCGCCAGGACCGCCTGCCCTCCGCTGGCGCCGACGAAGACCACCTGCTCCATCTTGGGCGCCGCGAACCCGATCAGCCCAGCCTTCTTGCGGATGGCGGCGTTGCATTGCTCGATCGCCGCGGCGAGGTCGGCCGCCGGCAGCTCGGTGTCGAGCTGCACCAGCGGCTGCATCTCCATCGAGATCTGGAACTTGTCGCTGTCCTGCCGCTTCCCCGGGTCGACCGTCGCATTGGCTTTCAGGTCGGCCAGGCTCGGCAGCTTCTGGATCCGGCCGTCGGCGCCGACCGGCAACGCCGTGCGCGCGCCGCCCGCCCCGACCAGCCACAGCGTGTGGCCGGCCGTCGGCTTGCCGTTGAGCATCAGATAGTAGGCCATGGCGAACCGCGACCGCTCGGCGGCTGGAATGCCCAGGTACAGGTCGTAGAAGGGAAAGATCTTCTTGGCCGGGACCAGCTCGCCCTTGTCGGCGGCGCGAGCGAGAACGGGCGCCGCGGCGAAGGCCGCCGCGGAAAGGATCATACCACGGCGGCTCTGGGTCATTTCGGCTTCACCAGTTTGAGGGTCATGCGATCGCTCTCGCCGATCGCGTCGTATTTGGCGTGGTCGAAGCCCGGCTTCGGCGGCTCGCCGCGCTCGGACGACAGGCGGGTCGGCGGCAGGGTCCAGACGCCGAAGGGGTGGTCCTTGGTGTCCTTGGGGTTGGCGTTGATCTCGCTGGCCTCGGCCAGGACGAACCCCGCCTCCTTGGCCAGCTGGATCGCGTAGGCCTGCTGGACGTAGCCGTTCTCGGACACCACGTCCTGCACGCCGCCGGGCGCGGCCCGATGCTCCTCGATGCCCAGCACGCCGCCCGGCTTGAGCGCGGCGAAGGCGTCGCGGAAGGCCTTGTCGACGATCCCCGCGGCCATCCAGTTGTGCAGGTTGCGCAGGAACAGGACCATGTCCGCCGAGCCGGCCGGGGCGACTTCGCCGCTGGTCGGACCGAAAGCGGTCACGGCGACATCGCCATAGATCTTGGGGCTGGCCGCCAGCTTGGCCTTGTAGGCGTCGACGATCTGGATCGAAGCCGGATCGGCCGGCTGAAGGTTGGCGGCGTAGAGCCTGCCCTTCGTCTGGGCCAGGAAAGGCGCGAGGATGTCGGTATACCAGCCGGCGCCCGGCCAGAACTCGACCACCGTCATGCCCGGCTTGAGCCCGAAGAATGTCAGGGTCTCGACCGGATGCCGCCAGGCGTCGCGGGCCTTGGCCTCCGGCGAACGCCAAGCGCCGGCCACGGCGTCGGCCAGCGCGTCCGACGGCGCCGCGGGCTTGGCCTTGGGGGCCTCGGCCGCGGGCGCTTTCTTCTCCGGAGCCTTGGGACCACAGGCCGCGAGCGTCGCGCTGGCTGCGCCCATCAGGAAAAGGCGCCGGGAAGCACCGGACGAAAATGACTGCATGAACTCTTCCGACAAACCCGCCCCCGCGTCGTCGCCGACCGGCTTAGCCCGACCGGCGACGTGCGTCAAAACCGAGATTTTACAATCAGGCCGGTTTCACGAAACGCAGGGTCATTCGGTCGCTCTCACCGATAGCGTCGTACTTTGACCGATCGAAGGCGGGGTTGGCGGGCTGGCCGCCGGGCGCGGTGCGCTTGGTCGGCGGCAAGGTCCAGACGCCGAAGGGATGGTCCTTGGTGTCCTTGGGATTGGCGTTGATCTCGGACTGGCCGGCCAGCTTGAAGCCCGCCTTCTCCGCCGCGGCCACCACCGTCGCCACCTCGACGTAGCCGTCCCCGACGTCGGGCTTCTGCTGACCGGGATTGGCGCGGTGCTCCTCGATCGCCAGGACGCCGCCCGGCTTCAGCACGGCGTGGAAGTCGGCCATGACCTTATCGAGCATGCCCGGGTTGACCATGTAGTTGTGGATGTTGCGGGCGGTGATCACCAGGTCGGCCGAGTTCGGCGCCCCCAGCGGCCCCGAGACCGCGCCGAAGTTGGCGTAGCGAATCTGGCCGTAGACCGCCTTGTCGGCGTACTTGGCCTCGAAATCGGCGCGCGCCTTGCGACCGCCCTCGGACACCTTCGGATTGGCCAGATCGGTGACGCCGGCCACATAGGTCCCGCCGGTCGCCTTGGCGTAGGGGGCCAGGATCTCGGTCCAGTAGCCGCCGCCCGGCGTCACCTCGATCACCGTCTGGCCGGGCTTCAGCCCCCAGAACTCCAGCGTCTCGTAGGGATGGCGGGCCCCGTCGCGGGCGACGTTGGCGGCGCCGCGCTGCGGACCATCAATGGCCGCGCGCAGCGGCGTGACATCGGTCGCGCCGGCGGACAGCGCGCTCCCGGCCAGCAGGGCGCCGGCGGCGAGGGCAAGGGCGAGTCTGCGATTGATCGTCATGCGGGCGTCCTCCGGTTCTGATTGCGGCGCGAGCCTAACCGCGTTCGGCGACTGATCAAGCGGCGCTCTTGAAACCCCGCCGAGGGCGCCTAACTCATTGTGCGAAGGCGCTGGTCACCAGGTCTTCCGGGTCAGGACGATGCTCAACCGAGGTCGCCGCCGATCCGCCCACACAACGCAACCTTGCTTGATGAAGAAGGATGTGACGCGCATGCGTACGATCGATTTCTCCCCCCTCTACCGTTCCGTCGTCGGCTTCGACCGCCTCGCCGCCCTGCTCGACCAGGCCGCGGCCCAGGAGAGCGCCGCCGGCTATCCGCCGTACAACATCGAGCGCACCGACGAGAACGCCTACCGCATCGAGATCGCGGTCGCGGGCTTCCGCCCGGAAGAACTTTCCGTCGACGTGAAGGAGAACCTGCTCACCGTCGCCGGCCGCAAGGCGGCCAACGACGACGCCCGCAAGTTCCTGCATCGCGGCCTTGCCGAGCGTAACTTCGAGCGCCGCTTCCAGCTGGCCGACTACGTCGTCGTCACCGACGCGGCCCTGGACAACGGCCTGCTGTCGATCAGCCTGAAGCGCGAGCTGCCCGAGGCGCTCAAGCCCCGCTCGATCGCCATCACCTCGCCCTCGACCAAACAGATCGAAGGCAAGGGCAAGAAGGCCGCGTAAGGTCTGATCATCTGCCAGGGACCGATCGCCAGCGGTCCCGAAGGGCGGCGCGCGAGCGTCGCCCTTTTTCTTTGCGCGCTAGACCACGCCGTCCAGGCCGCGCGTGGCCTCGCGGACCGCGGCGGTCAGGATCGCGCCCTTGGTCTGGGCGCCGGTGAAGTTGGCGCGCGACAGGTCGGCGCCGGTCAGGTTCGCGCGCGACAGGTCCGCCCGGGCGAAGTCCGCCCCCTTGAGCTGGGCCCCGGTGAGATCGGCCGGCAACAGGCGCTCCGGCGCCAGCAGCAGCGGCCCGAGCTGGGCGTCGCGCAGGTCGGAGCCGGACAGCTTGGCCCCGGCCAGCCGCGCGCCGCGCAGGTCGGCCCGACGCAGGTTGCAGTGGCGCAGATCCGCCCCCTCGAGCTGGGCGCCCTGAAGCTGAACGCCCTCCATGTCGAGCCCGTAGAACACCGCGCTCTTGGCCGACAGCGCGGTCAGGTTCATCCCCCGCGCGCTTTCCAGCCCGCGCAGGTCCGCCCGGTCGAAGATCGACGGCTTGCCCGCGGCTCCGCCGGTCTCGCACCAGCGGGCATGGTCGCGCAGCATGTCCTCGTAGGGCAGGTCCTGCAGCGCCTTGCCGGCCGGCGCGTCGGTCAACGCCCCCGCCATGTCGGCGTTGTCGACGTTCCAGGCGAAGGTCTTGGCCCCGACCAGCACCGCGTCGCGCAGGTCGGCGCCCGCCAGGTCCGCGCCGGACAGGTCCGCCCCGGCCAGGTTGGCGCCGTTGAGGTTCACCTGCTTGAGGTTGGCCCGCACCAGCTTGGCGTCCTTGAGGATGGCGTCGCTGAAGTCGGCCTTCACCGCGACGATGCCCGACAGCCGCGAGCGCTCCAGGTTGGCCCCGGCCAGGATCGCGCCGCGGGCGTCGCCGCTGCGGGTCTCGTGCTCGAGGATGCGCAGACCCTTCTCGCGGTCGGGCGAGGCGATCGCGCCCTCGCGCAGGTCGGCCTCGAACAGGTCCGCGCCGGTCAGGTTGGCGCCGCGCAGGCAGGAGCCGCGCAGGTCGGCCCGGCGCAGCGAGGCGTCGCGAAAGTTCGAGCCCTGCATGTCCGCGCCGAAGAAGCTGGCGTTGTCGAGCCGCGTTCCGATCAGACGGCAGTTCTCCAGGACCGCCCCGGTGAAGTCGGCGTCGGACAGGTTGCGGCCCGACAGGTCCAGGCCGATCAGCTCGCAGAAGGTGAAGACGGCGCGCGCCCCGCCCATGCGCGCGGTGAACAGCCGATCATGCTTGGCGCAGATCAGGTCGACGTCTTGCTGAGTCAGGCGCCGGCGGCTCGCGCTCGGCGCCGCGGCGGCGACGGCCATTCAGTTAGCTCTCCTTGCGGAGACTATGGCTGATGGCCGTTAACGGCGTCCTTCCAGGCCTGGTAGTGCAGCGTCGCGAAGGCCTCATCGGCCAGCAGGCCGATCTCGACCGGTACGCCCGCCGCCGTCAGCCGTTCCGAGCCCTGCCCGGCCGCGTAGGGCGACGGGTCCTCGCAGGCGATCACCACCCGGCCGATTCCTGCCTTGACCAGCAGCAGCGAGCAGGAGGCGGCCCCGCTGGAGCGTTCGCCGCAGGGTTCAAGCGTCACATAGGCCGTCGCCCCGCTAGCGTCGATTCCCCGCAGCGCCTGTTCCTCGGCATGCGGACGACCGCCCGGCGCCGTGGCCGCCTCGGCCAGGATCACGCCGTCGCGGACGATGACGCAGCCGACCACCGGGTTGGGCGCGGTCTTGCCGAGGTTGGCGCGGGCGACCGCGATGGCGCGGCGCATGTGGTCCTTGTCAGACAGCATCGGCTCCGTGCGTCCTTCGAGACGCGATCCTGAGGGATCGCTCCTCAGGATGACGCATGGGGTTGGATTGCACAGAGTTCGTCATGGTGAGGAGCCGGCCGCAAGGCCGGCGTCTCGAACCACGCACTCTTAGAGGCTGGGCAGCGGCGTCGCGCGGGCGATGTCGAGGTAGCGCGCCGCCGTCGGCTTCAGGTCGGCGTCCAGGTCGATCAGCAACGGGTTGCCGGTCGGGATCTCGACCTCGACGATCTGGTCGTCGGGCACGTTGAACAGCAGCTTCACGATGGCGCGCAGGCTATTGCCGTGGGCGGCGATCAGCACCGTCTCGCCGGCCTTCAGCTTCGGCGCGATCTCG
Source organism: Caulobacter mirabilis (assembly GCF_002749615.1). GTDB lineage: Bacteria > Pseudomonadota > Alphaproteobacteria > Caulobacterales > Caulobacteraceae > Caulobacter > Caulobacter mirabilis. The sequence continues at coordinate 3,560,839 of NZ_CP024201.1, forward strand.
GCGTCCCAGTAGGGCTGGACGCGGTCGAGCGTGGTCTTCAGGCTCTCGGTGTCCGGGATCGCCTGGCCGGCGTAGCGGGCGTCCTTGCTGAAATCCCACTCGCTGCCGGATTCCAGCGGCGGCGGCGGGATGTCGTAGCTGCGGCGCCAGATCTTGACCTGCTCGTCGCCGTGCTTGGCGGCGGTCTCGGCCTTGTCCAGCCCGGTCAGGCCGCCGTAGTGGCGCTCGTTCAGACGCCAGTCCTTGGTCAGGGCCAGATCGCCCTGCCCGGCCTCGGCCAGCGCCATCTCGCCGGTGCGGTTGGCGCGGGTCAGGACCGAGCTGTAGGCGCGGTCGAAGTGCACGCCCGCCGCCTTGAGCAGCTCGCCGCCACGCTTGGCCTGGGCTTCGCCCTCGGCGGTCAGGTCGACGTCCACCCAGCCGGTGAAGCGGTTTTCGAGGTTCCACTGGCTCTGGCCGTGGCGGAGAAGAACGAGCTTGGACATGGCGCGACGGGCTAAGGGCCGGGCGGCGAGGCGTCAAGGGCGAAGGCTTTGTGTGCGCGCCGAACCATGCCATGGCTCGCCGAGCAGCGTTGTCGGCGGGGGAGCCTACAGTGATCAAAACCGTCGCCTTCTGGGCGGGCGCCGCCGGCGTTGCGCTGCTCGTGGCGGTGATCGTCGTGGCGGGCGCCGCCTGGCCCGGCTATTCCCACGTCGACAACTTCATCAGTGAGCTGGGCGCGACCGGGTCCCCGCACGGCAGGCTGGTCAACTTCGGCGGCTTCCTGCCGGTCGGCCTTTGCCTGACCCTGTTTTCGATCGCCGCCGCGCTGGTCGAGCCGCGAAGTCGGCGGCGGACGGTCGGATTCGCCTGCCTGGGCCTCTTCGGCCTCGGCTACGTCGCCATCGCCTTCTTTCCCTGCGAGTTCGGCTGCCCGGCGACCTCGTCGGACATCTCCCAGGTGATGCACAACCTGACCTCGCTGGCCGGCTATCTGGGCGCGCCGGTCGGAATGATCCTGCTGGGGCTCGCCGCCCGGCGCTGGCCAGGGTCCGGACTTCTGTTCCCGCTCGGCCTAGCCTGCGGTCTCGTCTCGACCGCCGCCTTCGCCTGGATGCTCAGCGAACCCCCGGCGAGCGGACTGGTCCAGCGGGTGGTCGAGGGCTCCATCGTGCTCTGGGTGCTGGTCTGCGCCTTTTCTCTGCGCCGGGCGCGAACGATCTGAGCCGCGCCGCCCTCGCGGTCCCCCGTTCACGCTGCTATATCCGCCCTCATGCTGCGAGACCGCATCTTCTTCCCGCTCTGTATCCTGATCGCCGCGGGCATGGTGGCCCTGGCGCTGGTCTGGCCGCAGGGCATGGGACAACCCTCCCCCGCGCCGTTCGGCCGCTCGAGCTTGAGCTCCATGGAGCAGCCGCAATGAGCTTCGACGCCGTTTCCGTCGGCCGTCGCGTCCTGGCGACCGAGGCCGACGCCCTGCGCCTGATGGCCGACGGGCTGGGCCAGCCGTTCGTCACGGCGGTCGAGACCCTGTTCAACTGCAAAGGCCGCATCGTCTGCACCGGCATGGGCAAGAGCGGCCACGTGGCGCGGAAGATCGCGGCCACCATGGCCTCGACCGGCGCGCCGGCGATGTTCGTCCATCCCGCCGAAGCCAGCCACGGCGACCTGGGCATGATCGGCTCGGATGACGTCATCCTGGGCCTGTCCAAGTCGGGCGAGGTCCGCGAGCTGGCCGACGTGCTGGCGTACAGCGGCCGCTTCGGCATTCCCCTGATCGGCATCACCGCCAATCCCGAGAGCGCGCTCGGCAAGGCCTCCACCATCGTGCTGCAGCTGCCCGACGCCCCCGAGGCGACCGGCGAGGTCAGCGCCCCGACCACCTCCACCACCCTGCAGATCGCCCTCGGCGACGCCCTGGCGGTGGCCCTGCTGGAACGGCGCGGGTTCACCGCCCGCGACTTCCACGTCTTCCACCCCGGCGGCAAGCTCGGCGCGATGCTGCGCACGGTCGGCGACCTGATGCACCGGCTCGAAGAGGCCCCGCTGGTCGGCGAAGCGACCCCGATGCCCGACACCGTCAGCGTCATGAGCGAGCGCCGGCTGGGCATCGTCGGCGTGGTGTCCGACGACGGACGCCTGATCGGCGTCGTCACCGACGGCGACCTCCGCCGCCATTTCAACGATCTGGCCGGCAAGACCGTCGGCGAGATCATGACCCGCAACCCCAAGGCCGTCACCGCCGAGACCCTGGCCGGCGACGCCGCCAGGCTGATGAACGACAGCCGCATCACCGCCCTGTTCGTCGTGAAGGACGGGAAGCCGATCGGCGTCCTGCACGTTCATGACGTTCTCAGCGCCGGCGTCGTCTGACGCCCGCGCCGCCCCGCATTCATTCGACGGACTTCTCCATGCCCTTCCTGCCCCGCGCCGATCTGGTCCCGAACACGGTCGCCTATGAGAACGAGCCGCTGGTCAAGGCGACCGGCTTCCGCGAGTACGATGCGCGCTGGCTGTTCGGTCCGGAGATCAACCTGCTGGGCGTCCAGGCGCTGGGCCTGGGCCTGGGCACCTACATCCATGAGCTGGGCCAATCGAAGATCGTGGTCGGCCACGACTTCCGGTCCTACTCGCAGTCGATCAAACAGGCCCTGACCCTGGGCCTAGTCGCCGCCGGCTGCGAGGTGCTGGACATCGGCCTGGCCCTGTCGCCCACCGCCTACTACGCCCAGTTCGACCTCGACGCGCCCTGCGTGGCCATGGTCACCGCCAGCCACAACGAGAACGGCTGGACCGGCGTGAAGATGGGCGCGAACCGTCCGCTGACCTTCGGCCCCGACGAGATGACCCGCCTGAAGGACATTGTCCTGAACGGCCAGTTCGTCGAGCGCGAGGGCGGCCGGATCGTCCGCGTCGACGGCGTGGCCGAGCGCTACGTCGATGACGTCGCCCGCCGCGCCGACATCAAGCGCCCGCTGAAGGTCGTCGCCGCCTGCGGCAACGGCACCGCCGGGGCCTTCGTGCCGGAAGCCCTGCGCAAGATGGGCGTGGCGGTCGTGATCGAGATGGACTGCGACCTCGACTGGACCTTCCCCAAGTACAATCCCAACCCCGAAGACCACGAGATGCTCCAAGCCATGGCCAAGGCCGTGAAGGAGCACGGCGCCGACCTGGCCCTGGGCTTCGACGGCGACGGCGACCGCTGCGGCGTGGTCGACAACACCGGCGAGGAGATCTTCGCCGACAAGATGGGCCTGATGCTGGCCCGCGACTTGGCCCCGCTGAACAAGGGCGCGACCTTCATCGTCGATGTGAAGTCGACCGGCCTGTTCGCCACCGACCCGGTGCTGGCCGAGAACGGCTGCACCACCGTCTACTGGAAGACCGGCCACAGCTACATCAAGCGCAAGACGGCCGAGATCGGCGCCCTGGCCGGGTTCGAGAAAAGCGGCCACTTCTTCCTGAACGAACCGCTGGGCCGGGGCTATGACTGCGGCCTGACCGCCGCGGCCGCGATCCTGACCATGCTGGACCGCAACCCGGACAAGACGCTGTCCCAGCTCAAGGACGCGCTGCCGATCGCCTACACCTCGCTGACCATGAGCCCGCACTGCGCCGATGAGCTCAAGTACGGCGTCGTCGAGAAGGTGGTGCGGGAATACCAGGATCTGGCCGCCGCCGGCGGGACGATCCTGGGCCGCAAGATCGTCGACGTGATCACCGTGAACGGCGTCCGGGTGGCGCTGGAGGACGGCAGTTGGGTGCTGGTCCGGGCCTCGTCGAACAAGCCGGAACTGGTGGTGGTCGTCGAGAGCACCGGCTCGGCCGACGATATGCGCGCCCTGTTCCGCGAGGAAGTGAAGCCCCGTCTGGCCAAGTACGCCGAGGTCGGCGCCTACAACCAGGAAGTCTGACGATCGGTCGCCTTCCGCCGGGTCCGCCCGGCTGTTAGGAGGCGGCTTCGCGAACCGGATCAGAGAAAGGTCGGCTCCATGCGCGTTACCATGATCGGCACCGGCTATGTCGGCCTGGTGTCCGGCGCCTGCTTCGCCGATTTCGGCCACGATGTCGTCTGCATCGACAAGGACGCCGGCAAGATCGACCGCCTGAACAAGGGGGAGATTCCGATCTACGAGCCCGGCCTGGAGGATCTGGTCGAGCGCAACGTTCGGGAAGGCCGCCTGAGCTTCACGGTCGAGGGCGCCGAAGCGATCCGCAGCGCCGAGGCGGTGTTCATCGCCGTCGGCACGCCCTCGCGCCGCGGCGACGGTCATGCCGACCTGAGCTACGTCCACGCCGCCGCCGAGGAGATCGCCGGCCTGATCGACGGCTTCACCGTGATTGTCACCAAGTCGACCGTTCCGGTCGGCACCGGCGACGAGATCGAAGCCATCATCCGCAAAGCCCGTCCCGACGCCCAGTTCGCGGTGGTCTCCAACCCCGAGTTCCTGCGCGAAGGCGCGGCGATCGAGGACTTCAAGCGGCCCGACCGCGTCGTGGTCGGCACCGATGACGCGCGCGCCCAGGCGGTGATGCGGGAACTCTACCGTCCGCTGTTCCTGAACGAGACCCCGATCCTGTTCACCGGCCGCCGAACCAGCGAGCTGATCAAGTACGCGGCCAACGCCTTCCTGGCGATGAAGATCACCTTCATCAACGAGATCGCCGACCTCTGCGAGGCCGTCGGCGCCGACGTGCAGCAGGTCGCCAAGGGCATCGGCCTGGACAAGCGGATCGGCGGCAAGTTCCTCAACGCCGGCCCCGGCTATGGCGGCAGCTGCTTCCCGAAGGACACCCTGGCCCTGGTCCGCACCGCCAGCGACGCCGGCTCGCCCGTGCGACTGATCGAGACCACGGTGGCGATCAACGACTCGCGCAAGAAGGCCATGGCCGGCAAGGTCGCCGACGCCCTGGACGGCGAGCTGAAGGGCAAGACCGTCGGCGTCCTGGGCCTGACCTTCAAGCCCAACACCGACGACATGCGCGACGCCCCCAGCCTCGACATCATCCCCGCCCTACAGGCGATGGGGGCGACAGTGCAGGCCTTCGACCCGGAAGGCCACGAGGCGCGCCAGATGCTGCGCGACGTGGACTTCAAGGCCAACCCCTACGAGGCGGTCGAGGGCGCCGACGTCGCCGTGATCATCACCGAATGGGACCAGTTCCGCGCGCTCGACCTCGACCGCATGAAGCTGCTGATGAAGAAGCCGGTGGTGGTCGACCTGCGCAACATCTATCGCCAGGACGAGATGGAACGCCGCGGCTTCCGCTACGCGAGCATCGGCCGCGGGGCCTAGTCCGACGACGGGCCGGCCAGCCGCTTGGCCAAGCGCCGGCGTTCGGTCTCGGCGTACGTCAGCCCGATGGCGGCCTCATAGGCTTCTCGGCGGCTTTCCCCGCTCCCTCCCCCGCCGTAGCATCGCCAAAAAAGGGGAGACTCCGGGCATGTGGGTGCTGTTGGGGGTGCTGGCGGTGGTCCTGGGCTTCGCGCTCAGGCTCAATCCGCTGCTGACGGTGGTGATCGCGGCGCTGGTCACCGGCCTGGCCGCGCTGATCGCGCCGGGGCTGACGCCGGTCATGCTGTGGCACGGCGCGGTCGACACGCTGGCCGTGCTCGGCAAGGCCTTCAAGGACAACCGCTACATCAGCGTCACCTGGCTGATCCTGCCGCTGATCGGGCTGCTGGAGCGGGAGGGTCTGCAGGAGCGGGCCAAGACGCTGATCCAGCGCCTGAAGTCGGCGACGACCGGCCGGCTGCTGCTGATCTACATGGTCATCCGCCAGGGCACGGCCGCGCTGGGCCTGACCTCGCTGGGCGGCCACCCTCAGATGGTCCGGCCGCTGATCGCGCCGATGGCCGAGGCCGCCGCCGAGGCGCAGGATCCGAACCTGTCCGACCAGAGCCGCAACCGGGTGAAGGCCTTCGCCGCCGCCACCGACAACATCGGCCTGTTCTTCGGCGAGGACATCTTCATCGCCATCGCCTCGATCCTGCTGATCAAGGGCTTCCTGGAGACCAACGGCATCATCGTCCAGCCGCTGCACCTGTCGGTCTGGGCGATCCCGACGGCGATCGTGGCCCTGCTGGTCCACGGCGGCCGGCTGATGCTGCTCGACCGCCGCCTGCGCAAGGAGGCCGGGCTGTGATCGGGCTCTCCGTCCTCTATGTCGTCGCCGGCCTGATGTTCGCCCTGTTCGCGATCGGCTCGGCGACCGACCGCACCAACCCCAGGCGCTGGGGCAACACGGCGTTCTGGACCCTGTTCGCGGTCAGCTTCCTGGCCGGCTCCTGGCTGCCGGACGTGGTCAACGGCCTGATCCTGGTCGCCATGGCCCTGGTCGCCGGCTTCAACTGGATGGGCCGCGGCCAGCCGGCGCCGCAGACCGACCGCGCCGAGCGCGCCGAGCGCTGGGGCGACCGGCTGTTCGTCCCGGCCCTGATCCCGCCGATCGTCACCCTGGCCGGGACGCTCTGGCTCAAGCACGTCTCGATCGGCGGCCAGCCCCTGGTCGATCCCAAGCAGGTGACGCTGATCTCGCTGGGGGCCGGCATCCTGCTGGCCACGGCGACGGCGATGATCATGTTCCGCGCCCGGCCCGCGGTCGCGCTCTCGGAAGGCCGGCGGCTGATGGACTCGGTCGGCTGGGCGGCGCTGCTGCCCCAGGCGCTGGCCGCCCTGGGCGCGGTGTTCGCCGTCGCCAAGGTCGGCGACGTGATCGGCGGGATCGCGACCGACTGGCTGCCGCTGGATGGGCCGCTGGCCTCGGTCTGCGCCTATACCCTGGGGATGGCGCTGTTCACCATGGTCATGGGCAACGCCTTCGCCGCCTTCCCGGTGATGACCGCCGCCATCGCCCTGCCCCTGATCATCGGCAAGCACGGCGGCGATCCGGCCATCGTCTGCGCCATCGGCATGCTGTCGGGCTTCTGCGGCACGCTGATGACCCCGATGGCGGCCAACTTCAACATCGTGCCCGCCGCCCTGCTGGAGCTTCCCGACCGCAACGGCGTCATCCGCGCCCAGATTCCGACCGCTCTCATCCTGCTGATCGCCAATACGGTGCTGATGTATGTCCTCGCCTTCCGTTTCTGAGACCCGCCTGACGCCGCAGATCGCCAGCCGCTTCGCCGGCATCGTGCTGGGCCACGTGACGCGCGCGTACCCGCATAAGGCCGATCACGTCTTCAACGGCCCGGAGGACGTCGCGCCCCACCGCGAGCACCATCCGATCTTCTTCGGCAGCTTCGACTGGCACAGCTGCGTCCACGGCTACTGGAGCCTGGCCGCGCTGCTGCGGCGGTATCCCGACATGCCGGAGGCGCCGGCCATCCACGCCCTGTTCGCCGACAGTTTCACGGCCGAGAAGGTCGAGGGCGAGCGCGCCTATCTCGACCGGCCGCTCAGCGGCGTGTTCGAACGTCCCTACGGCTGGGCCTGGCTGCTGAAGCTGGCGGCGGAACTGCGCGCGCACGACGACCCGACGGCCTACGAGACGCTTCGCCCCCTCGCCAACGCCTTCGCCGACCGGTTCAAGGCCTTCCTGCCCAAGGCGACCTATCCGCTGCGGGCCGGCGTCCACACCAACACCGCCTTCGCCCTGCGCCTGGCGATGGACTACGCCCACGCCTGCGGCGATCCCGACCTGACCGTGCTGGCGATGGAGACGGCCCGCGGCTGGTACGCCGGCGACAAGGCCTGCCAGGCCTGGGAGCCGAGCGGCGACGAATTCCTCTCGCCGGCCCTGATGGAGGCCGAATGCCTGCGCCGCATGCTGCCGGCCGAGGCCTTCGGCGCCTGGTTCGCCGACTTCCTGCCGGACCTCGCCGAGCGCCGCCCCGCGACGCTGTTCACGCCCGCGACGGTCAGCGACCGCACCGACGGCAAGATCGCCCACCTGGACGGCCTGAACCTCAGCCGCGCCTGGTGCTGGCGCGGAATCGCCGGAGCTCTGCCCGAAGGCGATCCGGCCCGCGCCGTCGCCCTGGAAGCCGCCGAGACGCACCTGGCCGACGCCCTGCCCCATGTGGCCGGCGACTATATGGGCGAGCACTGGCTGGTCAGCTTCGCCCTGCTGGCGCTTCTGGAGGGCTAGGCCGCGCTCGGCCAGACGCGGATGGCGAACACCGTCCAGAGCATGACCAGGACGACGTTGCTGGCGGCGAACAGCGCCAGGCGGTGGATGACCCGGTTGTAGGTCAGGTGCACCAGGCTGTGCAGCGCGCGCACCGCGACGTAAGCCCAAGCCAGGCCGACCGCGAGGCCGTCGACATTGCCGGTCACGAACAACGCCCCGCAGACGACGTAGAACAGAACCGGCAGCTCGAGCAGATTCATGTAGTTGCGGTTGGCCAGAGCCACGTGGCCAGGCACGGCGGCGGACTCGCCGAGCGCGAAATCGTCGGGACCGACTTCCTTCCGGAACACGGCCCGGAACCGACGCATCGGGATCAGGACCAGGACCAGGAAGGTCAGGAACGCCATGCCGAGAACCGGCAGGAAGATGGACTCTTGAGTCACGTCGGCTCCCCCATGCGGCCGCGGTCCTGTTTCGTCCTTCGCCCCGCGCGGCCGGGCGGGGCGTCGCCAGGCTAGATCGGCGCGGCGGCCTTCACCGCGCCGGCGATCTCCTTGACCAGTTCGGCGACCAGGGCCTCGTCGTCGCCCTCGGCCATGACGCGGATCAGGGGCTCAGTGCCCGAGGCGCGGACCAGGACCCGGCCGCCGCCGTTCAGGCGCTGCTCGGCCGCCGCGATCGCCGCCTTGACGCCGGCGTGCTCCAGCGGCTTGCCGCCCTTGGCGAAGCGGACGTTCTCGAGCAGCTGCGGCACCGGGTCGAACTGGCGGGCCAGGGCGCTCATCGGCTGGCCGGACTCGACCAGCACCGCCAGCACCTGCAGCGCCGCGATCAGGCCGTCGCCGGTGGTCGAGAAGTCGGACAGGATCACATGGCCGGATTGCTCGCCGCCCAGGTTGAATCCGCCGGCCTTCATCCGCTCCATCACATGGCGGTCGCCGACCGGGGTCCGCTCGAGCTTCAGTCCCCTGCCGGTCATGAAGCGCTCGAGGCCGAGGTTCGACATCACGGTGGCGACTACGCCGCCGCCCTTCAGCCGGTCCTCGCGCGCCCAGGCGCCGGCGACGATGGCCATGATCTGGTCGCCGTCGACCACCTGACCGGTCTCGTCGCAGATCGTCACGCGATCGGCGTCGCCGTCCAGGGCGATGCCGATGTCGGCGCGATACTCGCGGACCGCATTGGCCATGGCGGCCGGATAGGTCGAGCCGCATTCCTCGTTGATGTTGAAGCCGTTCGGGTCGACCCCGACCTTGATCACCTCGGCGCCCAGTTCGTAGAGCACCGCCGGCGCGACCTTGTATCCGGCGCCGTTGGCGCAATCGATCACGATCCGCAGGCCGTTCAGACTGAGGCGACGCGGGAAGGTCGCCTTGGCGATCTCGACGTAACGCGCCTGGGAGTCGTCGACGCGCTGCACCCGGCCGAGATCGGCGGGCGCCACGAGGCCCTCCTGTAGACCCTCGTGCATGTTGCGCTCGATCTCGATCTCGCGGTCGTCCGAGAGCTTGTAGCCGTCAGGGCCGAACAGCTTGATGCCGTTGTCGCTGTAGGCGTTGTGCGACGCGCTGATCATCACGCCCAGATCGGCGCGCATCGACCGCGTCATCATCGCCACCGCCGGCGTCGGCAGCGGGCCGAACAGGCGCACGTCCATGCCCATGCTGGTGAACCCCGCCACCAGGGCCGGCTCGACCATGTACCCCGACAGCCGGGTGTCCTTGCCGATCACGACCAGGGGCCTGCGTCCATGATCGCGGCGGAACAGTTTGCCGGCGGCCAGGCCCACGCGCAGCGCGACCTCGGCGGTCATCGGATAGCTGTTGGCCTGTCCACGGATGCCGTCGGTTCCGAAGTAGTTTCGCTTGGTCATGTCGATATCCCTGCGCATACGCCGCGCAACAGTCTGCAACGCACTTTTATACCGAACCGCGGTGCGCCGATGCTAAAGCCCCCGGCGCGGGATTCGTTCTTCCCGACAGTTCTTATCCTCTTCCAGCGGAATCGGCGAAACTGGCATGTGTGGCATTATCGGCATCGTGGGCAAGGCGCCCGTCTCCGATCGTCTCATCGAGAGCCTCAAGCGCCTCGAATATCGCGGCTATGATTCCGCCGGCGTCGCCGTCCAGCGCGGCGGCCGCGTCGAACGCCGGCGGGCCCTGGGCAAGATCCGCGCGCTCGAGGCGGTCCTGGCCGAACAGCCGCTGACCGCCGAGATCGGCATCGGCCACACCCGCTGGGCCACCCACGGCGCGCCGTCCGAACGCAACGCCCACCCCCACACCGCCGGCCGCGTCACCCTGGTCCACAACGGCATCATCGAGAACTTCGCGGAACTGAAGGCCGAACTGCAGGCCGAAGGCCGCGTCTTCGAAAGCGAGACCGACACCGAGGTGGTCGCCCACCTGATCGACCACTACCTGGCCGCGGGCGCCGCGCCTCTGGCGGCCTTCAAGAGCGCCCTGGACAGGCTGACCGGCGCCTATGCCCTGGCCGTGCTGATCGAAGGCCGCGACAACTTCATCATGGGCGCCCGTCGCGGCAGCCCCCTGGTCGTCGGGACCGGCGCCGGCGAGATGTTCCTGGGCAGCGACGCCCTGGCCGTCGGTCCCTTCACCAACAAGGTCACCTACCTGGAGGAAGGCGACTATGTCGCCATCGACCACGACCGCGCCGAGATCTTCGACGAAACCGGCACGCCCGTGGAACGCCCCATGAAGATCGTCTCCGCCTCGGCGGCCCTGGTCGAGAAGGGCAACTACCGGCACTTCATGGAGAAGGAGATCCATGACCAGCCGGAGGGCTGCCAACACACCATCGCCGCCTATATCGATCCCATCGCGGGTCGGGCCCGGATGGCCGGCGACGTCGACTTCGCGGCGCTGGACCGCATCCAGATCGTCGCCTGCGGCACCTCCTACATCGCCGGCCTGGTCGGCAAGTACCTGATCGAGAAGCTGGCGGACCTGCCGGTGGACATCGAGATCGCCTCGGAGTTCCGCTATCGCGAACCCGCCCTCCGCCCGGGCGCCCTCGCCATCGCCATGTCGCAGTCCGGCGAGACCGCCGACACCCTCGCCGCCCTGCGCCTGTGCCAGGCCAAGGGCCTGAAGACCGCCGCGGTGGTCAACGCCCAGGAATCCACCATGGCCCGCGAGGTCGATGTGGTCTGGCCGATCCATTGCGGTCCGGAGATCGGCGTCGCCTCTACCAAGGCCTTCACCGCCCAGGTCAGCGTCCTGACCGCCCTGGCCGTCGCCGCCGCCCGCGCCCGCGGCCGGATCGACGCGGCCGAAGAGCAGCGCCTGGTCCGCATCCTGCTGGAGGCGCCGCGCCTGATCGCCGAGTCGATCGGCCTCGAGGACGCCGTGAAGGCCGTGGCCGTCGACATCGCCAAGGCTCGCGACGTGCTCTACCTGGGCCGCGGCCCGATGTCCGCCCTGGCCCTGGAAGGCGCGCTGAAGCTCAAGGAGATCAGCTACATCCATGCCGAGGGCTATGCCGCCGGCGAGCTGAAGCACGGACCGATCGCGCTGGTCGACGAGCATACGCCGATCATCGTCCTGGCCCCCTACGACAGCTACTACGAGAAGTCGGCCTCGAACATGAGCGAGGTCATGGCCCGCGGCGGCCAGGTGGTCTTCATCACCGATCCGGAAGGCGCCAAGCATGCTCCCGCCGGCGCGAAGGTGGTGATGACCGCGCCGGCCAGCGACCCCCTGATCTCGCCGCTGGTGATGTCGGCTCCGATCCAGCTCCTGGCCTACCATGTCGCCGTCCTCAAGGGCGCCGACGTCGATCAGCCGCGGAACCTCGCCAAGTCGGTGACGGTGGAATAGGCGCCGGGAACACTCGCCATCCGCGCCGCGTTAGGGGATCGCCCGGCTGGGACGGGCTCCCCGATCGGAGAGTGCAGCGTGGACGGATCGCACTCACAACTCGCGAGAGTTGACTCGCGCGGACAATTCAACCATTGCGTCAATCCGGGGGAGACTTCGGGCTTGCGCATCTATCCCGTCATCATGTGCGGCGGCGCCGGGTCGCGCCTGTGGCCGGTGTCGCGGCCTTCGCGACCGAAGCAGTTCGTTTCGCTCGATGGCCAGGCGACCATCTTCCAGCACACCGTCGAACGGGTCGCGGCCCTGGCCGCCGACCGGTCGCTGGTTGTCGTTTCCGGCGCTCGCTATGAAGCCATCCTAAGCCGCCAGCTGGCGGAAGTGGGGCTGGAGGCCTCGATGCTGCTCGAGCCGGAGCCGCGGGACTCCGGTCCGGCCATGGCCGCCGCCGCGGCCTACGTCGCCGAAACCGATCCGGACGGGATCATCGCCGTCGTCGCGTCCGACCACCATGTCCCCGACGCCGACGCCTTCCGGCGGGCGATCGCCGTCGCCGGCCAGGCCGCCGCCGAGGGCTGGATCGTGACGCTGGGCGTTCGTCCCACGGGGCCGGCCACGGCCTACGGCTACATCCGGCCCGGCCCGGCCTCGGGCGAGGTTCTTCAGGTCGATCAGTTCGTCGAGAAGCCCGACCTCAACCGCGCCCTGGCGTTCCTGGACCAGGGCTGCCTCTGGAACAGCGGCAACTTCGTCGCGCGGGCGACCACCCTGCTGGAAGAGATCGCGCGCCACGCGCCCGGCCTGGCCGAGGCCGCGGGCGAAGCCCTCCGTTCGGCCCGTCGAACAGGCCGGAGCATTCGGCTGGGCGACGCCTTCCTCGACGCGCCGCGGATCTCGATCGACTACGCGCTGATGGAGAAGACCGACAAGGCGGCCGTCCTTCCAGTGGCGTTTTCCTGGTCCGACCTGGGCGCCTGGGACGCCATCCATGCCGTCGGCGAGCATGACGACGCGGGGAACGTCGTGTCGGGAAACGCCATCCTGGTCGATTCCCACGATTGCCTGATCCGCAACGACGGGCCGCTCCGTGTCGCCGGCGTCGGCCTCCACGATCTGGCCATCGTCGCCGAGCCCGACGCGCTGTTGATCTGCGGACTCGACTCAAGCCAGTCGGTGAAGCTCATCGTCGATAGACTGACGGCCGCTCAGGCCCGGGAGCTGGACGTGCCCGCTGAACTCACCCTGACCGCCTGGCGCGACCGATACGAAGACTGGCTCAAGGCCAGCGCCCTGCCGCTGTGGTGGACGCTCGGCGCGGACTTCGACCACGGCGGCTTCCACGAAGCGCTCGACGAGCACGCCCGTCCGATCCAGGCGGGACGGCGCTCGCGCGTCCAGACCCGCCAGGCCTATGTCTACGCCGTCGCCGCCGCCCAAGGCTGGTCCGGCCCCTGGCGACAGGCCGCGCTGCACGGACTGGACTTCTTCCTGGCCCACTACGCCCGCGAGGACGGCCGGTACGCCGCGCTGGTCGCCCCGGACGGCGCCGTGCTGGACGATACGCCGGTTCTCTACGATCAGGCGTTCGCGTTGCTGGCTATGGCCGCCGTCAGCCGCATCGCGCCGGAGCGGACCGACATCGGCGACCGGGCCGCCGCGCTGCTCAAGGGGCTGGAGCTGATGCGGGCGCCGGGCCGGGGCTTCCGCGAGAACGGACCCTGGCCTTTCCAGGCCAACGCCCAGATGCATCTGCTGGAATCGGCCCTGGCCTGGTTCGAGCTGACCGGCGGCGCCCAGTGGGGCGAACTGGCGGACGAGATCGTGGCGCTGGCCCTCGATCGCTTCGTCGATCCGAAGAGCGGGATCCTTCGGGAAGTCTACGACGAAACCTGGAGTCCCGCGGCCGGCGACGACGGCCGCTTCATCGAGCCTGGCCACCAGTTCGAATGGGCCTGGCTGCTGCACAGCTGGTCGCGGCTGCGCGGCGACCGCGCGGTCGGTGAAACGATCGAAGGCCTGGTCAAGGCCGGACGGGCGGGCGTCGATGCGGCGCGCGACGCCGCGGTCGACGAACTCTGGGCGGATCTCTCCGTCAGGTCCGCCCGCGCCAGGCTCTGGCCGCAGACCGAGCGCCTGCGCACCGAGGTGATGATGGCGGAGCGGGGGTTCGCCAACGCGACGGAAGAGGCCGGCCAGGCCGCCCGGGGCCTCTGGCGCTATCTCGACACGACGGTCCCCGGCCTCTGGCGCGACAAGCAGACGGCCGAGGGCGACTTCCTGGAAGAACCCGCGCCCGCCAGTTCGCTCTACCATATCCTCGGCGCCGTCATGGCGCTGCAGGGCGTCCGCTAGGCGGCGTCTTCGTCCAGGTCCTCGAACCCGACCGTGACCGTACCGTCGGCTTCGCGCCGAGCCTGGATGAACCCGCGCCCGTCGCCGTCCAGCTCCACGGCGGTCAGCACGCCGGTGTTGTAGGCCCAGGTGTCCACCCCGATCCGCCGGTCGTCGGAATGCGGCTCCCGTCCCGGCGTGTGGCCATGGACGATCACCTTTTCCAGCCGCCGCGTGTCGGACAGGAACGGCTCGCGGATCCAGCGCAGGTCGCGCGTGCTCTGTTCGCTCAGCGGACGATCCGGCCGCACGCCGGCGTGGACGAAGAAGTAGTCGCCGAGTTCGATCGTATCTTCGAGCCCTCGAAGGAAGCGAAGATGCGTCTCGGGCACCGCGGCGCAGAACAGGGCGTGCGCCTCTCGCCAGGCTTCAACGTCGTCGTCGTTCGCCGGAGGCTCGACGCCGTAGGAGCGCATCGTCGCCTTGCCGCCGTAGGTCGACCAGATGAGGCCGCCCTCGAAGTCCTTGAGGAAGCGCAACATCGCCTCTTCGTGGTTGCCGGACAGGAACCGGCACCCCGGCTGATCGACGCGAAGCTGGATCAAGCGTTCGATCACGCCGCTGGAATCCGGCCCGCGATCGACGTAGTCGCCGAGAAAGATCAGCAACGGGTCGGGCTCGCCCGGCTGCTTGTCCGCCTGGATGCCGTCGATCAGGCCGCAGAGAAGGTCATGGCAACCGTGGATGTCGCCGATCGCGAACACGCGCCGCCCCTCGATCGCGATCGGGCCGCGGCGCTCCTGGCGTTTCAAGAGGCGGGAAAGAAACTTCAAGGTCAATCCTCAGGCCGCCCGCCGGAACGGGCCGCATTTCTGCGCGCCTGCTGGTTCTCCGGTTTGTGCTTCGGGGCGGTTTTCCATACGGCGTCAGGTCGGTCAACGTCCGGATTCTGTCGGAAACCTCTTGCCAGAGGGTTCCATCCAAGTGCGGCAGAGCCGTGACAGTGGACCGCCTGCCGAAAGCCGCGCTGGATTTGCGCTCGACGCTCGGTTACCTCCGCTCCCATGAGACCTGTCCGCAAAGCCGTCCTGCCCGTCGCCGGCCTCGGCACCCGTGTCCTTCCCGGCGCCAAGAACACGCCGAAGGAAATGCTCAACGTCGTGGATCGGCCGATCCTGTCCTACATCGTGGCCGAAGGGCGCGCGGCGGGGATCGAGCACTTCGTGTTCGTCACCGGCCGCGGCAAGGAGGCGATCGAGAACTACTTCGATCACCACCCCGAGATGGAGAGCCAGCTCGAGGCCAAGGGCAAGACCGATATCCTCGCCGACATCCGCGCGGAACTGCCCAAGCCCGGCGAGATGAGCTTCGTGCGCCAGATGGCGCCGCTCGGCCTAGGTCACGCCGTCTGGTGCGCCCGCGACGTGATCGGCGACGAGCCCTTCGCCGTGATGCTGCCCGACATGCTGATGCACGCGAAGGTCCCGGCCCTTCGCCAGGCGGTCGAGGCCTACGAGACGGTCGGCGGCAACATCGTGGTGGTGGAGCCGGCGCCCGAGGGCGAGGCCCACAAGTATGGCATCGTCGCGCTGGACGGCCATGAAGGCCGGCTCAACCGGATGACCGGCATGGTCGAGAAGCCGCCGAAGGGGACCGAGCCCTCGAACCTGTTCATCTCGGGCCGCTACATCCTGCAGCCCGAAGTCTTCAAGCTGCTCGGCGACCAGCAGAAGGGCGCCGGCGGCGAGATTCAGCTGACGGACGCCATGGCCCGGCTGATGGCGATCGAGAACTTCCACGCGCTCGAATACGACGGCGTGACCTATGACTGCGGGGACAAGATCGGCCTGCTGCGCGCCAACGTCGCGTTCGCGCTCCAACGGGAAGACCTAGGCGCGGCGGCGCGCAAGGCGATCACGGACCTGCTGGGCTAGGCCCCAAGGGACATGCTCCCGCAGGGTGCGTGTCCCCGTACTGTAGGCCCGACATGGGGACACGCACCGGCTCCGCCGGGGCATGTCCCCGTCCATTCTACAGCCGCACCCCGGCCAGGAGCGCCTCCAACCCCGCCTTCAGCGCGAGCGCCGACGCCGGTTCCAGGTGCAGGTCCTCCGCCAGGCGGAACGGGATCGGCTCGGCCTGCGCCTTCAGCGCCCGCCCAGCCGCTGTCAACGAAATCACCACCACTCGCTCGTCCTCGTCGGATCGCCGCCGCGCCACCAAGCCGGCGGCTTCCAATCGCTTGAGCAACGGGGTCAGCGTCCCCGAGTCCAGATGCAGCCGGCGGCCGATCTCGCCCAGCGAGACGCCGTCGTCCTCCCATAGCACCAGCATGACCAGGTACTGCGGATAGGTCAGGCCCAGCGGCTTGAGGTGCGGGCGATAGGCCTTCTGGATCGCGTTGGCGGCCGCATAGACCGGAAAACACAGCTGCGACGACAGCTTCAGCGCGTCGCGGGGCTCAGGAAAGGCGGGGGCCTGGGACATGATCCGCAGATAATGCGGCGAGTCCCCATTGCAAACTTGAAAATCGTACACAATTTAATTGTGCACAATATTTCTTGGAGAAACACCATGGCCACCCTCTACACCGCCACCGCCACCGCCTCGGGCGGCCGCGACGGCTCCGCCCGCAGCGACGACGGCGTCCTGGACGTCGCCCTGTCCACGCCCAAGAGCCTGGGCGGGGCCGGCAAGGCGGGGGCCACCAACCCCGAGCAGCTGTTCGCCGCCGGCTACGCCGCCTGCTTCGACAGCGCCCTTCGCTTCGTCGCCCGCAGCCAGGGCGTGACGATCACCGAGAGCGCGGTAACCGCCCGGGTGGGGATCGGCCCGAACGGTCAGGGCGGCTTCGGCCTGGAAGCGGCCCTGGACGTCAGCCTGCCCGGCCTGGATCGGGACGCCGCCGAGAAGCTGGTCGCGACGGCCCACCAGGTCTGCCCCTACTCCAACGCCACCCGCGGCAACATCGAGGTGACGCTGACCGTCATCTGACGCCTTGGCCCGCAAGGGCTCAGCGACTACTCCTCCCGTGTGGGCCTTCGCTCCACGGGAGGATTTGCGTTTGCCGAACCTGCTCGTCTTCGGCTTCGGATACACCGGCCAGGCCATGGCCCAGCGCATGCAGGCCGAAGGCTGGAATGTCTGGGCGGCGGTCCGTTCGGCCGAGTCGGCGACCCTGGCCCGCGCCCAGGGCGTGACCCCGATCGACGCCGCCGACCACGCCGCCCTGGTCGCCGCCCCGACCATGGCCGCGATGCTGGTCACCGCCCCGCCGGACGAGCGCGGCTGCCCCGGCCTCAACGCGCTTGTCCCGGCGATCGCCCAGGCCGGCGCCTTTCCGGACTGGATCGGCTATCTCTCCACGACCGGCGTCTACGGCGACCGCGAGGGCGGCTGGGTGTTCGAGGACAGCCCGCTGCGCGCCCGCTCGCCCGAGGCCGCCCGCCGCGTCGCCGCCGAGCGCGACTGGCTGGAGGTCGGTCGCGGCATGGGCCTGACGGTCCAGATCTTCCGCCTGCCCGGCATCTATGGACCGGGCCGCTCGACCTTCGACCGCCTGCGCGAGGGCCGCGCCCGCAACCTGATCAAGCCGGGCCAGGTGTTCAGCCGCATCCATGTCGACGACATCGTCAGCGGCCTTTTCGCCTCGGTCGCCCGGCCGCACGCCGGCCGCGCCTACAACCTGGTCGACGACGATCCGGCTCCGCCACACGTGCTGAACGCCTTCGCCGCGGAGATGATGGGCCAGATCGCCCCGGCCCTCATTCCCTACGACGAGACCGCCCTGCCCCTGGCCGCCGTCCGCTTCTGGTCCGAGAACAAGCGCGTCTCCAACGCCCGCGCCAAGGCCGAACTCGGCTGGCGGCTGCGCTATCCGACCTGGCGTGAAGGCCTGACCGCGATCTACGCTGCCGAAAACAAGGGGAGCGAGGCATGACGAAAGCCCTGGTGCTGGGCGGCGGCGGCCCGGTCGGGATCGCCTGGGAGACCGGCCTGGTCGCGGGACTGGCCGACGCCGGGGTCGCGGTCCATCACGCCGACTTCATCCTGGGCACCTCGGCGGGCTCGGTGGTCGGCAGCCAGCTGGCCGTCGGGCGCACGCCGGCGGAGGTCCTGGACGGCGAGTTCGCCTACGCCGAAAAGGCCAAGGAAGCCGAGGCCGGACGCCAGGGTCCGCCGCCGGACCTGTCGTTCCTGATGGATGTCCTGTCCCGCCGCACGCCGGGCCAGGCGATGCCGCAGGCCCTGATGGCCGAGCTGGGCGCCAAGGCCCTCGCCGCCGAGACGGTCAGCGAGGCGGTGTTTCTGTCCGGCTTCCCGATCCCCGAGGCTCCATGGCCGGAACGGTTCGCCTGCACCGCCATCGACGCGGAGACCGGCGAGTTTCTGCTGTGGAACAAGGACACGGCCGCGCCACTGCGTCTGGCGGTGCCCTCGTCCTGCGCGGTGCCCACGATCTTCCCGCCGGTCACCATCGACGGCCGCCGCTACATCGACGGCGGCATGCGCTCGGGCACGAACGCCGACATGGCGCGGGACCACGGCAAGGTGGTCATCGTCGCCGTCGTCCCGCCGATGATGGCGGCGATCATGCAGCCGGGCCTGGACCGCGAGATGGCCGTCATCCGCGATCACGGCGGCGAGGCCCTGCTGATCACGCCCGACGCCGCCTGCGGCGCGGCCTTCGGCGGCAACCTGATGGACAACGGCAACCGCGAGGCCATCGCCCGCGCGGGCTTCGCCCAGGGCCGGGCCGAAGCGGCGCGGGTGGGGGCGTTCTGGGGGTAGCATCGTGCGTGCGTCCTTCGAGACGCTCGCTTGAAGCTCGCTCCTCAGGATGACGCATTCAGTAGAACGCCGCCCACCTTCGTCATGGTGAGGAGCCGGCCCTCAGGCCGGCGTCTCGAACCACGCAGCGCGCCCCCTACCCCGCCTCCTCCACCGCCGCGATCAGCCGGGCGATGTCCTGGGGTCGGCTCAGGCGGTGGTCGCCGTCCTTGATCAGGGTGAAGACCACGTCCTCGCTCTTGATCGCATTGGCCAGCTCCAGGGCGTGGGTCCAAGGAACGTCAGGATCCTCGCGGCCCTGCAGGATGCGCACGGGAACCGCGATCGGCACGGGCTCGCCCAGGATCGACCAGCGGGCGCCGTCCTCCAGCAGCGCCGCGGTGATCGGATAGCCGCCCTCGTCGTAGAGCGACGGCCGGATCCACTCCCCGTCCCGGGCCAGGGCCTCGAAGGCTTCCGGCGGAAACCCGGGCTTCATCAGCTTCTCGGTGAAATCGGCGGCCGGGGCGATCATCACCACCGCGTGCAGCCGCTCGGGGATGGCCGCGGCGACCAGGCAGCTGATCCAGCCGCCCATCGAGGAGCCGACCAGCACCAGCGGCCCTTCGGTCAGCGCCGCGATGGCCGCCAGGCTGTCCTCGCGCCAGCGGCTGATCGTGCCTTGGCGGAACGCGCCGCTCGACTCGCCATGGCCCAGGTAGTCGAAGCGCAGGAAGGCGCGGTCGTTGGCCAGGGCCCAGTCGGCCAGGGCCTGGGCCTTGGTTCCGGCCATGTCGGACATGAAGCCGCCCAGCCAGACCACCGTCGGACCCCGCCCCTCGACGCGGCGCCAGGCCAATCGTTCGCCGTCGCCCCGGTCCAGATATCCCGCCGTCTCCGTCATGCCCGCTCCGCAAGGGTTGATCGCAAGCGCCATTTTACCGTGCCTCGACACAGGCTATGCAAGGCGCCGTGTCGATCCTTCCTCCCGATTTCACCCTGCTGCAGGTCACGCCGGAGCTCGAAACCGGCGGCGCCGAGCAGACGACCATCGACGTCGCCCACGCCGTGATCGCGGCGGGCGGCAAGGCGCTGGTCGCCGCCCGCGGCGGACGGATGGTCTCCCGGCTGGAGGAAGACGGCGGCCGCCTGGCGCAGATGCCGGTGCAGTCGAAGAATCCGCTGGTCATGCTCGGCAACGCCGCGCGCCTGGTCGACCTGATCCGGCGGGAGAGGGTCAGCATCGTCCACGCCCGCTCCCGCGCGCCGGCGTTCAGCGCGCTGTGGGCGGCTCACGCCACCAAGACGCCGTTCGTCGCGACCTACCACGGCATCTACAAGGCCAATAACGGCCTCAAGCGCTGGTACAACGCGATCATGACCAAGGGCGATCTCGTCATCGCCAATTCCGAATACACTCGCGACCACATCCTGGCCGAGCACGCCATCGATCCGGAGCGTGTGGTCACCATCCCGCGCGGCGTCGACCTGAGCCGGTTCGATCCGCGCGTGGTGGCGCCGGCCCGCGTCGAGGCGCTGCGCGCCGCCTGGGGCCTGCCCGAGGGCGACACGCGCACCGCCTTCCTGCTCGGCGGGCGGCTGTCCCCGATCAAAGGTCATCTGACCATCGTCGAGGCGGCCCGCCAGATGCGCCAGGCCGGGCGCGAGGACTTCGTCATCATCTTCGCCGGCGACGACCAGGGCCGCACCGAGTACCGCGAGGAGATTCTCGCGGCCATCGCGGCCGGCGGCCTGGACGACGCCGTGAAGGTGGTCGGCCATTGCGACGACATGCCGGCGGCCTTT
The DNA here is from genome assembly GCF_002749615.1 of Caulobacter mirabilis. Classification (GTDB taxonomy): domain Bacteria; phylum Pseudomonadota; class Alphaproteobacteria; order Caulobacterales; family Caulobacteraceae; genus Caulobacter; species Caulobacter mirabilis. The sequence goes on from NZ_CP024201.1 coordinate 3,581,640, forward strand.
CTGGCCTGCGACATCGCGCTGCTGCCGACCCTCAAGCCAGAGTCCTTCGGCCGCGCCGCCGTCGAGCCGCAGGTCATGGAACGCCCGGTGATCGTTTCCGGACACGGCGGCGCGGTCGAGACGGTGGTCGAAGGCGAGACCGGCTGGAAAATTCCGCCCGGCGACGCCGAGGCCTGGGCCAAGACGATGACCGAGGCGATCGACCTCGGCGGCGTCCGCAGGCGAGCCATGGGCCAATTCGCCGCCTCTCGCGCGAGACGGCTTTATTCCGTCGACGCCATGTGCGAGGCCACCCTTCAGGTCTATGCGCGTGTTCTGGGGGGGCGGCGTTGACGGGAGAGGTCAAGCAGGTCCTGGTCATCCAGGCGGGCGGCATCGCCGAGTTCGTCCTGTCGCTGGCGGCGATGAAACGCATCCGGCTGGCGCATCCCCGCGCGCGCGTCACTCTGCTCACGGTTCCGCAGTTCGAGGGTCTGGCCAAGGCCAGTCCCTACTTCAACACCGTCTGGACCACCGCCCGGCCGACGACGCCGGGCGACTGGATGGCGCTGCGCGGCCAGATCAAGCGCGGTCGCTTCGACCGGGTCTACGACCTGGAAAGCTCCGGCTGGAGCAAGTTCCTGTTCCATCTGCTGCGCCCCTTCCCGCCGGTGTGGTCCGGCGCGGCGGTCGGCGCGCGGCTGCGGCACCGCAATCCGCGACGCGACGAAATGCACACGCTGGAGCGTCAGGCCGAGCAGCTGCAGGCCGCCGGCATCTGGCCTGACGCGCCGACGGCGCCGGGCGACGCGCCCGCCCCGGACCTGAGCTGGATCCTGCGCCGCGCCCCGGATGCTCGGCCCGTGCCCGGCGCCGCCGCGCCGCGACCGTTCGTGCTGATGGTGCCGGGCGGGGTGGAGAACACCCCCGAGAAGCGCTGGCCGGTCGAGGCCTATGGCCGGCTCGGCGCCGTGCTGCGCGCCCGCGGCTACGACATCGTCGTCATCGGCGGCCCACACGAGAGCGCCCTGGCCCGCACCATCCAGAAGCTGGCCGGCAACGCCCGTGACCTGACCGGACGTACGGACTTCGCCCAGATCGCCGTGCTCGGCGTCCGCGCCGCCCTGGCCATCGGCAACAACACCGGTCCGATGCACCTGATCGCCGCGGCCGGCGCGCCGACGATCACCCTGGTGCGCGATGACGGCGACGCCATGGTCACCGCGCCCCGCGGCCATGTCGCGGTCCTGCAGGCGCCGTCCCTGGTCGATCTGTCGGTCGAGACGGTGGCGACGGCGGCGAACGCCCTGTTGCCGCGCTGACGCTCCGCCCGCGATCTTTGCCGTCGAGGCCCCGGCGCCGCTTGATTGGAACGGGCCTCGCGGTCATATATCGAAGGTCCGACGCGGAACGCCCTTGCGAACCGCGCCTTTCGTGTAAGCCTACCCTCTGAAACAGTTACCGGAGCTCCGCCTATTCGCCGTCCCAACAATACGCCGCCCGTGAAAGACGGGCCGCGCATGAACGAAGACATTCGCGTCCCCCGCGTTCTTCTGATCGATCAGAATGGCGAGAAGCAGGGCGAGATGCCGATCAGCGCCGCCCTCGAAGCGGCGGAAGAGGCCGGCCTCGACCTCGTGGAAATCGTTCCCAACGCGACTCCGCCCGTCTGCAAGATCCTGGACTACGGCAAGTTCAAGTTCCAGGAGCAGAAGAAGAAGAACGAGGCCCGCAAGCGGCAAAAGGTGGTCGAGCTCAAGGAAATCAAGCTCCGACCGAACATCGACACCCACGACTACGACGTCAAAGCCAAGGCGATGACGCGCTTCTTCGAGGAAGGCGACAAGGTGAAGGTCACCCTGCGCTTCCGCGGTCGTGAGATGGCGCACCCGGAGCTGGGCATGAAGCTGCTCCAGAAGGTCAAGGCCGACTTCGACGAAGTGGCCAAGGTCGAGTACGAGCCGCGCATGGAAGGCCGGCAGATGATCATGATCCTGGCCCCGCGCTAGGCTTCAGGCGATCGCCAGACCAGACGCCCCGGCCCCCAGCCGGGGCGTTTCGCGTTTCGCCATCGGAAGCTGAAGCCCCTGCCCTGCGACGCTCAAGGGCGAGGATCACTGGGTTTCCCGCGGCGAGACCCGCCTGCAGATGCTTCGGTCGACGGTCGCCTTCCTCGAGAAACACAACCCGCCCGACTGAACCGCGTTTGCCCAGCGGCGCCGGACGGTCTACAGGCTCGCTCCTCATGACCGCCGCAGCGCCGCCCGTCGCGCCCGGCGCCTCCCCCCAGGGAGACCGCCGGGCGCTGTTCGTCTTGCTCGCCATCGTGTTCGTCAACATGGCGGGCTTTGGCCTGATCATTCCGCTGCTGCCGTTCTACGCCAAGGCGTTCGACGCGCCGGACTGGCAGGTGTTCGTCCTGTTCGCCGCCTTCTCCGTCGGCAACTTCGTCGGCGAACAGATCTGGGGACGACTGTCGGACCGTATCGGCCGGCGACCAGTGCTGATCGTCACCCTGTTCGGCGCCGCCGCGACCTATGTCCTGCTGGCTTTCGCGCCCAGCCTCTGGATCGCCTGCGCGATCCGGCTGATCGGCGGGATCCTGTCGTCCAACATCTCCACCATCCAAGGCTACCTGGCGGACATCACCCCGCCGGATCGCCGCGCCGGCCGGTTGGGACTGATGGGCGCCGCCTTCAGCCTGGGCTTCGTCACCGGCCCGACCATCGGCGGCATCCTGGCGCATCCGGAGCTAGGCGTGGCCGGTTTCCGCCCGCCGCTGCTGCTGGCCGCCGTGCTGGCCGCCTGCGCCGGGCTGGGCGTGATCCTGTTCGTGCGCGAGACCCGCCGCCTGCACCGGGACGCCCCGCGCCGCGGCCGGCTGGAAGGCCTTTCGGAAGCCTTCCGCCATCCGGTGATCTGGCGCGCCCTGTGCGTCACCCTGATCTCCATCGCCGGCTTCGCGGGCATGGAGGCGACGTTCGGCCTGTGGGGCGAAGCCAAGTTCGGCTGGGGCCCGCGCGAGATCGGCTTCTGCTTCCTGGTGATCGGCGTCGTGGCGGCCCTGGCCCAGGGCCTGCTGACCGGCCGCGCCGTGCGGCGCTTCGGCGAGGTCGGCGCTCTGATGATCGGCCTGGCCCTCATGGCGGTCGGCTTCGCCTACCAGCCCTTCGTGACCTGGTGGCCGCTGGCCGTGTTCGGCATGATCCTGGTGGCGCTTGGCCAATCCCTGGCTTTCCCCAGCATCGGGGCCCTGATCTCCAAGGCCGCCCCATCGGATCGCCAGGGCGAGATGATGGGCCTCAACACCGCCGCCGGCGCCCTGGCCCGCATCTTCGGACCGCTCAGCGCCGCGCCGCTGTACGCGGCGTTCGGGGCCGGCGCGCCGTTCGCCGTCGCCTCCTTCCTCTGCCTCCCCGCCCTGTTGATGGCCTGGCAGGTCTCCAAGGCCGCGCGCCGCCCCGCCTGAGCGCTTGCGCCCGTCCGCCCTCCCCGCCTAGGGTGCTCGCGGGGTACGGGAGGGCGTCCATGTTTCGAGCTTGCGCTGTGGCGCTGTCGCTGTTGTGCGCGACGGCCTGGTCTGCTGTGTCGCGCGCCGAGGCCGCCCCGCCGCCCCTCTCCGCCTACGGCGCCCTGCCCTCCATTTCCGGCGTCACCCTGTCGGCCGACGGCCAGCGCCTCGCCTTCATCAGCGTCGTGGGCGACGACCGGCGGCTCGTTCTGCAGAGCGTCTCGGGCGAGCTGCTCGCCACCATCGCGCTCGGCAAGACCAACATCGAGGACCTGATCTGGGCCGGCCCCGACGACATCGTCATCCTCGCCTCCGTAGTCAGCGCCCTGCCTGAGTTCGGCAACCGCAAGCGCGTGTTCTGGACCGTCCAGAGCTACAGCCTCTCCAAGAAACGCCTGCTGCAGGTCTCGTCGAAGGTGCCGAACGCCATCGGCGGCGTCTTCGACCGGCCGTCGGTCCGCGTCATCGACGGCGAAGGCTATGCCTTCGTCCGGGTCATCACCGTCAATCCGTCGCCGCGCTTCGACCTCGCCCGCGTGTCGGTGAAGGACGGTTCGGTCAGCATCGTGGACTGGTCGCCGATGGACGGCCTCGGCTGGCTGATCGACGCCCAGGGGCGCGCCGTGGGCCGCGCCCGCTACAACGAGGTCAAGGGCAACTGGAGCGCGGCCGTGCGGCAGGGCGCCCTTTGGCCGGATGTCTTCACGACCCTGGCCCCGCTCGATTCCCCCTATCTGGCCGGCCTCAGCCGGGAAGACGACGGCCTAGTCGTGGTGGTTCCCGGCGAGGACGGCGTCGAGTACGCCAAGGTCGGCTACGACGGGTCGGTTTCCGCCGCGCTGCCGGACGACAAGCCCGTCCACACGCTGATCGTCGACCCGTCCACGTCCCGGGTGATCGGCGCCGTCAACGTGGTCGACAGTTCCGAGTACCGCTTCTTCGACCCGGTCGCGAAGACCGCCTGGGCGTCGGTCATCAAGAGCTTCCCCAAGTCGCGCGTCCATCTGACCTCCTGGACTCCCGACTGGAAGAAGGTGGCCGTACTGGTCGAGGGCCCCGGCAACGCGGGCGTCCACTATCTCGTCGACCTGGCCGGAAGGAAGGCGGACATCATCGGCGACGCCTATCCGAAGGTTCCCGCCGAAGCCGTCGCCGACATCCGGCCCTACAGCTACAAGGCCGCCGACGGGCTGGACATCCCCGGCTACCTGACGCTGCCGCCGGGCCGCGAGGCCAAGGGACTGCCGCTGATCGTGCTGCCCCACGGCGGCCCGGCCGTGCGCGACGTGCTGGCGTTCGACTACCAGGCTCAGGCCCTGGCCTCGCGAGGCTACGCAGTGCTGCAGCCCAACTTCCGCGGCTCGGCGGGCTATACCCCGGCGTTCAAGGCGGCCGGCTACGGCGAGTGGGGCCGCAAGATGCAGACCGACCTGTCCGACGGCGTCCGCGCGCTGGCCAAGGACGGGATCGTCGACCCCAAGCGCGTCTGCATCGTGGGCTGGAGCTACGGCGGCTATGCGGCGATGGCAGGCGTGACGCTCGATCCGGGCGTCTACCGGTGCGCCGTCGCGGGCGCCGGCGTCTCGGACCTGAAGCGCTTCCTGTCCTGGCGCGCCGGACGCTCCGGCGACAGCTCCGAGACCGTCCGCACCTGGAACCGGTTCTGGGCCTCGTCAGACGAGAACGATCCGAGGCTGGAGGCGATCTCGCCCACGCGACAGGCCGCCCGGGCGGACGCGCCGATCCTGCTGATCCACGGCAAGAACGACACGGTGGTGCCCTACGAGCAGACGACCCTGCTGGCCAACGCTCTGAAGAAGGCCGGCAAGCCGGTCGAGGTGGTCACCCTCGAAGGCGAGGACCACAACCTCTCGAAAGCCGTCACCCGCCAGCAGTCGCTCGAGGCCACGATGGCCTTCCTGCTCAAGCACAATCCGCCGGACTAGAGCGCCTTCGCTTCCAGCCCCTCCAGGATGAGGGCCCAGCCGCCACGGCTCTGGTCCAGGTACTCGGCCCAGACGTGATGGGTGAGGGTCAGTTCGCAGCCGCCGTCGTCCAGCGGCCGGATGTCGATGATCACCGGGGTCGCCTCCGGATCCGCGTCGGCGTCATAGGCGGGAACGGAGAAGGTGAACGACAGCCGGCGGGGGCGGTCGATCTCCAGAAAGCGTCCGACGTGTTCGATATCCTGCCCATCGCGCTGATCGGTGATCACGAAGGCGCCGCCGACGCGGGCGTCGATCTCGCAGCGCACGATCCGACCGGTCGGGGTGGCGAACAGGAACTTCCGCGCCCGCTCCGGATCGAACCAGGCGTCGAACACCCGCTCGGCCGAGGCGGTGAAACGATGGACGACGATCAGGGGAACGGTCGGCTTGGCGGTCATCGGGGTCTCCTCCGGTTGGGCGTCTTCGGCGGTCAGCAGCGCATCGAGACGCTGAAGCGTCCCGGTCCACATCGCGCGCTGGGCGGTGATCCAGTCGGCGGCCTCGTCGAGGCCGGCCGGATTGATCGACAGCAGGTGCTCCCGTCCCTGCCGGCGGCGCGCGACCAGGCCGGCGCGCTCCAGCATCCGGATGTGTTTCGACACCGCGTTCAGCGACATCGGGAAGGGCGCGGCCAATTCGGTGACACGGCGCTCTCCCTCCCCGAGCCGGCGCAGGATGGCGCGTCGTGTCGGATCGGCGAGCGCCAGCAGAGTCTGGTCGAGGGGAGCAGCTGCGGCTTCGATCATATTCAACCTCTGAGTTGAATATTGTGCGGCGAAGGCGAGACGTCAAGGCGAGGATGACAGGGATTTAATCCGTAACGTCGTTGTCTGAAAAAGCGTTAGCGCTTACGGATATCGACATGACCAACCCCGCCCCGCCCTCCACGCCAGGTTTCGGAACACGCTTGAGACGCCTGATCGACCGACTGGATCGCGATGTCCAGACGCTCTACCGCGAGGCCGGCGTCCGGTTCGAACCGCGCTGGTACGCCGTCTTCGTCAGCCTGCGCGATCACGGGCCGGCCACGGTCGGCGAACTGGCCCAGCGCCTGGACGTCACCCATGCCGCGGTGAGCCAGGTTCGCGCCGCCCTGCTGTCGGCGGGCCTCATCGAAACCCGCCCGGATCCCCGTGACGGCCGACGCCACACCCTTGTCCTCAGCCCCGAGGGCGAGGCGACGGCGCAACGGCTGCAACCGCTCTGGGACGCCATCAACGCCGCCACCGCCGGAATCCTGGCCAGCGAGGCGCCCGGCCTGCTGCAGGGTCTCGACGATCTCGCCGCCGCCCTCGACCGCCAACCGCTCAAGACCCGCGTCGCTTCCCTCCTCTGACCTCGGACATCGCCATGCATCGCCTGCTGCTCGCCTCGACCGCCGCCCTCGCCCTGACCGCCGCCGCCGTCCCCGCCCACGCTCGCCAGCCGGCCCCGCCCGCGCCGGCCGCCGATCTCACGGCCGCCCAGCGCGCCGCGGCCCTCTCCGAGATCCGCGCCAAGGTTCAGACGCTCTACGTCTTCCCGGAGAAACGCGCGGCCATCGTCGATCGCCTGAAGAAGTCCGAGAAGGCTGGTCGCTACGACCTGGCCAATCCCGCCGCCTTCGCCGAAGCGCTGAGCAAGGACCTGACCGAGGCCAGCGGCGACAAGCACATGTACCTGGACTTCAGCCCAGCCCAGTACGCGGCCCAGGCGGGCGACGGCGCCGAGGCCCAGGCCAGCGCCGAGGCCTTCTGGCGCGCCGAGGCCCTGCAGAAGAACCACGGCCTGGCCGAGATGAAGATCCTGCCCGGCAACGTCCGCTATCTGAAGATCACCGGCTTCTACTGGGTCAACGACGTCACCGGCCAAGCCTACGACGACGCCATGCGCTTCCTGAAGGGCGGCGACGCGGTGATCATCGACCTCCGCGGCAACGGCGGCGGCAGCGGCCAGGCGGTGAACTATCTGACCAGCCACTTCACCAAGTCCGACGACCTGCTGCTGACCTTCACCCGCGCCCAGGAGACGCCGTCCCAATCGCGATCCCAGGGCTTCCTTCCCGCCGGCCGGCTGATCGGCAAGCCGCTGTACGTGCTGACCGACGGCGGCTGCTTCTCGGCCTGCGAGGAGTTCGTCTACCACGTCCAGCAGTTCAAGCTCGGCGAGCTGATCGGCGACGGCACCGGCGGCGGGGCCAACAACAACGACCTGATCCCGATCGCGCCCAGCTTCATGGTCAGCATCTCCGCCGGACGGCCGATCCATCCGGTCAGCGGGACCAACTGGGAAGGCGTCGGCATCAAGCCCGACACTCCGGCCGCCCCCGCCAAGACGCTCGACGTCGCCCTGCAGCACGCCCTGACCAAGCTCGTCGCCGCCCCGAACGCCGCGCCGGCCGACCGCGAAGTCGCCGCATGGGCCCTGGCCGAGGTCGACGCCCGGCTGAATCCGCCGACGGTCTCGCCGCAGCATCTGCAGTCGTTGGCCGGCCGCTATGGCGAGGCCCTGCTGACCTTCCGCGACGGCCAACTGTGGTACACGCGGGCGAACCGGCCGGAGCGCCGCCTGCTGCCGCTCGACGGCAAGGACACCTTCACGGCGGAAGGGGGGGCCAACATGCTCCGCGTTCACATCAAGGGCGACACGCTGGAACTCCAGCTTCCCAACACCCCGCCGCTGGTCTTCAAGCGCGGCTGAGCCTTGCATAGAGGCGGGGTTTGACGTATTAGCCCCGCCTTCCTGAACCGCCGGGCCAAATGGCATGCCTTGGCGGCTCATATTGCGTCTCTAAAGAGGACAGGGCCTCGGCCCTGAGCAAAATGCCCAAACTGAAGACCAAGTCTGGCGCCAAGAAGCGCTTCAAGATCACGGCGACCGGCAAGCTGAAGGCCGGCGTGGCCGGCAAGCGCCACCGCCTGATCAGCCACAACGGCAAGTACATCCGCCAGCAGCGCGGCACGAAGGTCATGAGCGCTTCCGACGTGAAGACGATCAAGACCTACCTGCCCTACGGCCTGTAAGAAGGAGCGCTGAGAAATGGCTCGCGTGAAACGGGGCGTCGTCGCCCACGCTAAGCACAAGAAGGTTCTGGAGCAGGCCAAGGGTTTCTACGGCCGCCGCAAGAACACCATCCGCACGGCCAAGGCCGCGGTGGACAAGGCCGGTCAGTACGCCTACCGCGACCGCAAGGTCCGGAAGCGCAACTTCCGCAGCCTGTGGATTCAGCGCATCAACGCCGCCGCGCGTCTGGAAGGCTTCACCTACTCGCAGTTCATCCACGGCCTGGACAAGTCCGGGATCGAGATCGACCGCAAGGTCCTGGCCGACATCGCCGGCCAAGACCCGACCGCGTTTAAGGCCATCGCCGACAAGGTTCGCGCCGCGCTGGCTTGATGGTTCTTGGGAGCTCTGCTCCTACTGACGATCTGGAAAGCCCCTCGGTGCGAGCCGGGGGGCTTTTCGTTTGCGCCCTCCGCCGCCCTCTCTCCGCCTGCCGCCACACGGATTGGACCCTGACGATGGCCGTACGCAACCTTCTCGCCGCCCTCGCCGCCGCGCTGCTCTGCGCCGGCCCGGTCGCCGCTCAGACCCGCGCGGTCGCCGTCACCATCGACGACCTGCCGTTCCAGGCCGGTCCCGAGGTGCTCTGCGACCGTGAGAAGATCATGACGCTGACGCGCGATCTGGTCGCGACGCTCAAGCCGCTCGACACCCACGCCACCGCCTTCGTCAACGAAGGCTGGATGTGCGAGAGCAAGCGCGCCGAGCTGCTGCCGGAGGTGCTGAACGTCTGGCTCGACGCCGGGCTCGGTATGGGCAACCACACCGCCACCCACATCAATATCCACCAGACCACGGCGGAGGCCTATCTGGCCGACGTCGACGCCGGCGAGGTCATCACCCGGCCGCTGCTGGCCAAGCGCGGCAAGTCACTGGTCTGGTTCCGCCACCCCTTCCTCCAGGTCGGCGAGACTCCGGAGAAGAAGACGGCGATCGCCGAGGGCCTGAAGGCGCGCGGCTACCGCGAGGCGCCCGTCACGATCGACAACAACGACTGGATGTTCGCGCCGGTCTACCGCCGCGCCCTGGCCGCCGGCGATGCGGCGCGGGCCAAGGCCGTCGGCGAGGCCTATGTCGCGCACATGGCCACGGTGCTGGATCATTTCGAGCCCTACAGCGCCGAGCTGACCGGCGGCCGCGAGCCGGCGCAGGTCCTGCTGCTGCACGCCAACGAGCTGAACCGGGACTGGTACCCGAAGATCCACGCCCTCTACCTGGCCCGCGGCTACCGCTTCGTGTCCCTGGAAGAGGCGATGAAGGACCCCATCTATGCCCGTCCAGACACCTGGACGAAGGCCAACGGCGTGGTCTGGCTGCACCGCTGGACCGCGGCCGACGGCCGGCCGGTGCGGTGGGAGCCCGACCCGCCGAAGTGGATCTTCGACGCCTACAAGGCCCCAGCCCCAACCTCGCCCTAGCCGGGCCCGTTCCGGATCGCTAGACGGATGCCGTCATGACCGACCTTTCCCAACTCGAAGCCGATCTCTCGGCCCAGATCGCCGCCGCGGCGGACGTCGCCGCGCTGGAGGCGATCCGCGTCGCCGCCCTCGGCAAGTCCGGCTCCATCTCCGGCCTGCTCAAGACCCTGGGCTCCATGAGCCCCGACGAGCGCAAGGCGGCGGGCCCCGCCATCAACGGCCTGCGCGACCGCGTGCAGACCGCCATCGGCGGCCGCAAGGAATCGCTGGAAGCCGCCGAGCTCGACGCGCGACTCGCCGCCGAGCGCCTGGACCTGACTCTGCCCGCTCCGGCCCGCCGCCGCGGCTCGGTGCATCCGACCATGCAGGTCATGGACGAGATGACCGCCATCTTCGCCGAGATGGGCTTCCAGGTCGCCGAAGGTCCGGACATCGAGACGGACTTCAACAACTTCACCGCGCTGAACTTCCCCGAGAAGCACCCGGCGCGGGAGATGCACGACACCTTCTTCTTCAACCCCGGCCCCGACGGCGAGCGCAAGCTGCTGCGCACGCACACCAGCCCGGTGCAGGTGCGGGCGATGAAGAAGACCAACGAGGGCGCGCCCGCGCCCTGGATCGCGGCCGGGACCGAGCCGCCGATCCGTATCGTCGTGCCGGGCCGCACCTATCGCTGCGACAGCGACGCCACCCACACGCCGATGTTCCACCAGATGGAAGGCCTGGTCATCGACAAGGGCATCCACATGGGCCACCTGAAGTGGACCCTGGAGACCTTCATCGCGCGTTTCTTCGAGGTGGACAGCGTGGTCAGCCGTTTCCGGCCGCACCACTTCCCGTTCACCGAACCCAGCGCCGAGATGGATATCGGCTGCGACCGGTCGGGCGGCGAGATCCGCATCGGCGCGGGCAGCGACTGGCTGGAGATCCTGGGCTGCGGGATGGTTCATCCCAACGTCCTGCGCTTCTGCGGCATCGACCCGGACGTCTACCAGGGCTTCGCCTTCGGCATGGGCATCGACCGCCTGGCGATGCTGAAGTACGGCATGCCCGACCTGCGGGACATGTTCGACAGCGACACCCGCTGGCTGTCGCACTACGGCTTCAGCGCCTTCGCGGCGCCCAACACCGCGACGGGGCTGAGCTGATGGCCGAAAGCGCGCCCAAACAATGGCCGGCCTGGCCGGTTCCCGCCGACCTGACCGCCAAGTCGTTCAACGAAGCCTCCATCGCGCTCTTCGACCTGTTCCGCGCGAGCGCGTCGAACGGCGAGGCGATCATCAGGGGCCGGACCTTCCGCAACTGCCGCCTCGAGGGGCCGGCCGTGGCGGTGATCGCCGGCGGCTGCAGCTTCGACGCCGTCGACTTCGGCTACGCCAGCGGCGACATCCGCAATCTGGTCATCCGGTCCGCCAATCCCGGCAAGCTGATCGGCGGCATTCCGTTCCAGGACTGCGTCTTCGAGAACTGCATGTTCTTCGCCGTCGGCTTCGCCGGTCCTGAACCCTTCCTCCAGCAGCTGCTCGCGCTGAGAACCCCGCAATGAAGTTCACTCTCTCCTGGCTCAAGGAGCACCTCGAAACCGACGCCACGGTCGCCCAGGTCGTCGACGCGATGACCATGGCCGGCCTGGAGGTCGAGCATGTCACCGACCCTGCCGAGACCCTGAAGGCGTTCACGGTCGCCAAGATCGTCGAGGCGGCGCAGCATCCCAACGCCGACCGCCTGCGCGTCTGCCAGGTCGACACCGTCGACGGCCGCAAGGAGATCGTCTGCGGCGCGCCGAACGCCCGCGTCGGCCTGACCACCGTCTACGCCCCGATCGGCGCCTATGTGCCCGGCCTGGACGTGACCCTGGTCGAGAAGCCGGTTCGCGGCGTGATCTCCAACGGCATGCTCTGTTCGGCCTCCGAGCTGCAGGTCGCCGAAGAGTCCGACGGCATCATGGAGCTGCCCGACAGCCTCGCCGTCGGGACCCCCGCGGCCGAAGCCCTGGGCCTGGAAGCGGTCATCGACTTCGAGGTCACGCCCAACCGTCCCGACTGGTTGGGCGTCGTCGGCATCGCCCGCGACCTGGCCGCCGCCGGGGTGGGCAAGCTGCGCGATCCCTCGATCCAGCCGATCGCCGGGACCTTCCCCTGCCCCTACACGGTCAGGATCGACGGCGACGCCTGCAAGCTGTTCGCCGGCCGTCTGATCAAGGGCGTCAAGAACGGTCCGTCGCCGGCCTGGCTGCAGGCCAGGCTGACGGCCATCGGCCTGCGCTCGATCAACGCCTTGGTCGACGTCACCAACCTGATCTCCTACGACCGCGCCAAGCCGCTGCACGTCTACGACGCCGCCAAGCTGGTCGGGACGACGGTCGAGGCGCGCCTCGGCCGCCACGGCTTGAACGGCGACGAGCACCTGATCGCCCTGGACGGCAAGACCTACGAGCTGACCCCGGAGATGAGCGTCATCGCCGACGCCGACGGCGAACGCCCGGTGGGTCTGGGCGGCGTCATGGGCGGCGAGAGCACCGGCTGTTCGGACGAGACGATCGACGTCTTCGTCGAGAGCGCCTGGTTCGACCCGATCCGGACGGCGCAGACCGGCCGCACGACCGGCATCACCAGCGACGCCCAGTATCGCTTCGCCCGCGGCGTCGACACCGGCGCCGTGGTCCCGGCGCTGGAGCTGGCCACCAAGCTGATCCTGGAGCTGTGCGGCGGCGAGCCGTCGGAGGTCGCCGTCGTCGGCGAGGCCCCGGTCGCGCCCGGCCCGATCCAGTTCGACCCCGCCTACGTCCACCAGCTTGCCGGGCTGAACATCCCGCGCGACGGCGTGGTCGAGATCCTGACCAAGCTCGGCTTCACGGTCGAGAACGGCCACGCTGAACTGACCGTCACCCCGCCGACCTGGCGGCGCGACGTCGACGGCAAGGCCGACCTGGTCGAGGAAGTCGCGCGCATCGCCGGTTTCGACGCCCTGCCGGCCACGCCGCTGCCCGAAGTTCCGCCCTCGCCCGGCGGCGTGCTGACCGTCCGGCAGAACCGCGCCCGCGTCGCCCGCCGCGCCCTGGCCGCCGCCGGCTACGCCGAGGCCGTCACCTGGTCGTTCGTCGCCAACGCCACGGCCACGGCCTTCGGCGGCGGCGCCCCCGAGCTGGTGCTGGCCAATCCGATGTCGGCCGAGATCGACACCATGCGGCCGTCGATCCTGCCCAACCTCATCGAGGCGGCCGGCCGCAACGCCCGCCGCGGCTTCCCCGACACGGCCCTGTTCGAGGTCGGTCCGGTGTTCGGCGGCGACCAGCCGCAGGACCAGCACATGGCCGTCGCCGCCATCCTGGCCCCGCGCGCGCCGCGCGGCTGGGACAAGCGCCCGGCCGAGGACGTGTTCACGGTGAAGGCCGACCTGCTCGCTCTGCTGGAGGAGCTCGGCGCGCCGGTCGCCTCGCTGCAGACCGCCCAGGGCTCCGCCTCGCCCTGGTGGCATCCGGGCCGCTCAGCCCGCCTGCAGCTGGGTCCCAAGGCGGTCATCGCCGAGTTCGGCGAACTGCATCCGGCGGTGCTGAAGCAGCTGGATGTCGACGGGCCGGTCTACGGCTTCGAGATCTGGGTGGAGGCCGTCCCCGAGCCCAAGAAGAAGCCGACCAAGACCCGCGGCGCGCCGGCCCTGTCGTCGCTGATGCCGCTGAGCCGCGACTTCGCCTTCCTGCTCGACGCCGGCAAGGCTTCGGGCGACCTGGTCAAGGCCGTGGCCGGCGCCGACAAGGCGCTGATCGCCGGCGCGCGGGTGTTCGACGTCTACCAGGGCCCCGGCGTGCCGGAGGGCCAGAAATCGGTCGCCGTCGAGGTCTCGGTCCAGCCGCGCGAGAAGACCCTCACCGACGCCGAGATCGAGGCCCTGTCGGCCAAGATCGTCGCGGCGGCGGAGAAGGCCGGCGGAAAGCTGCGCGCGTGACCGCCCGGATCGGCGCCCTGACCCTGGTGGTCCGAGACTACGACGAGGCCATCGCCTGGTACACGGGCGTCGCCGGCTTCACGCTGGTCGAGGACACCGACCAGGGCAGCAAGCGCTGGGTCACTGTCGCCCCCTCGGGCGGCGGTCCCCTGCTGCTGCTGGCCAAGGCCTCGGGCGAGGCCCAGGCCGCGCGGGTGGGCGACCAGACCGGCGGCCGGGTGGGCTTCTTCCTGCACACCGACGCCTTCGACGCCGACCATGCCCGCATGAAGGCCGCCGGCGTGACCTTCCTGGAAGAGCCCCGCCGCGAACCCTACGGCAGCGTGGCGGTGTTCGTGGACCTCTACGGCAACAGGTGGGACCTGCTGGAGCAGCGCTGAGCGGACCCTCCCCTCTGGGGAGCATCTTGCCTTCCTGGTCTTTCAGGCCTATCCACAACCTGCACCGACGGAGCCCTGCCGAGATGCCTTCGCGCCTCGACATCACCGCACGTTACGACGACGCCCTGACCGGCGCCGCGAACGTCGTCGCCTGCACCATGCGCAAAACCGTCATTATTAAGACCGATCCCCCCGGACCGGAGCGGCAGCGCGCGTCTTAGAGACCGCCGGCAGATCGCAAGATCACAAAGCCCCGCTCCGGAAACGGCGCGGGGTTTTTGCTGTGCGGTCTGTCGGTCCAACCCAACAAGGACCAGAACCCATGCCAAATCCCGCCTACGATCAGAACGACCCCGAAGCCCGCCACGTCCTGCGGTTCGCCGCCGACGGCGCCGCCCTGGCGCTGGACGCCGTGCGCGCCGCCGTGGCCGCCAGCCCGGCCGAACTGTGCAACTTCCAGCTCAAGGCCGTCGGCGAGCTGGTCGAGGGCGTCCTGCGCGTCCGCCAGGTCGACGAGGCCGGCGCCCTCAGCCTCTGCCGCCGCCTCGCCGAGCGCCCCGGCGTCCTGTCGTCCAAGGTCGAGCACGTCTGGGGGCGGGCATGAGCGCCGAGGACGGAAAACGGCGGCTGTTCCTGCTGCGCGCGCCCGACGAGCCCGACGCCCTGCCCCGGGTGCTGAACGTCGTGGCGCTGCTGCAGGCCCGCATCCGGCGGATCGAGGCCGAGCCGGTCGGCGACGGCCTCTCCATCCGCCTGGAGATCGAGGACGCCGGCGAGGACAAGGCCGAGGCCCTCGCTCGCCGCCTGGAAGCCAGTCCATTCGTGCGCCGGCTGGCTTTCGGGTGGCAGGGCGGCCTCTCCCCGGCTAACTAGGGCGCCCTTTCGGAACGTCACCTGGAGCCCCCGTCCGATGATGAACCCCAAACCGAACCTCGAGATCTGGCTGGAACGCGGCCTGTTCGCGTCGCGCTGGCTGATGGCGCCGATGTATGTCGGCCTGGTCATCGCCCTGATCGGCCTGATCGCGATCTTCTTCCAGGAGCTCATCCACGCCATTCCGCTGCTGCTCAGCGGCCAGGCCGACGCAGAGGACGCGATCATGCTGTCCCTGTCGCTGATCGACCTGTCGCTGGCCGGCAACCTGGTGCTGATCGTCATCTTCTCGGGCTACGAGAACTTCGTCTCCAAGCTGGACATCGGCGAGACCGCCGACCGACCGTCCTGGATGGGCACGGTCGACTTCTCCGGCCTGAAGATGAAGCTGGTCGCCTCGATCGTCGCCATCTCGGCCATCGCCCTGCTGAAGGCCTTCCTCGCCGCGACCGACAAGGGCGCGGCCATCGACGAGACCAAGCTGCTGTGGCTGGTGATCATCCACCTGACCTTCGTGCTGTCGGGCGTCCTGCTGGCCCTGATGGACTGGCTGGCCAGCCTCACCGACAAGCACTAGGCGCCGGCGGCTAGCGCCCGGCGCGCAAGGCCGTCAGCCAGCGGCCGTAGGACGGCGCCAGCGCGCGAAGGACGGCCGCCGCCTCGGCGTCGCGCCCGGTCGTCAGCAGATACTGCAGCGACCCGACCCGCCGCGCCTGTTCCAGCGCGATGTTCGCCGCGTCCGTGAGACCAATCCGGGCGAGGCCGCTCGCCGCATCGGTCAGCCGCCGCGCACCGACCCGGACGGCGAACCGCACGAGATGGGCGCGCAGTTCGGCCGGACAGCCGCTCCCGATCCTCTCCGCCAGCGCCTCGGCGGCCTCGCCGTTCCCGATCGTGCCCGGCGACACCCCGACCCCGCGCTCCATGGACAGCCATCCGGCCGCCTGGTCCAGAACGCCCCGGACCGCCTCGTCTTCACCGACGGCCCGCAGGCGCCTGAAACCGGTCCTCATCGTGAAGGGCGCGCCGTAGTCGAGGGTCTCCGCCCGCCAGGCGGCCAGGAAGTCGTCGAGCGGCAGCGTCGCGTGCGGATGGCCCTCCGGATCATGCATCCGCACCCAGCCGTCCTCGATCGCCAGGACCACCACATAGTGGTCGGCGCCGACGGGGGCGGTCATGGCGGGCTGGAAGCGGAGGTGGCCCATCTCGACCGGCCCGACCCAGACCGGCCCACCGGCGAGCGCCGCCCGCAGGCGATCGACGGCCTCCTCCTCGTCGCCGCCCGCCTCGACCGTCGACGTCCAGCCCATCGCCTCCAGGGCGGTCTCGAAACCCGTCTCGGGCGTCCAGCCATAGGGATCGAAGAACGGCAGCGTCCCGCCGACCAGCTGCATTCCGAAGGGACTGCACGTCGCGATCTCGATCACCGCCGGCGACGGCGCCGCCTCGCCGAACATCATCGCGAAGGCGTTGGCGTAACAGTAGGGGCCGGAGCCGACATAGGGAAAATGGGACACGCGTAAGCCTCCGAACCCAACTCTGGAGGCGCGTGAAGAGCGGCGTATTCCCGCCCAATGTCAACGTCGTGCGACTAGGCCTCTCCCGACGACAAGGCGTCGCGCAGCTTCCGCACCTGGGCGTTGAGGGCGATCAGATCGTCCACGGCGAACCCGGATCGGCGCAGCAGCGTATCGGTCAGGCAGGCGGTGTCGGCCCGGATCGCCCGGCCGCGCTCGGTCAGACTGACGTTGACCTGGCGCTCATCCTCCGGGTTGCGGCGGCGCGCGACGAAGCCGGCCTGCTCCAGTCGCTTCACCAGCGGCGTGATGGTGCTCGGCTCCAGCGCAAGCCGCTCCGCGATCTTGCCGACGGTCTGGCCGTCGGCCTCCCACAGCGTGCTCAGCACCAGATACTGCGGATAGGTCAGGCCGAGCCCGTCGAGCAGCGGCTTGTAGGCGCGGTTGATTGCGATGGTCGCGCCGTAGAGCTGGAAACAGAGCTGCGCGTCGAGCGGCAGGGGTTCGGGCTTGGACACCGTGAATCTCCTTCGTCGCCCTATGATTATCACAAAAATACATATTGCGATAATTTTTCTCTGGACAAGCGCTCCGACCCATGCGCTTAAATGATTATCGCGATAATGATTATCGCAAATCAGAAAGGGAGACCAAGCCATGACCAAGTTCCGCAACCTGATCGCCGCCGCCGCATCCGCCATCGCCGTCGCCGGCGCCTTGCCCGCCCATGCCGAACCGGCCGGCGCGGTGAAGAACATCGTCCTCGTCCACGGCGGTTTCGTCGACGGTTCCGGCTGGGCCGACGTCCACAAGATCCTGAAGCGCGACGGCTACACCGTCACCATCGTCCAGAACCCGACCACCTCGCTGGCCGACGACGTCGCCGTCACCCGCCGCGCCCTGGCCGACCAGGACGGCCCGGCCATCCTGGTCGGCCACTCCTACGGCGGCGTGGTGATCAGCGAAGCGGGGACCGACCCCAAGGTCGCCGGTCTCGTCTACATCGCCGCCTTTGCGCCGGATAAAGGCGAGTCGGTCGGCTCGCTGATCGCCAACCCGGCGCCGGGCGCCCCCGTGCCGCCGATCCTACCGCCGCAGGACGGCTTCCTGTTCCTGGACAAGGCCAAGTTCGCCGCCGCCTTCGCCGCCGACGTCGAACCGCAGCTGGCCGACTTCATGGCCGACTCGCAGGTCCCCTGGGGCGTCGAGGCCCTGGCGGGCGCGGTCACGGTCCCGGCCTGGAAGTCCAAGCCGAGCTGGTACCTGGTCGCCTCGGACGACCGCATGATCCCGCCCGCCGCCCAGCGCGGCATGGCCGGCCGCGCCGGCGCCAAGGTCAGCGAAGTCCGCGGCAGCCACGCCGTCTACGTCTCGCAGCCCCAGGCGGTGGCGGACGTCATTGAGGCGGCGGCCCGCTCGGCCGGCGCGCAAGCCGCGGCGAAGTAACAGGCTCGTCCCAGTCGCGTCGAAGGCCCCGGAGCTCACGCTTCGGGGCCTTCGTGCGTCGTCGTCTTACCCGAGCTATCCGGCCTTGCGCCGGACCGAGTAGACCTTGTTGGCGATCTTCCAGCCGCCGTCGATCTTCAGCAGGACAAAGTAGTCGGTGAACACGGCCGCGCCATGGTCGAGCGTGGCCCTGGCCATCGCCGAGTCCCCGGTGACGTCGATCACGTCGACGGTGCGGGACCGACTGCTCTCGTCGCTCGCGGGCGTTCCCTTGAACCCCGCAGCGTACTCGTCAACGGTCCATGAAGTGAACTTGCCGCCGCGATTGCCTTCGATATGCGCCGTCGGCAGGAAGGCCGCGCGAAAATAGGCCGGATCGCCGGTGGCGTGCCCCTTGAAGTAGGTCTCGATCACGGCGCGGATCGCCGCCTCGTCGGCGTTGACCGGCTGAGCGATCGCCGATGTCGCGACCAGGGCCGCACCGCATGCGACAAGGCTCGCCAAGGCGCGTCGGTTCATCAGCTTCCCCACCAGACCCGTCCTAGAACGGCAGGATGTTCCGTTTGCGGCTATAGGCCAGGTAGCCGACGTTGGCGCCCAGGCGCAGACCGACGCCGGCGCGGATCGGGGCCAGGGTGATCTCGTCGGCGCGCTGGTAGTTCACGCCCAGACCGCCGATCGCGTAGGCCGAGCCCTCGACGCCGGGATAGCGGCGGAAGATCATGTCCGGATAGTGCAGGTTGTAGCACAGGGTGAAGACCCGGCTCGCGTTGCCGCCCCAGTCCCAGCCCACCGACGGCCCCTGCCAGAACACTTCCTGGGTCGCCCGCTCCTTCATGTAGAGCAGGCCCCGGCCGTAGCGCAGACCGACGGCGACCGCGCCCGCAGCTTCCTCGCCGGCGATGTAGCCGGTGGGCTGGCCGTTGTCCCTGAAGATCCGCTCGATCGCCGCGCCGGCCGCCTCGGCGGTGACGCCCAGGAAGTCGGAGGCGCCATTGACGATCTCTTCTCTCGAATAGGTCCGCGACGGCTGGCCGCCGGCTTCCTGATAGCCTGAGCTGCTCGTGGCGCAGGCCCCGAGGCTCGCGGCCATGCCGGAAAGGATCAGGGTGCGGCGGTCCATGGCTCGGCTCCGAATCGTCTGGAAGCCGTCAAGCTCCCATTCCAATGGGACCGGTTTGGGGCGCTAAAGCTAACGCCCCGTTAACCATGGTCGATGATCGCGCCCTCCGGCGGTTGATGGTGGTCGCGTCGCCGGAAGATCTTCCGCCGCACGAAGCTGCTGATGTCGTCCAGGATGGTGAAGATCACCGGCACGAACAGCAGGCTCAGCAGGGTCGAGGTGATCAGGCCGCCGAGCACCGCCACGGCCATCGGCTGACGGAACTCGACGTCGGCGCCCAGGCCGATGGCCACGGGCAGCATGCCGGCGCCCATCGCGACCGTGGTCATCAGGATCGGCCGCGCCCGCTTATGGGCGGCGTCCATCAGCGCCTCGCGCCGGGTCATGCCTCGGTTGATCGCCTCCAGCGCATATTCGACCAGCAGGATCGAGTTCTTGGCCGCGATCCCCATCAGCATGAGCAGACCGATCAGGGCCGGCATCGACAGGTTCTGCCCGGCGATCAGCAGGGCGCCGAACGCCCCGCCGATGGCCAGCGGCAGCGCCATCTGGATGGTGATCGGGTGGGTGAAGCTTTTGAACAGCAGCACCAGCACCGCGTACATCAGGGCCACGCCGGTGATGAAGGCGGTGATGAAGCCGATGCCGAGCTCGGCCAGGGCCTCGACATCGCCGGTCGGTTGCAGCTTCACGCCGGCGGGCAGCTTCTTCAGCGACGGCAAGGCCTGTACCGCCTTGTTGGCGTCGCCCAAGGCGATGCCGCTGAGCTCGGCGTTGATCGTCGCGCTGCGGCTGCGGTCCAGGCGGTCGATCTGCGACGGACCGGCCCCGAAGGTGATGTCGGCCACCGCCGACAGGGGCACGGAGGTCCCCGACGCCGTCGGCACCCGCAGGTTCTGCAGCACGTCCAGATGGGTGCGGGCGTCCTCCGTCAGACGCAGGCGGATCGGGATCTGCCGGTCGCCGACATTGAACTTGGGCAGAAGCTGGTCGATGTCGCCCAGGGTGGCCACACGAACCGCCTGCGAGATCGCCTGCGAGGACACGCCCATCCGCGCGGCCACATCCGGCTTGGGCGAGACCAGGATCTCGGGCCGGGCGATATCGGCGGTGTTGGTCACGTTCACCAGCCCCGGGATGGCCCGCATCTCGGTCTCGACCATCCGCGCCGCCCGCACCAGCGCCTCGCCATCGTCGCTGACGAGCGTGACGTTGTAGAGCGGCTGGCTGCCGTCGACGCCGAAGCGCACCCGAACGCCGGGCAGGGTGGAGAAGGCCTTGGCCATCTCGCGCTCGAACTCCTGCTGGGTGACGTCGCGATCCTTGCGCGGGATCAGGTTGGCGGTGACCGCGGCGCGGCGAACCTCGCTGGCCGCCGAGCCCGAGCCGCCCGGTCCCGTCGGGGCCAGGCCGGCGCCGACGCCGCCGTAGACGCTTTTCACCTCCGGCCGGGCCAGCAGCAGCTTGGTCATGCGCTGGACCACGGCGTCGGTCTCTTCCAGGGTCGAGCCGGGCTGCATCTCGATCGACATCGCCGAATAGCCCTGGTCTCCCGCCGGGATGAACTCGGCCGGCACGCGGGTGGCGATGAAGATCGAGAACGCGAAGAACAGCGTGCCCAGCATGAACGCCACCCAGCGGTGGTTCAGGCCCCAGGTCAGCGACCGCAGGTACGGACCCATCCAGAACGGATCCTTGTCGTGCTTCCCGGGATGAGCCTTGAGCATGTAGGCGCTCATCAGCGGGGTCAGCATCCGCGCCACGACCAGCGAGAACAGCACCGAGACACAGGCCGCCAGGGCGAACGACTTGAAGAACTGTCCCACGACGCCCGGCATGAAGCCGACCGGCGCGAACACCGCCACGATGGTGAAGGTGGTGGCCACGACGGCCAGGCCGATCTCGTCCGCCGCCTCGATCGCGGCTGGATACGGCGCCTTGCCCTCGTTCATGTGCCTGACGATGTTCTCGATCTCCACGATCGCATCGTCGACCAGGATGCCGATGGTCAGGCTGAGCGCGAGCAGGGTCACGACGTTGAACGACTGGTCCAGCGGCGCGAGGATGGCGAAGGTCGGGATCAGCGACATCGGCATGGCCACGGCGGTGATCAGCGTCGCCCGCCAGTCCCGCAGGAACAGCCAGACCACGACCACCGCCAGCAACGCGCCCAGGCCGAGGGCCTCCATCGAGGCGATGTAGCTCTCCTCGACGTACTGGACGGTCGAGGTGACCTCCTCGATCTTCAGGTCGGAGCGGGAGGCGTTGAGGTCCGCGATCGCTTTGCGCACGCCCTCGGCGGCCTTGACCTCGCTGCCGTCGCGCGTGCGCAGCATCGAGAAGCTGACCACTTCCTCGCCGTTGAACCGCGCGCGCAGGCGCGGCTCGGTCCAGTTGTCGACGACGCGGCCCAGGTCGCCCAGCCGCACGCTGCGGCCGTTGCCCAGGTCGACGCGCATGTCGGCCAACTGCTGGACGTTGTCGGCGCCGCCGAGCGTACGGATCGCCCGCTCCTCGCCGCCAACGGTGGCGCGACCGCCGGGCAGGTCGGCGTTGAACTGCTTCAGCTGCTGGCTGACATCGGCGGCGGTGACGCCCTGGGCGGCCAGCTTCTGCGGATCCAGCTCGACGCGGATCTCGCGGCTGACCCCGCCCTCGCGGGTGACGCGGGCGATGCCCTTCACCGCCAGCAGCCGCTTGGTGACGTCGTTGTCGACGAACCAGCTGAGCTGCTCGGGGTTCAGCGTGCCGGAGCGCACCACGTAGGTGATCAGCGGCTGGCCGGAGATGTCGATGCGCTGGACGATCGGCTCGGGAATGTCCTGCGGCAGATCGGCCCGGATCGAGGCGACCGCGTTGCGGACGTCGTTGGTCGCCCGCTCCAGGTCGGTGCCGATCTCGAACTCGACGCTGGTCGCCGAGGAGCCGTCGCCGACCGAGGAGCGGATGTGCCGCACGCCGTTCAGACCGGTGAGGCTGTCCTCGATGATCCGAGTGACCTGGGTCTCCAGCTCGGGCGGCGCGGCGCCGGGCTGCCCCGCCGACACGACCACCATCGGGAAGTCGATGTCCGGGAAGTTGTTCACCCGCATCTTCGAGAAGCCGGACAGGCCGGCGATCGTCAGGATGATGAACAGCAGGATGGTCGGGACCGGGTTCTTGATCGACCAGGCCGAGATGTTGCGGAACATCGGGACCTACCGTTTCGCAACGGGGGCGGCCGTCGCCACCGCGCCGGAGACCTTCACCAGGTCGCCCTCGGCCAGGAAGCCGGCGCCGCTCACCGCGATCCGGTCGCCGGCGGCGAGCCCCTGCACGACCTCCACGTCGTGGCCGACCCGGACGCCGGTCTGCACAGGGCGGAAGCGGGCGTGGTTGGTCCTGTCGATCAGGAACACCCCGGCCTTGCCGTTGCGGTAGACCACGGTGGTCTGGGGCACGGTGAGGGCGGGCTGGTCGCCGACGTCGATGCTGCCCTTGGCGAACATCCCCGGACGGAACCCGCCGGGCTGGGCCAGGGCGACCCGCGCCAGGCCGACGCGGGTCTGGGCGTTCACCTGCGGCGTCACCACCCGCACCGATCCGACGACGGGCGCGCTCTGGTCGCCGCTGACGGTGGCCGGCATGCCCGCCTTGACCTGAGCCAGCTGAACCTCCGGCACCTCGGCGGCCAGCTCCAGCCGGCCGTCGCGGACGAGACGGAACAGCTCGCTCCCGGCGCCGACGATCTGGCCCTTCACCACGCTCCGCGCGCTGATCAGGCCGCTGACCGGGGCCCGCAGGTTGGTCTGGTCGAGCCGGGCGGAGGTCTCCGCCAGCGCGGCCTGGGCCGAAGCCAGCCCCGCCGCGGCGGTGCCTTGGGCCGAGATACGCTGATCGAGCGAGGCCTGAGCCAGGAAACCCTTGGCCTTCAGCTCCCGCGCGCGGGCCAGGGCGTTGTCCGCCTCGACCAGGCTGGCGCGAGCGCTTTCGACCTGGGCCTGCTGCCGGCGCAGCTCGGCGCGCAGCAGGGTGTCGTTCATCTTGACCAGCAGCTGGCCCTCGCGGACCCAGTCGCCTTCATCGACCAGCACCTGGACGGCGGTCAGCCCGCCGGTCTCGGCGCCGACCGCGACCTCGTTCCAGGCCGTGACGCTGCCGGACACCTCGACCCGCCGCGGCAGGGTCTTGGGCGTGGCGGTCATGGTGGTGACGGTCAGGGCGGCCCGCTGCGGCGGGGCCTCTTCCTTCTTGCCGCAGGCCGCCAACGCGAGCGCCGCCGCTGCAAGCACCGCCGCTCGTCGGCCAATCCGGCCGCTCCGCTCAACCACGTGGCAATCCCCTCTGTCTCGAGCCCAGCCTATAAGGCCCTCCGGCCGGGCAGGTTCCCGCGTATCTATGTTCCGCGACGGAACAGGCAAGACGTACCGCGCCACCTTACGAAACGGTAAGGAAAAGCGTGGCCCCGACGCCGCAGTTTCCGAACCGCCCCTCGCCTTGTCGCCGCGATGTGATAGAGGGGCGCCATGACGACCCCGCTCGATAAAATCCGCAATTTCAGCATCGTGGCGCACATCGACCACGGCAAGTCCACGCTGTCCGACCGGCTCATCCAGGAAACCGGCGGCCTGACCGCGCGCGAGATGAGCGCACAGGTGCTGGACAACATGGACATCGAGAAGGAGCGCGGCATCACGATCAAGGCGCAGACCGTGCGCCTGCACTACAAGGCCGACGACGGCGAGACCTATGTCCTGAACCTGATGGACACGCCCGGCCACGTCGACTTCGCCTACGAGGTCAGCCGCTCGCTCGCCGCCTGCGAGGGCTCGATCCTGGTCGTCGACGCCTCGCAGGGCGTCGAGGCCCAGACCCTGGCCAACGTCTACCAGGCCATCGAGAACGACCATGAGATCGTTCCGGTCCTGAACAAGATCGACCTGCCCGCCGCCGAGCCGGACCGGGTGCGGGCCCAGATCGAGGACCTGATCGGCCTGGACGCGAGCAACGCTGTCGAAGCCTCGGCCAAGAGCGGCATCGGCATCCACGAGGTGCTGGAAGCCATCGTCACCCGCCTGCCCGCTCCCAAGGGCGACGTCAACGCGCCGCTGAAGGCGCTGCTGGTCGACGCCTGGTACGACGCCTACCTGGGCGTGGTCGTGCTGGTGCGGATCTTCGACGGCACGCTGAAGGCCGGCCAGCAGGTCCGCATGATGCAGACCGGCGCCACCCACCGCATCGACAAGGTCGGGGTGTTCAAGCCGAAGGCCACCGACGTCGCGGCCCTCGGCCCGGGCGAGGTCGGCTTCTTCACCGCCAGCATCAAGGAAGTGGCCGACGCCGCCGTCGGCGACACCATCACCGATGAGCGCAAGCCCACCGCCGAGCCGCTGAAGGGCTTCAAGGAAGTCGTGCCGGTGGTGTTCTGCGGCCTGTTCCCGGTCGACGCCGCCGACTTCGAGGACCTGCGCGCCGCGGTCAGCAAGCTGCGCCTGAACGACGCCAGCTTCACCTTCGAGATGGAGTCGAGCGCCGCCTTGGGCTTCGGCTTCCGCTGCGGGTTCCTCGGCCTGCTGCACCTGGAGATCATCCAGGAGCGCCTCAGCCGCGAGTTCGACCTCGACCTGATCGCGACCGCTCCGTCGGTGGTCTACAAGATCAACCTGCGCAGCGGCGAGCAGATCGACCTGCACAATCCGGCCGACATGCCCGATCCGATGCAGATCGAGAGCATCGAGGAGCCCTGGATCAAGGCGACCATCTTCACGCCCGACGACTACCTGGGCGGGGTGATTAAGCTCTGCCAGGACCGCCGCGGCGTGCAGCGCGAGCTGAGCTACGTCGGCAGCCGGGCGATGATCGTCTACGACCTGCCGCTGAACGAGGTCGTCTTCGACTTCTACGACCGGCTGAAGAGCATCTCGAAGGGCTACGCCAGCTTCGACTACGAGATCGAGGACTACCGCGCCGGCGACCTGGTGAAGATGTCGATCCTGGTCAACGCCGAGCCGGTGGACGCCCTGTCGATGCTGGTCCACCGCGACCGCGCCGAAAGCCGCGGCCGCGGGATGGTCGAGAAGATGAAGGAGCTGATCCCGCAGCACATGTTCGTCATCCCGATCCAGGCGGCGATCGGCGGTCGGATCATCGCCCGCGAGACCGTCCGCGCCCTGCGCAAGGACGTGACGGCCAAGTGCTACGGCGGCGACGCCTCGCGGAAACGCAAGCTGCTGGACAAGCAGAAGGCCGGCAAGAAGCGCATGCGCCAGTTCGGCAAGGTCGAGATCCCGCAGGAAGCCTTCATCGCCGCGCTGAAGATGGACAGCGATTGATCCTGTTCGCCCGGGCGTCACGCGCGCCCGGGCGACTCCGCCGCCTCCCCGCCGCCGGTCGCCCCCTTCGGGAACGGCCGGAAGGTCAGGCTCATGAGGAAGGCGGCCAGGCCCAGGCCGAAGGAACCGACGAACAGCCAGCCGTAGTTGCCGAAACTGTCGAAGATCAGCCCGCCTGTGACCGGGCCGGTGGCCATGCCCAGACCGCCCGCCATCGCCGTGCCGCCGATGACCACGCCCATCATCCGCAGAGGGAAGTTCTCGCGCGCGATCACCGCGTACAGCGGCATGACCCCGGCGTAGATGAAGCCGAACATCGCCGCCACGGCGTAGAACTGGCCCAGCTCGCGCACGAACACATAGGCCAGCGCCCCGAAGGCCTGGACCAGCAGGCCCAGCACCAGGATGCGCTTGGCGCCGTAGCGGTCGCCCAGCAGACCGAACGCCACCCGCCCGCCGAGTCCGGCCAGACCCTCCAGGCTGTAGATGGTCACCGCCGCCATCACCGGAATGCCGCAGGCCACCGCGTAGCTGACGGTGTGGAAGATCGGCCCCGAGTGGGTGGCGCAGCAGAAGAAGTTGGTCGTCAGCAGCAGCAGGAACTGCGGCGAGCGCAGCGCCTGGCCCAGGGTCATGTCCGGCGGTCCGCCGGCCTCCCCGCTCCCTTCGGCGATCGGTTCGGCCTCCAGGACCGGCGGCCGTCGGACCAGCAGGGCGGCCGGGATCATCAGCACCGCGGCCACGCCGGCGATGATCAGCAGCGCGGTCCGCCAATCGACGTGGGTGATCAGCCAGGCGGCCAGCGGCGACATGGTCATCGGCGCCATGCCCATCCCGGCCGAGACCAGCGAGACGGCCAGGCTGCGCTGGGTGTCGAACCAGCCGGTGACGCAGGCCATCATCGGGGCGAAGATCGCCGCGCAGGCGCCGCCGACGAACAGGCCGAAGACCAGCTGGAACTGCAGCAGCGAGGTCGCGCGGCTGGCCAGGGCCAGGCTGATCGCCAGCACGACCGAGCCGATCAGGACCACCGGCCGCGGCCCAAGCCGATCGGACAGATGGCCCCAGGCCATGCTGGCCAGGGCCATGGCCAGGAAGCCGATGGTCATCGCGGTCGAAACGCCCGTGACCGACCATCCGGTCGCCCGCGCGATCGGCGTCAGGAACACGGGCAGAGAAAACATCGCGCCGATCGCGACGCAGCCGAGCAGGCCGCCCGCACCGACAATCACCCAACGATACCGGGAACTCGCCATATCGCCTCTCCCTAGCTGAAGGTTCCGGATCAAGGACGTTCCAGGATGAGCGACTCCGACAAGGGTGAAATTTTTCACGACGAATGACGCCGAACGTCACGTCGGCCGCCCGGTCACGACCGCCGCGACGCCTTGTCGCGCGGCGAAAACGCATGACCGCTCAAGGCTTGCGAGGCAGCAGGCGCCGACAATTCAATGCGGCAAAATGCACCACTGCGAAATGTAAAATTTGGCAAATTTTTCCATCTTGCCACATTCTACGGGCAAACAATCACTACATGAGCGATCAATCCGGCAATATTTCCGGTCAACCATCGCCAAGATTAACATCGATGTCAGGATCAATGGGGGCGTTGATCTCGGTCACGGACTGACGACGAGACGAGACGTCTTGGCCAGTACAGAGAAACTGAGAAGACTGTCCATGCGCGTTCTCTCCATCTTTGGAACTCGGCCCGAAGCGATCAAGATGGCCCCCGTCGTGCTGCGCCTGTCGGCCGATCCCGAGATCGAATCCATCGTCTGCACCACCGGCCAGCACCGCCAGATGCTGGACCAGATGCTCGGCGCCTTCGGCGTGACGCCGGACGTCGACCTGGGCGTGATGACCCAGGGCCAGTCGCTGAACGCGCTGACCGGCCAGATCCTGACCACGCTGGACGGGGTGCTGGAACAGACCAAGCCCGACCGCGTGCTGGTCCACGGCGACACCGCCACGGCCATGGCCGCCTCGCTGGCCGCCTTCCATCGCCGCATTCCGGTCGGCCACGTCGAGGCCGGCCTGCGCACCTACGACCTGCAGAAGCCCTGGCCGGAGGAGATGAACCGCCGGTTCGTCGACATCGTCTCGGACCTGATGTTCGCGCCGACCGAAGGCTCGCGCGAGAACCTCGCCGGCGAGCGTCTGGGCGGTCGCGTCTTCGTCACCGGCAACACGGTGATCGACGCCCTGCACCACGCCCAGGCCATCCTGGCTCGCAACGCCGCCATGCGCGCCCGCATCGACGCCGCCCTGCCCCGCATCGACCCCGCCAAACGCCTGGTGCTGGTCACCGGTCATCGGCGCGAAAGCTTCGGCGACGGCTTCCGCGACATCTGCGCGGCCCTGCTGCGCCTGGCCGAGCGCTCGGACGTCGAGATCATCTACCCGGTCCACCTGAACCCGAACGTCCGCGAACCGGTGATGCAGGCCCTCGGCGGCCGCGACAACATCCACCTGATCGCGCCGCAGGACTACTTCCCGTTCGTGCGGCTGATGCAGCGCGCCGACGTGATCCTGACGGACTCGGGCGGCGTCCAGGAAGAGGCGCCCGCCCTGGGCAAGCCGGTCCTGGTCATGCGCGACGTCACCGAGCGCCCGGAGGCCGTCGCCGCCGGCGCCGCCGAACTGGTCGGCACCGCGCCGGACAGCATCGTCGCCGCGGTCACCCGCGTGCTGGACGAAGAGGCGGTGCGCCTGGCCTTCGCCCGCGGCCGCAGCCCCTACGGCGACGGCCGGGCCGCCGACCGGATCGCTTCGGCCCTGCTGGGCGTTCCCTTCGACGAATTCGACATGGCGTCGCCGTCGCAGACCGCGGTGATGGAGCGCCTGTCGGCCTGACGCTTGCGTCGACCGGTGGTCCAGTCATGTTCGAGGCTCCTCATTATCTGATCGAGTTCCTGCGCGGCTATTCGGACGTGCTGCAGGTCGTGGCCGTCGTGGTCACGATCCTGCTGGCGCTGTCCGCGATCGACGACCTGTTCGTCGACGTCGTCTTCTGGATCCGTCAGGTCTGGCGCGGCCTGTTCATTCGACCGCGTCACCCCCGGCTTCAGGAGCAGGCCCTGCTCGACAAGCCCGAGCAGCCGATCGCCATCATGTTGCCGGCCTGGCGCGAGTACGACGTCATCGAGGCGATGGTCGAGAACGCCATCCGCACGCTGAACTACAGCGACTACCGCATCTTCATCGGCGTCTACGCGAACGATCCGGAGACCCGGGCCGAGGTGGACCGCCTGACCCAGCGCCATCGCCGGGTCGTAAAGGTCGACGTGCCACGCGACGGTCCGACCTCCAAGGCCGACTGCCTGAACTTCATCGTCGCCGACATTTTCCGCGTCGAGGCGACGATGGACCGGCCGTTCGCCGGGGTGATCCTGCATGACAGCGAAGACGTGCTGCACCCGCTGGAGCTGAAGTTCTTCAACTATCTGCTGCCGCGCAAGGACCTGATCCAGCTGCCGGTCGTCTCGCTGGAGCGCGGCTATCACGAGTTGGTCGCCGGCACCTATATGGACGAGTTCGCCGAGTGGCACGCCAAGGATCTGGTCGTCCGCGAGGCCATCGCCCACGCGGTGCCCTCGGCGGGCGTCGGAACCTGCTTCTCGCGCAAGGCCCTGCAGGTGCTGGCCGACGACGGCGAGGGCGGCCCGTTCAACACCGCCACCCTGACCGAGGACTACGACATCGGCGCCCGCCTGTCGGCGGCCGGCCTCAGCTCGATCATCGCCCGCTTCCCGGTCGCCTTCCGAGTGACCCGCCGCAGCTTCTTCGGCCTGGGTCCGGAGCGGCAGACCACGCTGGTCATGCCGCTTTGCGTGCGGGAGTACTTCCCGAACACCTTCCGCACCTCCTATCGCCAGAAGGCGCGCTGGACCCTGGGCATCGCCATCCAGGGCTGGACGCAGCTGGGCTGGGCGCGGACCCCGACGGCCAACTACTTCCTGGTGCGCGACCGCAAGGCGCTGTTCTCGCCCATCCTGGGGGTGGCCGCCTATGTCGTGGTGCTCAACTACGGCCTGCTGACCCTGACCACCTGGCTGATCCGGACCGAGCCCCTGCCGCTGTTCCCGGACTGGGCCTGGGTGCACGCCCTGCTGTTCTTCAACCTGATCGCCCTGGCCCTGCGGGCGGTGCAGCGGGTCTATTTCGTCAGCCGCATCTACGGGATCGCCCAAGGCGTCATCGCCCTGCCGCGGATGGTCGTCGGCACCCTGATCAACTTCGCGGCCAGCATGCGGGCGATCCGCCAGTACGCGGGTCACGTCCTGTTCGGCCACAAGATCGTCTGGGACAAGACGGCCCACGAGTTTCCCAGCGACGCGGTGCTCGCGCACGAGCGCCGTCGCCTGGGTGAGATCCTCACCACCTGGCAGGCCATCAGCGAAGCCGAACTGGCCGAGGCTCTAGAAGAACAGCGTCGCCGCCACCGCCCTCTCGGCCGCTTGCTGCTGGATCGCGGCCGGCTGGACGAGGAGACCCTGGCCGAGGCGATCGCGGTGCAGAGCGGCCTGCCGCGCGCGACGGTCGCCCTGGATCAGGTCCGCGCCAACGCCGCCCTGCTGCCCATCGACCTCTGTGTCCGCGCCCAGATCCTGCCCCTCGGCCGCAATCCCGAAGGCAAGGTCATGATCGCCGGCGCTCGCCCGCTGTCGGAGGCCGACCGCGCCTCGGTCGCCGCGGCGCTCGGCCAGGACCCCATCCTGCTGATCGCCCGCGAAAGCGAGATCGAGGCCGGCCTGCGCGCCCTGGGCGGCGGTCGCATCACGCTGCCTCCGTTCGGGCTGCCGCCCCTGACGGCGGAGTTCAATCTCAAGCAGGCCTCCAGCGCGGAGGCGCGCCGTGACCCGTCGTAACCGGATCCCCGCAAGCGCGCTGATGTCGCGCCAGCCCAAGATGATCGCTGCTCTCCACCAGACCATGACCCTGCCCCGCATCCTGGCCGCGCCCGTCGCGGCGACCCTCCTGCTCGCCGCCCCGACCTTGACCGCCGCGCAGACCGACCCGCAGGCCCAAGCCACCGCCGCCTATGCGCATATGCAGCGCGGGGACTACGCGGCCGCGGCGACCGCCGCCGAGCGGGCCGTGGCGGGCGCGCCCGACAACGCCGACTGGCGCCTGCTGCTGGTCGACGCCTACCTCCGCACGGACCGTCCCGCCGACGCCCTCGCGGCGATCCAGCCCCTGGCGAACCGGAGCGACTACCCCGTGCAGTCGCGCCTGGCCCAGGCCGCCGCCGCCGCCGGCCGCAAGGACCTCGCGCTGGAGGCCTACGCCAAAGCCGCCGCGGGCGCGCCTGACGCCGAGTCCCGCGCCTTCCTGACCCGCTCCCACATCGCCGCCCTGGTCGAAGCCAAGCGCCTGGTCGAGGCGCGCGCCGCCTTCGACGCGGCCAAGGCCAACGGCGCGCTGGAAGGTTCAGCGCCGCTCGACCTCGCCAACCTGGCCCTCGCCGTCGGCGACGACGCCACGGCCCACGAGGCCTTCGCCCAGGCGAACACGGCCAAGCCGCTCTCGGGTTCCTCGGCCCTCGACGCCGCCTACAACGCCCGCCGCCTCGGCCGGGACGCCGACGCCGTCCGCTACTTCCGCCAGGGCCTGGACAGCGCCCAGCGCGGCGAGATCACGCTGGACGAGCAGCGGTCCTTCGCCATCCGCCGCGAGGTCGAGACCCTGGAGCGCCGATGGGGCGCCTCCGCCCTGATCAGCCGCGGCGTCGCCGCCGCCGCGCCGGGCGCGGCCCTGGGCGCCGACCAGCGCGGCGTCGTCCAGGCCGGCGGCGAGGTCTACTACCGGCTCGGCGGCTATCGCAGCGGTCGCCCGATCGACGTCTTCGCCCGCGCCTTCCAGACCCTGGACGCGGAAACCGGCGACGCGACCGGCGGCAAGACGACCCAGGGCTGGATCGGCGTGCGCTGGAAGCCGATCGCCGAGACCAACCTGATCCTGGAAGGCAGCCGGATGGTGGCTCTGGGCGATCTGGCGCGCGACGACTGGATGGTCCGCGCCGCCTGGTCGGCCGACCAGGGGGTGGATCTGCGCATGGACCGAACCTCCTGGCCGACCTGGCGCGTCTACGCCGACCTGGCCCATATCGTCGACGCGGATCAGACCATCGGCCTGCTCGAGGGTCGCGCCGGCCGCAGCTTCCGCATCGGCGAGCGAAGCGTGCTGACCCCTTACGCGGTCGTCCGCGCCGACTACGACAACGGCCTGTCCAACAAGGACGCCATCGGCGCCGGCGCCGGCCTGGCCTGGCGTCACTGGTTCCGCGAGACGCCCTATACGGCGCCCGCGTCCTTCATCGAACTGTCGCTGGACTACCGCGCCCGACTGTCGGGCGACGACCGGGCCGAAGGGACCTTCGTCACCTTCAGCCTCTCCTACTAGGGTCTGTGCTCAAAGGTCGGTCATCCCGGCGAAGGCCGGGACCCAGTCGGGAGCGCCGGATCTGCGGGTCGACCCTGAAGGCTCAGGCTGGAGCTGTATCCCGGCCTTCGCCGGGACGACCGGATAGAAGCGAGGCTCAGGCTTTGAAACGGCGAGCTTCGAACCCTGGCGCCTACCAGCGGACCTTCACGCTCAGCGAGCCGTTGACGCCCTCGCCGATGTTGGTGAGGTCCCAGTACTTCTCGTTGAGCAGGTTGTTGAGGTTGCCGGTGAAGGTCACGCCCCGGCCGGCGATCTCGGTGTCGTACCGGAAGCCGACATTGACCACGGTCCGCGCCGGCAGAAACAAGACGTTCTGGTCGGTGGTGGGCATGTCGCCGGAGTAGCGGACCACGCCATGCAGACTGAGTCCCTCGATCGCGGGCACGGCGTATTCGGCGTTGAAGACGTACTGCCGGCGGGCGGCGCCGTTGGGGATGTTGCCTTCCAGAGCCCGCTGATCGTCCGAGACATCCTTCAGGCGGGGATCGAGAAACAGGGCGCCGGCGCCCAGCCGCAGAGCCTCGGTGACGCGGTAGGCGGCGCTGAACTCCAGGCCGTCGTAGCGGGTCAGGCCGTCCTGGCGCAGGAACAGGTCGCCGCCCACCTGCTGGTCGACGTTGGCGACGCGCTCGATGCGGAAGAGGGCCGCCGTGAGGCTGAGCGCCTCATGCTGATGCTTGAAGCCCAGCTCGTACTGCTTGCTGACCGTCGCCTTGAGGATTTCGCCGGCGTTGGCGTAGCGGTCGCCCACGCGGCTGCCGCCCTCGAGCGACTCCGCATAGCTGGCGTAGATCGAGGCGTAGTCGGCTGGCTTGTAGATCACCGCCACGGTCGGCGTCGTAGCGGTCGTCTTGTAGGCGGAGGCCTTGGTCGGGTCGCCGTCCAGATCGGCCAAGGCGTAGCGCGTCTGGCGCAGACCCAGGATCGCCTGCCATCGCTCGCCCAGGTGCAGGGTGTCGCTGACGAACACCGCGCCCTGCCGTTCGTCCGAGGGCCAGCCGTCGGTGCTGTAGTCGATCGGCCGGGTGTTCCGGAACGGCTGCGGCCGGTGGATGTTGCCGGTGAAGTCGTCGCCCCAGTAGCTGTTGGCCCCGAAGTCGGCGGCGGCGTTCTGGTAGGCGGCGCCGACGACGATCTCGTGCCGGATCGGACCGGTCGCGAAGGCGCCGGTGACCATCAGCTGGGTGAAGTTGTTCTCGTCCGTCTCGGCGAAATTGTAGACGTGGCCCTGGTAGTCGCCGGCCGCGTTGAGCAGGTCGGCGAACATCTTGTTCGAGCGGTGCTTCTTGCGCGTGTAGCCGTAGGTGAGGTCGGCGCTCCAGCCCTCGGCGAAGGCCCAGGTCAGGCCGGTCGCCAGGGCCAGGGTGTCGGCCTTGTAGTAGGAGCCGTCGACGATGAGGTTGTCGTAGTCGTAGGTGACGCGGGGCAGCTTCGCGTCGCGATAGGACGACCAGTAGAATACGAAGGGCTCGTTCTTGAGGTTGCTGGTCTCCGAGGTCAGGCTGGCCCGCCACCGCAGGGTCGGGCTGATCTCGTAGTCGACGGCCAGCGAGCCGACGAGCCGGTTCACGCCCGCGCCATTGTAGGCGTCGCCCTTCTCGGCGGCGAGGTTCACGCGATAGCCCAGCCGCCCTTCCGGGCCGACCCGGTCGCTGGCGTCGACATGGCCGCGCAGGACGGTGTCGGTGCGGTAGCCGACCTCGGTCGACAGCAACGGTTCGGCCGTCGGCCGCTTGGTCCGGTAGGCGATCACGCCGCCGGGCGCGCCGAAGCCGTACATGAAGCCGGTGAGCCCCTTCAGCGCCTGGACGCTCTCCACGCCCTCCAGCGGGAAGTCGCCGCCCCAGTAGAGCAGCAGCGGCACGTTATCGACGTAGTAGTTGCGCACGCCCAGGCCGCGGATCTGTGTGCCCCACCAGTTCACCGTCGCCGAGGGCGCCGACGAGAACACCGCCGGGTCGTTGATGAACACCTGGCCGATCGAGGTCGCCTGCCGCTTCTCGATGTCGTCGGCCGTCACCACCGTCACCGAATAGGGCGTATCCAGCAGCGAGCGGGCGCCCAGGGCGCCGTTGTCAGCCACGCTGCGCTGCGAGCCGTCGGCCGAGCGCGCGGTGATCACAACGCCGGAGACGGTGTTCGGAGCTTCGTCAGCCGCGGCTTCTTCGGCCCTGGCGGTCGCCGACCAACCCAGGGCGGCCAAGCAGGCCCCCAGCGACAACACCCTCCGCAACGCCATCATCGATCCCCTCGCGCATCGGTCCCAGATGCGGGGGCGTCATGACCTTAGTTGCGACTGAGTGTCAAATTCATTTGTGTGAAGGAGTGTCAAGCCTGCGGGCCTGAGACCCTCCGAATACGCCTCAGCCCGTCCCGCCGCGCGCCAGCAACCCCTCCATCAGCGCCTTGAACGCGGGGACCGCCTTGCAGGAGGCCGCGGCGGGGTCCTCCGCGTCGGCGATCCACAGCGCCGCGTCGGTCGAGGCGCCTGAGATCAGCCGCGCCGCCGCGTCGGCGTCCACGTCGTTGCGGACCACGCCGTCGGCCTGGAGCCGCTCCAGGTTGCCCCGGATCGAGGCGACGCAGGCCGTGGCGCTGGGCCACCGGGAAGGATCGCCCAGCACCGCGGGTCCATCGCGCAGCATGATCCGTTGGATCTCAGGCTCCAGCGCCATCTCCACATAGGCGATGTTCTCCTGGACGAAGCCGTCCCACCGCGTCGGCGCCGAGGCCGAGATCGCATCCAGCCGCACGGCCATCTCGGCGTCGATCTGGGCGACCACGGCCTCCAGCAGGCCCTTCTTGTCCCCGAAGTGATGGTACAGCGCTCCTCGGGTCAGACCCGCCGCCGCGGTGAACTCGTCCATGGACGCCTCGGCGTAGCCCTGCTCGCCGAAAGCTCTCCGCGCCGCCGCGATCAGCTTGCCGCGGGTTTCGGCGATCATCTCGGGGCGTGACCGTCGCGACATCTCGATACTCCAGAATTCGAGCTGGCGGAGCATTGACATACGAGACGTATGTCACCACCTCGCTCACATACGAAGCGTATGTATGTCGTCGGGACGTGCGACGCCAGCAGTGAGGCCTGGGACCATGGGCAATCCTTATCGCGAGATCTTCCGAGCGCCGGGAACACGAGGGTTCGCCGCCGCCGGCTTCGTGGCGCGGCTGCCGATCGCCATGGCGCCCATCGGCATCGTCACCATGCTGTCTCAGACCCACGGCCAGTACTGGCTGGCCGGAGCGGTCGCCGCGACCTTCACCCTCGCCAACGCCTTCGCGGCCCCGCAGATTTCGCGCTTGGTCGACCGGTTCGGACAGAGCCGGCTACTGGCGCCGACCGCCGCCGTGGCCGTCCTGGCCTTCGCGGCTCTGATCCTCGCCGCCCGCCTGCATTGGCCCGCCTGGACCCTTTTCGCCTCGGCCCTGCTCGCCGCGGCCATGCCCAGCATCCCCGCGATGGTGCGGGCGCGCTGGACCGAGATCTTCCGCGACCGGCCTGAGCTGAACACCGCCTTCGCCTTCGAGTCCGCCGCCGACGAGCTGGTCTACATCGCCGGCGCCTCGCTCTCGGTGGGCCTGAGCGTCGCACTGTTCCCAGAGGCAGGACTGGTCGCCTCCACCCTGTTCCTGGCGCTCGGCATGACCGCCTTCGTGGCCCAGCGCGCGACCGAGCCGAAGGTCCGGGAGGCCGGCGCCGTGGCCCGCGCCTCGGCCATCCGGCTACGACCGGTCCAGATGATCACCGCCGCCCTGATCTTCGTCGGCGCGATCTTCGCCACCGCCGAGGTCACCACCGTCGCCCTCACGCGCGAACTCGGCCAACCCGACGCCGCCACCCTGGTCATCGGGGTCTACGCGATCGGCTCCTTCGTGGTCGGCCTGATCGTCGGGGCCCTGAACCTGCGCGCGCCGCTTCACCGCCAGCTGCTGACCGCGCTGGGCGTCCTGCTGCTGACGACCCTGCCGCTTCTGCTGGTCGGCAGCGTGCCGGCCCTGGTCGGGGCGATCTTCCTCAGCGGCGTGGCGATCTCGCCGACCTTCATCACGGCCTTCGGCCTGATCGAACGCCGGGTGCCGCCGGAAGTCCTGACCGAGGGCGTGACCTGGGTCATGACCGGGATCGGCATCGGCATGGCCCTGGGCGCCTTCGTCACGGGCTGGGTGGTCGACACCTACGGTCCGCGCAGCGGCTTCTGGGTCTCCGCCGCGGCCGCGACGACGGCCCTGGCCATCGTCGCCCTCGGTCAGCGGGTCCTGGGCGCGCCCAGGCCCGCCGCGGCCTGACGACGGGACGGGGCGGCTTCGCCGGCCGCCCCGTCGCCGAAGAACTCCGCTTTCCCGTCGTCCGGGAATGTGCAACAGTCGCGCCCGTCGTAATCTGCAACGGTTCGGACGCGCTCTCCTTTGTTCGCTTCCCTTTTGGATCGAGCCCCGGACTCGCCCTGATCTGCCTGCATGTTCCGTCGCCCGTTCCCCTGTTTGGGGGCGGTCCATCTCCCTACCCTAGAGGCTTCTCGACTATGGCTACCGGTACCGTGAAGTGGTTCAACACCACCAAGGGCTTCGGCTTCATCCAACCCGACGACGGCGGCAACGACGTCTTCGTGCACATCTCGGCCGTTGAGCGCGCCGGTCTCCGCAGCCTGAACGAAGGCCAAAAGATCGGTTACGAGCTCGAGCAGGACCGCCGCAGCGGCAAGATGGCCGCTGGCCAGCTGCAGGCGCTCTAAGGCTCACGCCGACAGAGACACAGGAACGGGCCGGTGGAAACGCCGGCCCGTTTTCTTTTGCGGCTCAGGTCAGGAACACCCAGCGCCGGTGCCAAGCCAGGTAAGCCGCCTGGCGCGACCGGAACGGACGGCGGGCCCGGCTGGTCAGATCACCCAACCCCATCCGCCCCAGATCGACCGCGTCCAGCCGGGGCGAGACCAGCGCCGTCCCATCGTCGGCGAAGCTGAGAAAGCCGCGGTCGAACAGCAGGTCGACATCGGGCGTCAGCATCAGGCCGTTGGCCCCGTCCAGCCGCTCCGCCGCGCTGTCGCAGTCCCTCCACGGCTTGATGTGGCTGGCGATCAGCAGCCAGGGATTGGCTACGCCGGTGACGCGGCAAGCCGGCTCCAGCGCGCGGACGTTCTCGCGGAAGATCCCCTGCCCGCGCCGCGCGGTGACCAGCGCCTGCTTCTGCGTGGCGTCGAGGCCGGGATCGGCCGCCACCGCAGCCTCGAGCCGGTCGTCCACCCAGGCGGCCGCGCGCGGAAAGGCCTCGCCCGGACCGTCCAGCCGGGCCGCCTCCCAACGGGCGCGGTCCAGCACCACGGCCGCCGCCGCCGCGCTCAACTCACACAGATAGGCCTTCTGCCGGCCCAACCCTGTCATGGGGTTGATCGGCGCATAGCGCTTCGGCAACAGCGGGCCCAGTTCGGCGATGATCGTTTGCGGCGAGATCGGCGGTTCGAGCGCGGCCCAGGTCACCGGCAGCTGCCAGCCGGGCCTTGGTTCCTTCGGATCCGGCGACGGCGCGGCGAAAGCGAAATCGGCCACCCGGCCCAGGTGACGGACCCGTTTGCGCACATAGGACAGGATGAGGTCGCCCGGCCCCGCCCGCCGCATGTTGTCGTAGAAGGGGCTGCGCCCGCCGCCACGCTCCGCGCGAGGCGACCACAGATAGCCGCCCGCGACCTCGCGGTCCGCCGTCGGACTGTGATTGACCCACCAGAACCGCTGCATGCCTGCCCCCGCGGAGAGGATGCAACAAGCCGGGAGCAACCACTAGAGGTTGAGTTCGGCAATCAGGCCGGGGCGAGCACCGTGAAGTCCAGCGCCCGGCGTACTCGGAAGCCCAGGGTCTCATAGAGGGCTATGGTTCCGGCGTGATCGGCGTAGGCGTGCAGGAACGGCGTCTCGCCGCGATCGAGGATGCGGCCGGCGACCAGACGCATCAATCCGGCCGCGTAGCCGCGCCCACGAGAGTCGGGATGCGTGCAGACCCCGCTCACCTCGGTGAAGCCGTCCGGCCGCATCCGCTCGCCGGCCATGGCGATCAGACGATCTCTGTCCTTCACCCCGACGAACGCCCCCAGCTGGTGCGTGCGATCGAAGAACGGCCCCGGCCTGGTCAGGGTCGCCAGGGCCAGCATCTGCTGCGCGTCGGCGTCGGTCAGTTCGATAGCCTGGAAGGCCGGAGGCGGTCCTTCGGACAGGCCCTCGGCGACCATCTGCGCGCAGACCGCCCTGGAGACCACCTCGACGCCTGGAAGGGCCGGCGGCGCCTCCACCTCGACCAACCCGACCTCGCCGTGCGCACGGACCAGATCCGACAGATCCGACAGGCTCTCGGCCGTCATGTCCGGGATCGCCGCGAACAGGCCGTAGGCTGGCGCGAACCGCACCGCCCGCCCCTGGACCAGGGCGACGTCGGACTGGCGGCCGGTCAGGGCCGACCAGACGGGGCGATCGAGGGGGTGGTCCACGGCCATGAGGAGGACTTAGGCGCGTTGGGCCGATTGTTCCATCGGTCCTTCGCCGGATATCTTGTTACCCACTAGTAACCGATCTCCATCCTGCCTATCCTTCCCGAAAAGGGAGCAAGCAGATGGCGGCGAAGATCGGAAAGACGGTCGCGGACTCCACGCCCTGGTGGCCGGAACCGCCCAAGCCGCCGAAAGGCGCGCCCAACATCCTGGTGGTGCTGTTCGATGACGTCGGCTTCTCCGACTTCGGCTGCTACGGCTCGCCGATCGAGACCCCGACCATCGACGCCCTCGCCGCCCAGGGCCTGCGCTACACCGGCTTCCACACGACGGCGATGTGCTCGACCACCCGGGCGGCGCTGCTGACGGGCCGCAACCACCACAGCGTCGGGGTCGGCTGCCTGGCCAACTTCGACAGCGGCTATCCCGGTTATCGCGGCAAGATCGCCCGGGAGGCCGGCATCCTGCCCGAGATGCTCAAGCCGCACGGCTATCGGAACTACATGATCGGCAAGTGGCACGTGACCCCGCTGACCGAGAGCGGCCCGACCGGACCGTTCGACGGCTGGCCGCTGGGCCGGGGCTTCGACCGCTTCTACGGCTTCATGGACGCCGAGACCGACCAGTACGCTCCGGAGCTGGTGCGCGACAACACGCCGATCCCGCCGCCGGGAAGCTTCGAGACCGGCTACCATCTGACCGAGGATCTGATCGACCAGGCCATCCGCTACATCGCAGACCATACGGCCGACGCCCCCGAAACGCCCTGGCTGACCTGGGTGGCGCTCGGCGCCTGCCACGCCCCTCACCAGGCGCCGGCCGAGATCATCGCCAAATACGACGCCGTCTTCGCCGACGGCTGGGACGTCGAGCGCGAGCGCCGGTTGGCGCGGCAGAAGGCCATGGGCGTCGTGCCGGCGGACACGAAGATGCCGCCGCGCAACGACCATGTCCGCGCCTGGGCCGACCATACGCCGGACGAGCAGCGCCTGTTCACCCGGCTGCAGGCCGCCTTCGCCGCCATGCTCGACCACGCCGACCAGCACCTGGGCCGTCTGGTCGCCTTCCTGGAGGACGCCGGCCTGCGCGAGGACACCCTGATCCTGGTGCTGTCCGACAATGGCGCCAGCCAGGAGGGCGGGCCGCTGGGCATGGTCAACGCCATGGGTCCCTACAACATGAAGTTCGAGCCCATGGAGGAGAAGCTCGCCCGCATCGACGAGATCGGCGGCCCCGCGAGCCACAGCAACTTCCCGCTCGGCTGGGCGATGGCCAGCAACACGCCGCTGCGCCGCTACAAGCAGAACACCCACGGCGGCGGCGTGCGGGATCCGCTGGTGGTCAGCTGGCCTGCGCGGATCCGGAAGCAGGGCGAGACCCGGCCGCAGTTCGCCCACGCCTGCGACCTGACGCCGACCATCCTCGACCTGCTCGGCCTGACGCCCCCCACCAGCATCGCGGGCGTGGCTCAGATGCCGCTGGAGGGGGTCAGCTTCGCGGCCACGCTCGACGACGCCGCCGCCCCGGCGAAGGCCAGTCCGCAGTATTTCGAGATGTTCGGCCACCGCGGCCTGTGGAAGGACGGCTGGAAGGCGGTCGCCTACCACCCGCCGGGCCGTCCGTTCGATGCGGACCTCTGGGAGCTCTACCACCTGGACGCCGACGTCTCGGAAAGCGACGACCTGTCGGCCGCCCACCCGGAGAAGCTCGAAGCCCTGATCGCCGAATGGTGGGCCCAGGCGGAGGCCAACAAGGTGCTGCCGCTGGACGACCGCTTCGGCCCGCGCTTCGCCGAGAGCGCCGCCCGCTTCCACGGCGCGCGCAAGCGGTTCGTGTTCCACAAGGGCATGGGCCACCTGCCTACCGACGTGGCGCCGGACGTCCGCAGCCGAAGCTACTTCATCGAGGCCCATGTCCGCGTGGCCGCCGGCGACCAGGGCGTGCTCATCGCTCATGGCGACATGACCAGCGGTTACAGCCTGTACCTGCGCGAGGACGGCCGGCTGGTCCATGACCTGAACGTCGGCGGAACCCATGCGGTGGCGGTCTCCGACCACGCGGTCGAACCTGGTCACCGGCGGCTGGGGGTGGCCGTGCGCCCCGGCGATGGCGGCCGCCGGATCGTGCTGACCATCGACGGCAAGGCGGCGGGCGAAGTCTCCACGCCGTTGGGCTTCTTCACCCTGATCAGCTGGTCGGGCCTGGATATCGGCCTCGACCGCGGCAGCCCGGTCGGCGACTACGCCGCGCCGTTCCAGTTCACCGGTCTTCTGAAGAAGGTCACGGTGACCATGGACGACGATCAGGCGCTCGACGGCGACGCCGTCGGCGAGGCCGAGATGGCGCGGCAGTAGGTCGTCCGGGGACATGCTCCGGCGCAGCCGGTGCGTGTCCCCTCATGCCGCGGACGGGGACATGCACCCTGCGGGAGCATGTCCCCCGGCGTGCGTGGCTCGTGACGACCTTGCGGCCGTCACGCCCCTCGGCCACTCTCGCGGCCATGATCACACGCGCCCTCGCCGCCTCCGCCGCCGTCCTGGCCCTCGCCGCCTGTTCGGAGCCGGCCTCGCCGCCCGAAAAACCGGCCGCCTCCGCCGCGCCCGAAGCCGCCGCGCCGGCCCAGCCCGCCGAGACCCCCGCCGCGCCGGTCGACGCCGGCCTGCAGGGCGGGACGGACCAGTGGAAACAGGTCGCCGACAAGCAGGACCACGACCGCCTCGCTCTGCTGCAGGACGCCTGGAAGCAGGCCTTGCGCGAGGCCAACCACGAGTTCGGCGCCCAGATCGACAGCCTGGGCATGGTCGCCGTGCCCGACGCCGCGCTCGACAAGCAGGTTCCCGCTCCCGGCAAGTATCGTTGCCGTACGATCAAGATCGGCTCGATGGACGGCGCCGGCCTGGCCTACGTCGCCTATCCCTTCTTCACCTGCACCATAGAGCTGACCCCGGGCGGCGACCTGATCCTGACCAAGACCACCGGCAGCCAGCGCACCCGCGGCCTGATCTATCCCAACGAGGGCGACCCCAAGCGGCTGGTCTACGTCGGCGCCCAGGCCTGGGGCGAAGAGAAGGAGTTCCCGAACTACGGCCAGAACCCCGAACGCAATCAGATCGGCGTCGTCGAACGCATCGGCGCCAACCGCTGGCGCCTGGTCCTGCCCTGGCCGAAGCAAGAGGCGAAACTGGAGATTCTGGAGTTCCGGCAGTAGGCGGAGGGCCTGGAGCCTGGGCGCGGGCGGTTCGCGAAACTTCGCTCCGCCACCGCCTTGTGTGACACCTGGGCCACACCTATCTCGGGTCGGCGACCGATTGCGCTCAGCGGAGGCGATCGGTCTAATTCCGCCTATCCAGGGGATATCCGACCTTGAACATCGACCTGTATTCCGACCGCGCCAAGCAGGCCATCCAGAGCGCCCAGTCGCTGGCGCTGGCCCGCCGCCATCAGCAGCTGGCGCCCGAACATCTTCTGAAGATCCTGCTCGAGGAGCGCGACGGCCTGACCCGCGCCCTGGTGCAGAGCGCCGGCGGCCGCCCGGACGCCGTCGACGAAGCCGTGGAAACGCTGCTGCAGCGCCTGCCCCGCGTCGAGGGCGGCAGCGGCCAGCTGTATCTGAAGCCCGACACCGCCCGGGTGTTCCAGACCGCCGAAGACGACGCCAAGAAGGCCGGCGACGCCTTCGTCACCACCGAACGCCTGCTGATCGCCATCGCCAAGGAAGGCGGCGACGCGGCCAAGGCGCTGAAGGACGCCGGCGCTTCCGAGAAGGCGCTGGAGGCCGCCGCCGCGGAGATCCGCAAGGGCCGCACGGCCGACAGCGCCTCGGCGGAAGAGGGCTACGACGCCCTCAAGCGCTACGCCACCGACCTGACCCAGAAAGCACGGGACGGCCGCCTCGACCCGGTGATCGGCCGCGACGAAGAGATCCGCCGCACCATCCAGGTCCTGAGCCGACGCACCAAGAACAACCCCGTCCTCATCGGCGAGCCCGGCGTCGGCAAGACCGCCATCGTCGAGGGCCTGGCGCTGCGCATCGTCAACGGCGACGTGCCCGAGAGCCTGAAGGACAAGAAGCTGCTGGCTCTCGACATGGGCAGCCTGATCGCCGGCGCGAAGTACCGCGGCGAATTCGAGGAGCGGCTGAAGGCCGTCCTGAACGAGGTCACCGCGGCCGAGGGCGGCATCATCCTGTTCATCGACGAGATGCACACCCTGGTCGGCGCCGGGAAGACCGACGGGGCCATGGACGCCAGCAACCTGCTGAAGCCCGCCCTGGCGCGCGGCGAACTGCACTGCGTCGGCGCGACCACGCTGGACGAGTACCGCAAGCACGTCGAGAAGGACGCCGCCCTGGCCCGCCGCTTCCAGCCGGTGTTCGTCGAGGAGCCTTCGGTCGAGGACACCGTCTCGATCCTGCGCGGGCTGAAGGAGAAGTACGAGGTTCACCACGGCGTGCGGATCAGCGACAGCGCCATCGTCGCCGCCGCGACCCTGTCCAACCGCTACATCACCGACCGCTTCCTGCCGGACAAGGCGATCGACCTGGTCGACGAAGCCGCCAGCCGCGTGCGCATGGCCGTGGACTCCAAGCCCGAGGAGCTGGACGAGATCGACCGCCGCCTGGTGCAGCTGAAGATCGAGCGCGAGGCTCTCAAGAAGGAGACCGACGCGGCCAGCCAGCAGCGGCTCGAGGATCTCGAGACCGAGATCGACGACCTACAATTCCGGTCGGACGAGATGACCGCCCGCTGGAAGGCCGAGAAGGACAAGGTCGGCAGCGCCGCCCAGGCCCGCGAGGCCCTGGACCGGCTGCGCGCGGATCTGGTCGCGGCCCAGCGCCGCGGCGACCTGCAGCGCGCCTCGGAAATCGCCTACGGCGAGATCCCGGCCCTCGAGAAGCGCCTGGCCGAGGAAGAATCTAAGGCCGCCGGCGGCCAGGGCGGCGAGGCCCCGCTGACCCCCGAGGTGGTCGACGCCGAGCAGATCGCCGCCGTGGTCAGCCGCTGGACCGGCGTGCCCGTCGAGAAGATGCTCGAGGGCGAGCGCGAGAAGCTGCTGAAGATGGAGGACAGCCTGCGGGATCGCGTGGTCGGCCAGGAGGAGGCGCTGACCGCCGTTTCCGACGCCGTCC
Organism: Caulobacter mirabilis; assembly: GCF_002749615.1. Taxonomy (GTDB): domain Bacteria; phylum Pseudomonadota; class Alphaproteobacteria; order Caulobacterales; family Caulobacteraceae; genus Caulobacter; species Caulobacter mirabilis. The sequence continues at coordinate 3,625,221 of NZ_CP024201.1, forward strand.
GCCGCGCCCGCGCCGGCCTGAAGGACCCCAATCGGCCGATCGGCTCGTTCCTGTTCCTGGGCCCGACGGGCGTAGGCAAGACCGAGCTGACCAAGGCCCTGGCCGAGTTCCTGTTCGACGACGAGAGCGCCATCACCCGGATGGACATGTCGGAGTACATGGAGAAGCACAGCGTCAGCCGCCTGATCGGGGCCCCTCCGGGCTACGTCGGCTATGACGAGGGCGGCTCCCTGACCGAGAGCGTGCGCCGCCGGCCCTACCAGGTGATCCTGTTCGACGAGGTCGAGAAGGCCCACCCGGACGTGTTCAACGTGCTGCTCCAGGTTCTGGACGACGGCCGCCTGACCGACGGCCAGGGCCGCACGGTCGACTTCCGCAACACGCTGATCATCATGACCAGCAACATGGGCGCGGAGTATCTGGCGAGCCTGGAGGACGGCGAGGACGTCGAAGCCGTCCGCTCGCAGGTCATGGATGTTGTGCGCCGCAGCTTCCGGCCCGAGTTCCTGAACCGGATCGACGAGATCATCCTGTTCAAGCGCCTCGGCCGATCGGAGATGGACAACATCGTCCGCATCCAGCTGCAGCGGGTCGAGAAGCTGCTGGCCGACCGCCGCATGGCGATCGCGCTGGACCCGGCCGCCATGCACTGGCTGGCCGAGAAGGGCTACGATCCGGTCTACGGCGCCCGCCCGCTGAAGCGGGTGATCCAGAAGGAGCTGATCGACCCGATCGCGCGCAAGCTGCTGGCCGGCGAGTTCGCCGACGGCAGCGTGATCGAGGTCAGCGCCGGCGACGACTCCGGCCTGCAGATCGGCAAGGCCAAGGTCCACTAGGGGGGCTTCCTCCCCCGCTACACGCAGGGCGATCGGCCGAGCGGCCGGTCGCCCTTCTGCGTTTCAGACCCGCCGCCCAGCGATGGCGCCTCCTTCGAGACGCTCGCGTGAGGCTCGCTCCTCAGGGTGACGAACTCAGAGCGCGCCACTCACCTTCGTCATGGTGAGGAGCGGACCCTCAGGTCCGCGTCTCGAACCACGCGCTTGGGGGTTGGCTTGTCAGAGCCCCTTCCCCATCCGGGCCAGCGGTACAGGGACGCCGCCGCGGTCGTCTTCGAACCGTTCGATGACGCTGTAGCCGCAGGCCTCGTACAGCGGCTGGCCGGACAGGGTGCCGGCCAGTTCCAGCCGCTTGAAGCCCTCGGCCCGGGCGGCCGCCTCGCACAGGGCCAGGATCAGCTTGCCGACCCCGCGCCGGGCGAAGGCCGGGCTGGTGTACATCGCCCGCACGCGAGCCGGCTCGGTGGCGGAGTCCAGCAGGGCGGCGTTGCGGCCGGCGCTGTGGTCGCCGCCGTAGAGCGTGTTGCGTCGGCTCCAGCCGCCGCAGCCGGCGATCGCGCCGGTCTCGACGTCCTCGACCACGAAATAGGTGCCGTCCTCGACCAGCTGGCTGTCCAGACCCATCAGCGCCCGGCTGGCCGCGATCTGGGCCGCGTCGAGGAAACCCTTTTGAAGTTCCGCGATGGCGGCGTCCATCACGGCGGACAGCGCCGGCAGGTCGTCGGCGACGGCGATGCGATGCTTGAGACTCATGGACGGACGCGCACTCTGTCTGGAGGTCAGGGCTTCTTGCAGTAGGCCGGGGCGTCCTTGCCGAGCAGGTCGCAGCCGCGGTCGATCTCGGACTGGATCAGGTCACAGCTGTTCTCCGCGTTGCAGGGCGGATGTGTGGCCGGCGAGACCTGGATGCAATGCTCGACCAGGACCTTGGCCTGATCCTCGCCGATCGCTTCGCGGCAGGTCTTCGGCGCGGCCGCGGCCTGGCCTCGGGCGGCGGCGTCGTCCGCCGGCTGGGCCGCGACGGGCGCCGATGTCGCGGGCGGCTGAGGCGCGGCGACGGGCGCGGTCTCGGCGCCATGCGGCGACTTGGCGGCGGGATCGGAACAGCCGGCGAGCGCAAGCGCCAGGGTCGCGAGTGCAAGACAACGCATCATCGACGTCTCCTCCAAGGCTTCGCCAGCCTAGATCAACGGAGACGTCTCAGGAAGTCGGGACCAGTCTCCGCAAGCAGATCGACGGTCATCGAAAGGAGCGCATGTGTTCTTCGATTCATCGAAAAAGGGGTGATTTCCGACGAAAACCCGCGCAGCTCACGCCTTTGTGCATCCCAAGGTCCCGTTTTCGGCGCAGGCGTGCTAGAAGGTACGTCTCCGCGCACAGATGCGCGGCCCGCCGTCGGCCGCCCTCCGACCCGCTTCCGGCCGGCGACAGATTGGAGACCCGATGATCGAAGAAGGCTTCGTGCGCCTGTATGCGCACGACTTTACCGCCCTGGCCGCCCGCGCCGAGACCGGCATGGACGTCGAGGCGCAAGTGCTCAAGCGCGTCGACGAAGCCAAGTCGCACGCGGCCCTGATGGACGCCCGCAAGGGCACGGGACACCTGCCGGCCGTGGTCGAGCGGCTGACTCATGAAGCGGAGCGGCAGGACGCCCGCGCGATCCGCGCCGTCGACGACGTCGCCGGCGCCCTGGCCAGGCGGAAGGCCTTCCTGATGCGCGTGGTGAAGCTGCTCGGCGCGCAGGCGGCCGCCAAGCCGTCGATGGCCTAGGACCAACCGCGGGCGGCCCCGCCGCCCGCAGCCGCCATCCGCTAGAACCCGGCCTTCAAGCCCACGACCGCCGCGCCGGACTCGACGTCGGAGTCGACATAGTGCAGCGACAGGGCGACCGGGCCGAAGGCCTTGGTCACGCCCAGCGCCCAGTCGGTCTTGCCGTCGGCGAAGGCCCCGTCCTCATGGCCGATCCAGCCGTCGAGGCTGACCGGCCAGGACTCCGGCGCGTACTCGGCCGAAACGCTGAAATAGGTGTTGTCCTGGTTGCCCAGGTTGTCCTGCTCCGGCGCATAGGCGAGGCCGACCGTGCCGGTGAAGGCGTCCCAGGTCCTGGACGCCGACAGCGGAATCTCCCAGTAGTTCAGATCCTCGCCGCCCGGGTAGGCGTAGTAGATCACGCCCACGTCGAAGTCGAAGCCGCCCGCCGAGGCGGCGAGGCCGGCCGACAGGTCGATCTCCACGTCCGCGCCGCCGGTGTCCTCGATGTTCGAGCCCCAGACGCCGGCGTAGAAGCCCTGCGGCAGTTCCAGCTTCAGGCTGCCCTGCAGCGCGGGGTCCTCGCCCGACAGCGACAGGCCGCGGTAGCGGTAGTCCGACACGACGCCGATGTCGCCGCTGAGCTTCACGCCGTCGGCTTCGCGCGCCGTCGCGGCGCCGCCGAACCCGAACGCCGCTACGGCGGCGATGAGCGCGAGTTTGATGTTCATGGATAGTCTCCCCTTCTCACCCGCGCTGATACCCGCACGGGGTTAACAGGGGGCGCCCGCCGCTCACGGCGCCGCCAGCCGCCCGAGCCGCCTCGCTAGTTCTTCTGTCGCGTCACGACGGAACCACTCGCCGTGGGCGATGACCGCTTGCGCCGGCCGCCAGCCCAGCAACTGCGCCGCGGCGGCGCGGGCGCGCCCCTCGTCACGCACGCTCATCCGGTACAGCCGAGAGACCCCGCCGCGCGGCCAGGCGATGCCGTCCAGGCGCGCGATGACCGACGCCAGCGGCGATTGCAGCTCGAGCCGGATGTTGATGATCAGGTCGGTCAGGATCGCGGTCGAAGACCGGGCGTGGAAGAACAGCACCTCGTCGGGTTTGGCCGGAAACACCGTCTGGGCGATCTCCCCCGCCCAGGCCGCGTCGGCGACCGTTCCCAGATCGGAGGCGAAGGCGAGGTCCGGCCGCTTGGGCCTCAGCCCTGGCGCCGCGTGAGCCCGGGCCGCCGGATACCGCGCCATCCAGGCGCCCAGATGCAGGTGATGCTGCGCGTTGGGCGCGATCAGTTCGCGCACCTCGCCCAGAGCCTCGATCTCCCGCGCCAGGGCGTCGTCCAGGGCGATCGGCGAATGCACCCACAATCCGCCGCCGGCCAGCCGGACTACGGTCGAGCGGGTGGTCAGCGTCAGGCCGAAGTAGCGTACGGACGGTCCCTCGGCGAGCCAGATGTCGTCGCCGATCGGCTCCAGCCTGTCCGTCATTCCACGCCCCCAACGTCCTTGCCCGGACGGACGCTAGCACCGCATCCGGAACAGCGGACGAGGAAACCGTCACGCCGGTCCGTATTCCCTGGCGTCACCGCCCCTAGAACCGCTTCCATCGCCCGACCCCGGCGCGCTAGAACATCGACGCGATGAGCAAGCCCGAGAGTCCCGTCGAACCCTTCAAGCGCGCCCTGGCGCACGCCGCTCGCTCCCTGGCGGAGACGCCGGACCTGGAGGTGGTGTTCTCCGGCGACGGACCGTCGCTGTCGGGCAACCGCGCCGTGCTTCCCCACCCGCCCCGCGACCTGAACAGCAAGGAAGCGGCCCGCATCCGCGGCATGGCCGACCAGATGGCGCTGCGTCTGGCGCATCACGACCCCATGGCCTACGCCAAGGGCCGTCCGGGTTCGCCGCAGGGCCAGGCGATCTTCGAGGCCGTCGAGCAGGCCCGGATCGAGGCCATCGGCGCCAACGCCCTGGGCGGGGTGCGCGGCAACCTGAACGCCGTGCTGGAGCACGCCGTCGAGCGCAAGGGCCTGGCCCGGATCACCGACCGCGCCGCCGTGCCGATGGCCGACGTGATCTCGCTGATGGTGCGCGAGCGCCTGACCGGCGAGCGTCCCCCCGACGGGGCCAGGGGCGTCGTCGACCTGTTCCGCGACGAGATCGAAGCCAAGGCCGGCGCCGATCTCGACCGGCTGGCGGCCGACCTGACCAACCAGGCCGCCTTCGCCAAGACCGTCCGCACCATCCTGCGCGACCTCGACCTGGGCGACGCCGAGATCGACGCCCAGGAGGACAGCGAGGACGAGGGCGACGAGACCGAGCAACAGCAGCAGACCGACGAAAGCGACGACGGCGAGGGCGACGGCGAGACCCCCGAAGGCGCCTCGATGGAGGACACCGACGCCACTGACCAGGACGGCCAGGAAGGCGAGGAACAGCTGGTCGAGGCCGAGGAGGACGACCAGGCCGAGATGTCCGACGAGGCTCCGGAAATGGGCGACGGCGCCAAGCCGGCCCGGCCGGAGATCAAGGACAGCGGCAAGCCCGAGCCGGCCTACAAGGTCTTCACCACCGCCCATGACGAGATCGTCGGCGCCGAGGACCTGTGCGACGCCGAGGAGCTGGCCCGGCTGCGCGCCTATCTGGACCAGCAGTTGTCGGCCCTCTCCAGCGTCGTCTCGCGCCTGGCCAACAAGCTGCAGCGGCGGCTGCTGGCGCAGCAGAACCGCTCCTGGACGTTCGACCTCGAGGAAGGGATGCTCGACGTCGCCCGCCTGCCGCGGGTGATCATCGATCCGACCGCTCCGCTCAGCTTCAAGCAGGAGGAGGACACCGAGTTCCGCGACACGGTGGTCACCCTGCTGCTGGACAATTCGGGCTCGATGCGCGGCCGGCCGATCATGGTCGCCGCCGTCTGCGCCGACATCCTGGCCCGCACGCTGGAACGCTGCGGGGTCAAGACCGAGATCCTTGGCTTCACCACCCGCGCCTGGAAGGGCGGCATCAGCCGCGACGACTGGATCAAGGCCGGCAAGCCGCCGGCGCCGGGCCGCCTGAACGACCTGCGCCACATCATCTACAAGGCGGCCGACGCGCCCTGGCGGCGCGCGCGCAAGAACCTCGGGCTGATGATGCGCGAGGGCCTGCTGAAGGAGAACATCGACGGCGAGGCGCTGATGTGGGCGCACCAGCGGATCATCGCCCGGCCCGAGCAACGCCGGATCCTGATGGTGATCAGCGACGGCGCGCCGGTCGACGACTCCACGCTGTCGGTCAACAGCGGCCACTACCTGGAACGCCACCTGCGCAGCGTGATCGCCGAGATCGAGGGCAAGAGCCCGGTCGAGCTGCTGGCCATCGGCATCGGCCACGACGTGACCCGCTACTACAAGAAGGCGGTGACCATCGTCGACGTCGAGCAGCTGGGCGGGGTGCTGGTCGAGCAGCTGGCCGCCCTGTTCGAGGAAGAGCCGCGCCGCGTGGCGACGACCCGGGGCCTGCTCGCCCCGCCGCCCGTGACCCAGCCGCCGGCGATGAAGTCGACCACCTTGCGCGACGTCCGGAGCGCCCTGGCGTGACCCTCCCCTCTCTCCGATCGTCCTCGCGAAGGCGGGGACCCAGGCTGAATCGGAGAAGATTGCCGGCGTGGGTTTGGGTTCCCGCCCTTGCGGGAGCCATCGGCGTTCTTTCCGCCTGCGCCGCCGCCCACCTCAAGCCGATCCCGCCGCGGGGGCCGATCCCGGTCAGCGCCGGAGTGTCGGTGCAGGCGAGCCCGGTCCCGCTGGACCCGTCCAACCCGGCGCGGCTGGAGGTCGACGGCTTCCGCTACGCCGGCGGCGTGGCCCTGACCAGCGCCGACACCAGCCGCCTGCACGGCCTGTCGGACCTGATCGTCTACGGCGATGGAAGCCTGGTCGCGCCCAGCGACGATGGCGACATCTTCCGGGGCAAGCTGGTCCTGGACGCCGACGGCCGGCTTGTCGGCGTGTCCGACGCCACGCTCGAGCCGCTGCGCAACCCCAAGGGCGAGCCGCTCCAGGGCAAGGGCGAAGGCGACGCCGAGGGCGCCGCCCAACTGCATGACGGCCCGCTGCTGATCAGCTTCGAGCGCCACCACCGCATCTGGCGCTACGCCCAGGACCAAGCCGATCCCAAGCCGGCGACCATGCCCGACGTGAAGCTCGAGCCCAACGAGGGCATGGAGGGCCTGGCCGCCTTCGGTGCCCGGGACCGCACCGCCTACTGGGTCGGGACCGAGCCGGGCGGACTGTACCTGTGCCGACTGGATGTCTCCTGCGCGGAAGTCTCCGGCCTGCCCAAGCCGCCGCTGGGCTATCGCCTGTCCGGCCTGGCGCCGGGTCCGAACGGCGAACTGGTGATCCTGCATCACAGCTACATTCCGGCCATCGGCTCGCGGATCATCGTCACCATCGTGCGTGACCCGAACGGGACCAAGACCGTGGCGGGCCGCCTAGCCATGGGGCCCAACAGCACGGTCGACAACTTCGAGGGCGTCTCGGTAGCGGCCCGGCCGAACGGCGACTGGCGCCTGTACCTGCTGTCGGACGACAACTTCAATCCCAAGCAGCGCACCCTGCTGCTGGCCTTCGACTGGACGCCGCCGAAATGATCCCCGCCTCGGTCAGCGACTATCGTGAACTGGCCCGTCGGCGACTGCCCCGCCTGCTCTTCGACTACATCGACGGCGGCTCCTACGCCGAGGCGACGCTGCGCCGGAACGTCGAGGACTTCGAGGATCTGGCCCTGCGCCAGCGAGTGCTGCGCGATGTGTCGGAAATCGCGCTGGAGACCGAGCTGTTCGGCCAGCCGCTGAGCATGCCCGTGATGCTGGCTCCGGTCGGGATGGCCGGGATGTACGCCCGCCGCGGCGAGGTCCAGGCGGCCCGGGCGGCCAAGGCCGCGGGCGTGCCCTTCTGCCTGTCCACGGTCAGCGTCTGCGACCTGGGCGAGGTGACGACCGCCGTCGGGACGCCGCCCTGGTTCCAGCTCTACATGATCCGCGACCGCGGCTACATGGGCGAGCTGCTGGCCCGGGCCAAGGGGCTGGGCAGCCCGGTGCTGGTGTTCACGGTCGACCTGCCCGTGCCCGGCGCCCGCTATCGCGACATGCGCACCGGCCTGTTCGGCGGCAAGCCGTCCCTGTCCGCCGCCATGCGCCGCGCCTGGGACGGAATCAGCCATCCCGACTGGCTGCTGGACGTCCAGATCGGCGGCAAGCCGCACACCTTCGGCAACCTGGCCGCCGCCATCCCCGAGGCCAAGGGCATGGCCGAATTCTGGCCCTGGGTGGCCAGGAACTTCGATCCGCGCCTGACCTGGAAGGATCTGGACTGGATCCGGGCCCGCTGGGACGGCCCGATCGTGATCAAGGGCGTTCTCGATTCCGACGACGCCCGCGAGGCGGTGCGGGTCGGGGCCCAGGGCATCGTGGTCTCCAACCACGGCGGACGGCAGCTGGACGGCGTGCTGTCGGGCGTCCGCGCCCTGCCGCCGATCGTCGACGCCGTCGGCGACGACCTGACCGTGCTGATGGACGGCGGCGTCCGCTCGGGCCTGGACGTGGTCAAGGCGCTGGCGCTGGGGGCCAAGGCCTGCCTGGTCGGCCGTCCCTGGGCCTGGGCCCTGGGCGCCCGCGGCGAGGCTGGCGTCGCCCATGTGCTGCAGATCCTGCGGCAGGAGATGCAGATGGCCATGGCCCTGACCGGCTGCACCGACGTTCGGCAAGCCGGGCGCGATCTGCTGGTCGGCTGATCACCGACCCGCGACGTCATTGTTGCGTCGCAACATAATCATTGATCACTCAATGAATCAGAGGTAGCGCTTTCGTCCGAGGGCGAGACGGGACCCTACAAACTACCCCGCAGCCATCAGAGGAAGCGCGCCGGAACGGTTGATGTCTCAACCCTTCTGGGAGTGCTTGATATGACCAAGCTCAACACCAAGGCCCTCGTGGCCGTTCTCGCCGCCCTGGCCGCCGGCGCCGCGGGCGTGGCCGGCGCCGCCGAAGTCCGCGTTTCCCTGGCCGGCAAGTCGACCGAACAGGTCCACGCCGACATCGTGAAGGCCGCCAGCGCCGTGTGCTGGAAGGATGTCCGCGGCGAGCCGCTGGCCGCCTACGTCTATCCGGAATGCATCCGCCGCAGCGTGAACCACGCCGTGGCCCAGCTCGGCGACGCCAAGCTGGTCGCCTACAACCAGGCCAACCCGGCCGGCCGTTCGGTCGCGCCGTAAGGTCGGCCCCGGCGCCGGAACGAAAGAAAGCCCGCCAGTCGCCTGGCGGGCTTTCTCAATTGCAGTCCGCGAAAGACGCTTAGGCGGCGGCCTGTTCGGCCAGCTTCGCCTTCACCTGGCGCTTGATCTTCAGCGCGCGCGGCGACAGGTCTTCGTCCTTGGCCTTCACGATGAAGGCGTCCAGGCCGCCCTTGAAGTCCAGGGTGCGCAGCGCGGCGTTGGTGATCCGCAGCTTGAAGCTCTGGCCCAGGGCTTCCGACTGGAGCGTGGCGGGCGACAGAGCCGGCAGGAAGCGGCGCTTGGACTTGATGTTCGAGTGGCTCACGTTGTGACCGACCATCGGACCAACACCGGTGAGTTCGCAGCGGCGCGACATGGAAGCGACCTTCGCATAAAGAAATTCGGGCACGCGAAAGCCGGGCCTTCGCGAGAGAGGGGGCGGTATAGGCAGAGAGTCTCCGGGCGTCAAGTTTGGAGAGTCTTTTCAACGGCCCAGCGCTCGGCGAAATCGTGCAGCGGCAGGAAGCGTTCCAGCAGTTCGCGGCCCAGAGGCGTCAGCGAATAGCCGTCCGTTCGGGACAGCGAGACCAGCCCGGCCCCGCGCAGTTCGGCGAGTCGCGCTTGCAGCACCGTGGGGGAGACGTCGTCGCAGGCCGCTCGCAAGGCGCGGGACGTCATTGCGCCGCCGCGCAGCTCCCAGATCACCCGCAGGCTCCAGCGACGGCCAAGCAAATCCAGCAGCGCCATGATCGGACGACCGCTTTGGGACCCGCGCACGGGCGTTCCGGGTTCCGGACGGGGCAAGCTTGACTCCGCTATCAAAATCGTAGCGATATTTCGCTATCGTTTTCATAGCGAAAGACCCCGCCCATGCCAAGGATCGCCCCGCTCTCCCCGCCCTACGCCGAGGACGTGCAGGCCAGCTTCGACGCCATCATGCCGCCGGGCGCAGATCCGCTGATCCTGTTTCGGGCGATCGCGGCCAGTCCACGCCATTGGCGCCGCTTCCGCGCCGCCTCCCTGTTGGAGCGAGGACCGCTGAGCCTGCGCGACCGCGAACTGGTCATCGACCGAACCTGCGCCCGCGCGCGCTGCGAGTATGAATGGGGCGTCCATGTCGCGATCTTCGCCGACGCCGCCGGCCTTTCAGCGGCGGAGGTGGAAGCCACCGTGCTGGAGGACGCGGACTGGTCGGGCTGGTCGCCCGCCGAGCAGGCGCTGCTGGCCGTGGTCGACGCCCTGCACGACCGCGCGACCCTGACCGACGGCGAGTGGTCGAGGCTGCGCGCTCACTACGACGAGGCCCAAGCCATGGAGGTGCTGTTCCTGTGCGGCTTCTACCGGACCGTCGCCTATGTCGCCAACGGACTGGCCCTCCCGCCGGAGCCCGGCGCCGCCCGGTTCCCAAGCTGAGGCCAAGGTTTCTGATTGTGGTTAATCGGGTTTAAGCTACAATATTTTGTGGTGAACAAACATCGAATTGGGCCGTGTCACCGATTCGGTCATGATTCGTTTCGCGCCTGTTCGCCGGTTTCGCGCGCGGCGTTAACGCGGCGCCGCCCCCGCCTTCGCCCCCTCTCCAAACAGACGATCCCGCGAGGCTGGGACGACGGTCGGCATGCCGGCTTATCCTCCGGCCGGCCCGCGTAAGCCGCCTTCGTCTTTTTCATTCTGGAAAAGTCCGGGCCCATGTCGAAATCCGGAATTGGGCGACGTTCTTGGAGCGATCGAAACCAACTCCGAGGGCTCAACCGAATGGAACTCCCGATTACCTCACTCTACGCGATCCCCCTGGCGGCGATCTTCCTGGTCCTGTGGGTCAGCGTGACCAAGACCCGCTCGAAGCTGAACGTCTCGATCGGCGACGCCGGCGACCCCGACCTGCACGAACGCATCCGCCGACACGGCAATTTCGTCGAATGGGTTCCGATGATCCTGATCCTGATGGCGCTGGCCGAGGGCCAGGGCGCCGGCCCCCTGTGGCTCCACGCCGCCGGGGCGCTGACGGTCGTCGGGCGCGTCCTGCACCCCATCGGCCTGCGCGCCGACGCCCCGACCCATCCACTCCGGATCGCCGGCAACTCGGCCTGCATCCTGGCCACCCTGACCCTGATCACAGCCCTCGCCCTCGCGGCGTTCGGCCAAGCCTGACATCCTCGCCCACCTCGAGACAGAGAAGGACCCGACATGCAGTACATGGCGCTGATCTATAACGACCCGTCGCTCGAACCCGCCTACGGCACGCCCGAATTCCAGGCGATGATGCAGGGCTACGCCGCGTTCAACGAGACCCTGAAGGCGGCTGGAGCCTATGTCTCCGGGGAAGGCCTGCGGGACGTCGACACGGCCACCAGCCTGCGCGTCCGCGACGGCAAGGTGGAGACGATGGACGGCCCCTTCGCCGAGACCAAGGAGCGGCTCGGCGGCTACTACATCTTCGACGTGCCCGACCTCGACGCCGCCCTGCGGTTCGCGGCGATGATCCCTTCGGCGGCCTATGGGACGATCGAGGTGCGGCCGGTGATGGACTACAACATCTGATGACCCTGGCCGCCCCCGACCCCCAGTCCGTGTCCCGCGCCATCGCGGCGCTGGTGCGGACGGATCGGGGGCGGCTGCTTTCGGCCCTGATCACCCGGCTGAAGGACTTTCAGCTGGCCGAGGAGGCTCTGCAGGACGCGCTGGCCTCGGCGGTGGTCCATTGGGGTCGCGCGGGACTGCCGGCGTCGCCGCGGGGCTGGCTGCTGAAGGTCGCGCTGCGCAAGGCCATTGATCGGTTGCGGACATCGGCCCGCGAGGGACGCAAGGCGACCGAGATCGCCCGGCTGTCGGTCGCCGAGGCCGCCGAGACCACAACCGACGACATTCCCGACGAACGCCTGCGCCTGATCTTCACCTGCTGCCACCCCGCGCTGGAGCCCAAGACCCGCGTCGCGCTAACCCTGCGCACCCTGGGCGGCTTGAGCACAACGGAGGTCGCCGACGCCTTCCTCGACAACGAAACCACCATGGGCCAGCGCCTGTCGCGGGCCCGGACCAAGATCCTCGGCGCCGGCATCCCCTACGCCGTTCCGGGGCCGGAGGACTGGGACGAGCGGCTGCAGTCGGTCCTCAAGGTGGTCTATCTCATCTTCAACCAGGGCTACTCCGACGGCGACGGCGGCCGGGCCCGACAGCTGAGCGAGGAAGCCATCTATCTGGCCCGCATGCTCAACGAGCTGCGCCCGGGCCAGGCTGAAGTCGAAGGGCTGCTGGGGCTGATGCTGATCACCGAGGCGCGGCGCGCGGCGCGGCTGGCCTCCGACGGAACCAGCGTCTCCATCCCGTTCCAGGATAGGACGCTCTGGGACCAAGGCCGGATCGCCGAGGGCGTGGCGCTGCTCGACGAGGCGATGGCGCGGCGCGCGGCGGGACCGTTCCAGATCAAGGCCGCCATCGCCGCCCTGCACGCCCAGGCCGAACCGCCCGACTGGCCGCAGATCGTCCTGCTCTACGACAGCCTTCTGAGAATGGAGCCGACGCCGGTGGTTCAGCTGAACCGCGCGGTCGCCCTCGCGGAAGCCGGCGCCGTCGAGGCCGGCCTCCGGGTGCTGGAGTCGCTGGCCCCGGCGCTGGCCGCCTACCAGCCGTTCCACGCCGCCCACGCCGAGGTGCTGGCCCGCTCGGGCCGGGCCGAAGCGGCGCTCGCCGCCTATGACCGGGCGATCAGCCTGGCCTCCAACCCGTCGGACGCGGCCTTCCTCCGCCGCCGCCGCGACCAGCTCGCCGAACCGTCTTCCTGACCGCTGGCCCCGGCATGGCCTCTGCCCTAGGGTCTCGGCATCCGAACGGGGGACCCGCCGTGCTGAACCGAATCCTGGCCGTGAGCGCCGCGCTGCTGAGTCTGGCCCTCGCCGCGCCCGCCGCGCGGGCGTCCGACGCCGGTTTTCTGCTGCTCGGCGGACCGATCCACATCGATGCGGGCGGCGCGCCCGTCCAGGCGTTGGTCGTACGGGACGGCAAGGTCGCCTTCGCAGGCTCGCTGGCCAACGCCCGCCTGCGCGCCCAGGGCCTGCCGGAGCTGGACCTGAAGGGCGCGGCCGCCTTCCCGGGCTTCATGGATTCACACGTGCACCTGACCGGCGTCGGGCTGCGCGAGATGACCTTGAACCTGGACCAGGTGAAATCGGTCACCGAGCTGGTCTCCGTCGTGAAGGCCTGGGAGGCCGCCCATCCGGGCGCCGAGCCCCTGGTCGGCCGCGGCTGGATCGAGACCCACTGGCCGGAGAAGCGCTTCCCCGGCCGCGCCGACCTGGACGCCGTCTCCGCGACCCGCCCGATCGTGCTGGAGCGCGCCGACGGCCACGCCATGGTCCTGAACGGCGCGGCCCTGCGGCTGGCCGGGATCGACAGGACGACCAGGGACCCCGCCGGCGGCCGCATCGAGCGGGACGCCTCGGGCGAGGCGACCGGCATGCTGATCGACGGGGCCATGGGGCTGATCGAGCCGAAGCTGCCGCCCCTTTCCTACGCCCGCCGCAAGGAGGCCCTGGCCAGGGGGACCGCCCTGTACGCCGCCCGCGGCTGGACCGCCGGCGCCAACATGAGCACGAGCGCGGAGGACGTGAAGGCGCTGTTCGAGCTGGCCGCCGCGGGCAGGCTGCCGATCCGCGTCGACGCCTTCATGACCCCCGAGGACTCGGCCGAGGTGCTGAAGCGCGGCCCCTATGCCGACCCGACCGGCCTGGTGCGCGTGCGCGGAGTGAAGCTCTACATGGACGGCGCCCTCGGCTCGCGCGGCGCGGCCCTGAAGGCGCCCTACGCCGACCGCCCCGACAGTTCCGGCCTGACCATCGCCGAGCATGACCCGACCGAAGCCATCCTCAAGCAGGCGCTGGAGACCCACTGCCAGATCGCCTTCCATGCCATCGGCGACCGCGGCAACCGGATGGTGCTGGACTGGATGATCGAGGCCTTCAAGACCAACGGCCCCGGCGCCGCGCAGACGGTCTGGCGGATCGAGCACGCGCAGATCGTCGACCCGGCCGACATCGCCCTGTTCGCCAAGTCCGGCGTCGTGGCGTCGATGCAGCCCTCGCACGCCATCGGCGACCTCTACTTCGCCCCTGCCCGGCTCGGCGAGGCGCGACTGAAAGGCGCCTATGCCTGGAAGAGCCTGCACAACGCCGGCGTCATCGTGGCCGGCGGCACCGACGCCCCGGTCGAGGTCGGCGACCCGCGCATCGAGTACTACGCCGCCGTCGCCCGCAAGGATCTGCAGGGCAAGGCCGGCGCCGACTGGCATCCCGAGGAGGCCCTGGCCCGCGACGAAGCCCTGGGCCTGTTCACCGCCGCCGGCGCCTATGCGGTGCAGGACAAGGGGCGCGGTTCGCTGAAGCCGGGCGCCGCCGCCGACATCACCGTCTTCTCCTCGGATGTGACGACCGTCCCCGAGGCGGAGATCCTGAAGGTCAGGCCGCTGCTCACCCTCGTCGGCGGAAAGATCGTCCACGACGGCCGCTGAGCGCCCCTGCCCTTGCTCCTGTCACACGACTCTCCCACCTTTGATTCATGAGTGATCGTCCGACAGGCCCCGCGCCCCACCGGCTCGTGGCGGTGCTCGGCCCCACCAACACCGGCAAGACCCACCTCGCCGTCGAGCGGATGCTGGGCCACCACAGCGGCATGATCGGCCTGCCGCTGCGGCTGCTGGCGCGCGAGATCTACGACCGGGTCGTGAAGATCAAAGGCCCGCGCGACGTGGCCCTGATCACCGGCGAGGAGAAGATCGTCCCGCCGCGGGCCAGCTACTTCGTCTGCACCGTCGAGGCGATGCCGCTGGGCCGCGAGGTCGACTTCCTGGCCGTGGACGAGATCCAGCTCTGCGCCGATCCCGAGCGCGGCCACGTCTTCACCCACCGCCTGCTGCACGCCCGCGGCCGGTTCGAGACCATGCTGCTGGGCGCCGGGACCATGGCGCCGCTGGTCCGCCGGCTGCTGCCGCATGCCGAGATCGTCGGCCGCGAGCGGTTCTCATCCCTGCGCTACACCGGCAGCAAGAAGCTGACCCGCCTGCCCAGGCGCAGCGCCATCGTCGCCTTCAGCGCCGACAACGTCTACGCCATCGCCGAGCTGATCCGGCGTCAGCGCGGCGGGGCGGCGGTGGTGATGGGCTCGCTGAGCCCCCGCACCCGCAACGCCCAGGTCGCCCTGTACCAGTCCGGCGAGGTCGACTTCCTGGTCGCCACCGACGCCATCGGCATGGGTCTGAACATGGACGTCGACCATGTCGCATTCGCCGGCCTGCGCAAGTTCGACGGCCGCCGGACCCGGTGGCTGCACCCGCAGGAGATCGGCCAGATCGCCGGCCGCGCGGGCCGCCACGTCCGCGACGGGACCTTCGGCGTCACCGGCGAGGCGCAGGAGATGGACGAGGACCTGGTCGCCGCTGTCGAGAACCACGAGTTCCAGCCGGTCGCCGCCGCCGAATGGCGCAACCACCGGCTCGACTTCGACAACCTGCCCAGTCTGGTCCGCTCGCTGGACGCCCTGCCCCAGCGCGAGGGCCTGGTCCTGGCCGCCGAGGCGGTGGACGAGACCGTGCTCAAGCGTCTGGCCGAGGACGAGGACGTCGTCCGCCGGGTGCGGGGACGGCCCACGCTCGAGCGGCTGTGGGAGGTCTGCCAGACCCCCGACTTCCGGAAGCAGACCAGCGACGAGCACCTTCGGCTGATCCGGACCCTGTTCGACTTCCTGACCACCGGCCGCCATCGCGTTCCCGACGACTGGATGGCCGGCCAGCTGCGGACACTGGACAACTGTGATGGCGAGATCGACGCCCTGGCCACGCGGCTGGCCGGGGTGCGGACCCTGACCTACATCGCCAACCGGCCCAACTGGCTGCACGACCCCGCCCATTGGCAGGGCGTGACCCGGGCGCTCGAGGATCGGCTGTCGGACGCCCTGCACGAACGGCTGATGGCCCGCTTCATCGATCGCCGCACCAGCGTGCTGATGCGCCAGCTGGGCGAGCGCGGCGAGCTGCTGGCGGGCGTCGCCGACGACGGCGAGATCACCGTCGAGGGCCAGTTCGTCGGGCGGCTGAACGGTCTGGCCTTCGAGGCCGCCAAGGCCGGCACCTCCCTGGAGGAGAAGGCCCTGCGCGGCGCCGCCCAGCGGGCCGTCGCGCCGGAGGTCGCCCGTCGCCTGGGGCGGCTGGCCGCCGACGCCGACGAAGCCTTCACCCTGACGCCGGACGGCGCCCTGCTGTGGAACGGCGGAGCGGCCGGCGCCCTGGCGCCTGACGGCAAGGTGCGGCTGATCGGCGAGCTGGGCCCGGAGCCGGCCCGCGAGCGCGCCCGCCAGCGGCTGCAGGCCTTCCTTTCGGCCGAGCGCGAGCGCCGGCTGGGCCCGCTGGTCGGGCTGGAGCGCGCCCTCTCCGACGGCCGGCTGAAAGGCCTGCCCCGCGGGCTGGTCCACCGCCTGGTCGAGGCCGGCGGCATCATCGACCGGCGCGGCGTCGAGACCGACCTCAAGGCGCTGAGCCAGGGCGAGCGACGCGTGCTGCGGAGCCTGGGCGTCCGGATCGGCGCCTTCAGCCTGTACCTGCCCGCGCTGCTGCTGCCCGAGGCCCTGACCTTCGCCCAGGCCGTGGCGCGGGATGACTGGCGCGCGCCGACCGACGCCCTCTCCCGCCTGACGCCGCCGACGCCATCGGCCAAGGCTCTGTCGGCGCGAGGCCTGCGCGCCGTCGGTCCGCACGCCGTCCCCGTGGCGCAGCTGGAGCGGCTGGACGAACTGCTGCGCGCCGGCTTCCAGCCGGGCGTGGGGATGATCCTGTCCGACCAGGCGCGCGAGGAGCTGGGCTGGAACGCCAAGGAGGCCGACGGCGTATTGCGCGCGCTCGGCTTCGTCCCGACCGGGCGGACGGCGCCGATCGGCTGGCGACGGCGCGGCGAGAAGGCCAGGCCGGAGCGGCCCGAGCCGCCGCCCGCCCATTCGCCTTTCGCCGCCCTGGCCGCGCTCAAAGCGTCCCCCGCGCCGGCCCCGCCCCGGCGACGTCGGCGCAAGCCCGCCAAGGTCGTACGCCCATGACCGACGCCTCCTGCCGCGCGGACGTCTGGCTGTGGCGCGCCCGCTTCTTCAAGACCCGCTCGATGGCGGCCCGGTTCGTCGACGAGGGCCGGATTCGCCATGCCAGGGGCGCGAGCGAGGGTCGCCTGGACAAGGCCTCCCGCGCGCTGAAGGTCGGCGACCGCCTGGTCTTCGCCCTGGGCGGACGGCTCGTCGATGTCCGCATCGAAGCGTTCGGCGAGCGCCGCGGCCCGGCCGTCGAGGCGCAGGCCCTGTATTCGCGCCTCGAGGCGCCGCCGCCGGAGACGCCGTCCGCCGGCGTTCAGAATTCCTGAGGACCCGACCAGCCTTGCCGCATTGACATCGACCGCCTCGCCTCCGAAAAGGCCCGCGCCCGCAATTCGTTTGGACAGCCGCGTCTCCTGATGACCTACATCGTCACCGACCCCTGCATTAAGTGCAAGTTCATGGACTGCGTGGAGGTCTGCCCCGTCGACTGCTTCTACGAGGGCGAGAACTTCCTCGTCATCAACCCGGACGAATGCATCGACTGCGGGGTGTGCGAGCCGGAGTGCCCGGTGGACGCGATCAAGCCCGACACCGAGGACGATCCAGACGGCAAGTGGCTGCGGGTAAACTCCGAGTACGCCGCGATCTGGCCCAACATCACGATCAAGGGCGAGCCCCCGGCGGACAAGGAACAGTACGAGCGGGAGACCGGGAAGTTCGAGAAGTACTTCAGCGAGAAGCCCGGCAAGGGCAGCTGAAATCCCCCTCCAGGCGAATCCCCAGCGGGGACCACGGGATTCGCAACCCTTTCTTTGTGCTCAATTTTGTGATACCGTCATGGACGACGTGACGGGTCCGCCGTCGCGCCTTGGTTCAAGAATAGCCGCAGCGAACGGCGCGCCTGAATAAGGGCGAAGGTGTCCTAGAGGCCTATCCAATCCGAGATCGAACCGCCGCGACCCTTTTCGCGGTCGGGTTTCTTTCGTCTCGGATTTTGGCGCGGTCTCTACGTTTGCGGCCCGCGGGCGAGCCCGCGGACAGGGTGCTAGAGAAGGACGAGCTAATGAGCAAGAACGGTCTGGCGTTTTCGGTCGACGATCACGTGGTGTACCCGGCGCATGGCGTCGGCACGATCCGCGCGATCGAGACCCAGGAAGTCGCCGGCATGTCGCTCGAGGTCTATGTCATCACCTTCGACCACGAGAAGATGACGCTCCGCGTTCCCACCAAAAAGGCCATCACCTCGGGCCTCCGCCCGCTGGCGGAAGGCAATGTGGTGTCCAAGGCGCTGACCACCCTCAAGGGCCGCGCCCGCGTGAAGCGCACCATGTGGTCGCGTCGCGCCCAGGAGTACGAAGCCAAGATCAATTCGGGCGACCTGATCTCGATCGCCGAGGTCGTCCGCGACCTGCACCGCGCCGAGAACCAGCCGGAACAGTCCTACTCGGAGCGCCAACTCTATGAGTCGGCCCTGGACCGCATGGCCCGCGAAGTCGCCGCGATCGAGAAGATCGACCGCGACGCCGCCGTCGGCATCCTGACCAAGTCGCTGCAGAAGGCCGCCTAGGCCTTCCACGACGACGAAAGACGAAGACCCCCGGTCGCGAGGCCGGGGGTTTTTCGTTGGGGCGGGACATGCTCCGGCAAAGCCGGTGCGTGTCCCCTACCACAGCGATCTCGGGGACACGCACCTTCGGAGCATGTCCCCGGCGGGACTCAGCCACCGGCTGCGTGAATACGTCCTGCGCGGTTCGAGACGCCGGGATGAGGCCCGGCTCCTCACCAGTCCATAGCGCCTCTGACGTCGTCATCCTGAGGAGCGAGCCCTCAGGCGAGCGTCTCGAAGGACGCAGTGCGCTTCCTCAATCCGTCATCCCCGCGCTCGTCGCGAGGACCCGTGCGTGGTGAGGCGGCGGTCACGGCGCGACATCGCAACGCCCGTGTTCATGGGTCCTCGGAACAGGTCCGAGGATGACGGAGGGGGCGGGAACATGCTGCGCAGGGTGCATGCCCCCTGCCGCCGCGGCCTCAGGGACATGCACCGGCTCCGCCGGAGCATGTCCCTGGCCTACACCTCCGCCAACCCTGCCGCCCGCAACAGCCGCGCCTGGGTCGTCGGACTGCGCCAGGGGAAGTTCGCCGGCAGGCCGAGGCGGAGGCTGGCCTGGGCCGGCGCCGATCCTGGAACCGCCACCCGGTCGGCCAGTCGCCCGGCCGCCTTCAACGCGATGCGGTCGGCTAGGGTGAGGTCGAAGTCACGGCCCAGCCGCAGCGTCTCGCGCACCGGCGGCGGCAGCAGGGAAACAGAAGCCCTCGCCAACGCCCGGTGCAGGAACTTCGGCACGGTCGGCGCGGCCTGGCCCGACTGGATGATGTCGAGGAACTCGCTGACGATCGGATGCGGCTCGAACCGTGGGGCCAGCCGTTCCATCATCGCCATGAAGTCCGCCGTCGAGGCGATCGGGTTCTTGGCCCCATAGAGCGCCGCCACCGGCGCACCCTCGCGGTAGAAGCGCGCGATCTCCGCCTCCGTCAGCGGCGATACGAACCGGTCGTAGGCGTTGACGAAGCCGTAGGCCGCCGTGGCGGCCACCCAATCGAGCAACTCCGGGTCCAGGGCGCGGTAGGTCTCGCCCGACGGCGTCTCGCCGTTGACCCGCGCATGCATGTTGGTCACGCCCTGGATCACCCGCCGCGCCGCGCTCCGGGGGCCGTAGACCCCGACCATGGCCGCGATCCCGGTGCGGCGCGAGCGGCCGATCGGGTCGGCCTTGTAGGTGGAGTGATCCCAGACCCCCGATCGGATCCGCGCGTCGGCGAACTCCAACAGCACGGCGGCCACCCCGCCGACGCCCAGGGCGATCGGGTTCTTGAACACCCGCCACTGCACCGAGCCGGGCGGAACCAGCGACGGCTCGCCCGCCGGATAGGCGTAGTCGATCTTCCAGCCGAGGTAGGACTTGGTGTCGTTCATGGTCGCCACAGAATCTGTATCGCTTGATAGCGTTTCAAATTCATATCGATCGATATAGTTTCCCGCAAGCCCGCTTTCCGAGGAGCCGCCGTGCAGAACCCCGCCCCGTCCGCCGCCCGCACGCCGCCCGTCGGCGGCTATCGCAAGGGCGACGAGGCGCGGCAGCGGATTCTGGACGCGGCTCTGGCGGCGTTCGGCGCCGAGGGCTTCCGCGGCGCCACCACCCGCCGGATCGCCGAGGCGGCCGGCGTCAACCTGCCGGCGCTGCAGTACTATTTCGGCGGCAAGGAAGGTCTGTACCTGGCCTGCGCCGAGGAGATCGTCGACCGCTACCGCCGCCAGATGCTGCGCCCGATCGGCGCGGCCCAGGACGCCCTGCCCCCGACCGCCGGTCCCGAGGACGCCCGGACAGCGCTGAAGGCCCTGCTCGGCGGCCTGGCCGAACAGCTGCTGGCCACCGAGGAGGCCCAGGCCTGGACCGCCTTCGTCCTGCGCGAGGTGGCCGAACAGGGCCCGGCCTTCGCCATCCTGTACGAGCAGGTCTGGGCCCCTGGTGTTGAGCTGATCACCCAGCTGATCAGCCGCGCCCTGGCCGAGCCGACGCCGTCTGAGGCGGCTCGGATCGAGGCCCTGCTGCTGCTGTCCGGCCTGTCGGCCTTCAGCGTGGCGCGGCCGGTGGCGTTGAAGCAGCTCGGCTGGAGCGACTCGGCGGGACTGCGCTTCGACCGGGTGAAACGGACCCTGGACGCCCAGATCGACCGACTGGGGCGGTAATCCCAATACCGCCTATCCCGGCGAAGGGCGGGACCCAGTTTCAGCCGCGGCTTCGCGGATGATCCATGTGCGCCGGGCCCCAGACTGGGTCCCGGCCTTCGCCGGGACACGCGGACAGTGCCAGCCCCTCCGCCGCCAGCGCTTCAACGTAGTCGACGACGTCCTCGGGCCAGCCTTCCATGGCCGCGCGCAGCCGCGGCCCGTCCCCGGCGTAGAGCGCCCGGCAGGCGGCCTCGAAGCCCGGCCGGTCGCCGGCCATCATCGACAGGAACCGATAGGCCGCGTCGCGGGCCTGGCGATCGCGGCCGGCCCCGTCACGGGCCGCCGTCTCGACCAACCGGCGCAGCGTCGCCGACGCCCCGCCCGGCTGAGCGTCCAGCCAGACCAGGTGACGCGGCAGGAGGCTGACCGGCTCCTGCCGCGGCGAGACCGAGACCGCGGTCAGCGCCAAGGCCCGCGCCCGCTCCTCCGGTCGCCCCAGCTTGATCAGATCGCCGCTGACGTCGTCGAAGACCTGGGCCAACCGCCCGCCCGGCGTCTCAGCCAACCGGCGGGCGACCTCGGCCAGCACCCCATGGGCGATGCGCCGATCGCGGAGAAAGGCGGTGACGGTCGACGAGGAGGTCATGGCGCGGGTTCCTATTGGGCGGCGCAACCTTTTACCCGGCTAAAATCTCCCGTCAATTATACCCGGACAAAATAACTCACACCTCGTCGAACTTCGGCCCGTGACGGATCCCCGCGCCAGCGGGTAGGCTCCCGCCCCATGACCTATGCGCATCGGCCGATCGTCTACGGGGCCCGCTACAGCGTCTATGTCCAGGCGCTGCTGCTCTGCCTGGAAGAAAAGCAGGTCCCGTATGATCTCGTGGAGGTCGACGTCTTCGCCGACGGCGGCGCGCCCAGCGAGCACCTGTCGCGCCACCCCTTCGGCCGTATCCCGGCCTTCGAGCACGGTGCATTGAGGCTCTACGAAACGGCGCCCATCTGCCGCTATGTCGACGAGGCTTTCGACGGTCCGGCGCTTCAACCCGCGACGGCGGCGGCGCGGGCCCGCATGGGGCAAGCGATTTCCATCGCCGACAACTACGCCTACCGGTCGCTGGTCTGGGGCCTCTACGTCGAGACGGTCGAGAAGCCGGCCAGGGGCGACCGTCCCGACGAGAGTCTGGTCGCCGCCGCGCATGAGCAGGCCGCGACCTGCCTCGGCGCTCTGCAACAGCTGGCGCCGGAGGCGCCATGGCTTGTCGGCGACGCGCCGACGTTGGCCGACCTGCATCTGGCGCCGATGTTCACCCTGTTCCTCCAGGCGCCGGCGGCCGTCGACCTGATGAAGGACGCGCCGCGCCTGCGGCGCTGGTTCGACGGCATGCGCGAGCGGCCCTCGGTGCGACGGGCTTGCCCCTCGCCTCGAACCGCCTGACCGTTCCCGCCCGAGGCGCCTCGACAGGCGCGCCCCTTGTCGCCAGAAGCTCGGACATGACCAGTCGCCTGCCCGGCTCGCCCGCTTCCGCCCGCAACCGCGAGCCGCTGTTGACCGTCCTGCGCCGCTGGCTGCCCGAGACGGGCGTCGTGGTCGAGGTCGCCAGCGGCCTTGGCGAGCACGCCGTCTGGTTCGCGCAGGCCCTGCCTGGGATCACCTGGCAGCCGACCGATCGCGACCTGGAGGCCAACACGGTGCTCGCCGCCCGCGTCGCCGCGGCCGGCGTGACCAACCTCAGGCCGCCGCTGACGCTCGACGCCTCGAAGCCGGAGACCTGGCCGCTCGACCGAGCCGACGCGATGGTCTGCATCAACATGGTTCATATCTCGCCCTGGGCGGCGACCGAGGGCCTGATGGCCGGCGCCGCGCGCCTGCTGCCGCCCGGCGCCCCGCTGTGCCTGTACGGCCCCTATCGCGAAGCCGGCGTCCCGACAGCCGAGAGCAACCTGGCCTTCGACGCCGATCTCAAGCGCCGCGATCCGGACTGGGGCCTGCGCGACCTCGAGGCGGTCCAAGCCCTGGCCGCCCGCGAAGACCTGATCTTCACCGAGCGGGTCGCCATGCCGGCCAACAATCTCTGCCTGCTGTTCCGCCGGGCGTGATCTCGGCTAAACGGAGCCCCTGAGAAGGAGCCCCCCAATGCCCGTCCTGACCGCCTCCCGCCGCGACCTGGCCAAGGGGCTCGCCCTGTTCGGACTGGCCGGCGCCGCGCCCGCCGTCGCCCGGGCCAAGCCCAAGCCCGCCGCCGACACGGTGTCGCTACCAGCCGCCGAGGCGGCGGTGAAGGCCGCCTACGAACGCTATCGCGGCCTGAACGAGGGTAAGAACGCCGACTACATCCCGGCGCTGGCCAAGGTTCCCTCGCAGCTGTTCGGCATCGCCCTGGTCACGCCGCACGGCCAGGTGGTCGCCGCCGGCGACGTCGGCCACGCCTTCTCGATCCAGTCGATCTCCAAGGTCTTCACCCTGGCCCAGGTCCTCCAGGAGTCGGGCGAACAACTGGTCGAGGACGCCGTCGGGGTCGACGCCACCGGCCAAGCCTTCAACTCCATCGTCGCCGTCGAGCAGCACCGCGGACGCGAGATGAACCCGCTGGTCAATCCCGGCGCCATCGCCGCCACCGGCCTGGTGAAGGGCGACAGCGCCGACGCCGTCTGGGCCTCGATCAGCCGGATGCACGACGCCTGCGCCGGACGAACGCTGTCGGTCGACGCGGAGGTCTACCGCTCGGAGTCCGAGACCAACCAGCGCAACCGCGCCATCGCCATGCTGATGAGCGCCTACGAGCGCTTCCCGGGCGACCCGGCCCAGGCGGTCGACCTCTACACCCGCGGCTGCTCGATCGCCGCCAACGCCCGCGACCTGGCGGTCATGGCCGCGACCCTGGCCAACGGCGGCCGCAACCCGATCACGCGCACCCAGGCGATCGACAACCGGCACATCCCCGGCCTGCTGGCCGTGATGGCCACCGCCGGCCTCTATGACGACAGCGGCAAATGGCTGTTCCGCACCGGCCTGCCGGCCAAGAGCGGCGTCGGCGGCGGGCTGATCGCCGTGGCCCCCGGCCGGTTCGGCGTCGCCGCCTTCTCGCCGCCGCTGGACGCCGCCGGCAACAGCGTCCGCGCCCAGAAGGCGATCATCGACATCTGCCGCGACCTCGGCGCCAATCCCTACGCGGTGACGCCGGTCTAGCGCCGAGGGGACACGTACCTGCGGTACATGTCCCCGGGCCGGCGGGGGGGCATGCTCCCGAAGGGTGCGTGTCCCCCTTCTCCTGCTAGACTGCCCTCACGGAAGGCTCTCTAGCCTCCGCCCCTGAACGTCGATCACCTACAGAAGAACAGAAGCCGGGGAGGCTCGGGTGACGGGACAACAGCAGGACGCGGCCCGGGCGGCCGAGCGGCAGGCCGTGGACGCGGTCGTGGTCGGGGCCGGCTTCGGCGGGCTCTACATGGTCCATCGCCTGCGTGAGGCGGGCCTGACCGTCCGGGGGATCGAGGCCGGCGGAGACGTCGGCGGCACCTGGTACTGGAACCGCTATCCGGGCGCGCGCTGCGACATCCCCAGCCTGCTCTACAGCTACACCTGGTCCGACGAGGTCCGGAAGAGCTGGCGCTGGAGCGAGAAGTACGCGACCCAGCCGGAGATCCTGGCCTACGCCGAGCACGTCGCCGACCTGTACGGCCTGCGTGGGGCGTATCTGTTCGACACCCGCGTGACATCGGCCGTCTTCGATGACGCCTCCGGTCGCTGGGTTGTCGAGACCGACCGCGGCGATCGGCTCGAGGCGACCTTCTGCATCATGGCCACCGGCTGCCTGTCGGTTCCGCGCGGCCTCGACCTGCCCGGCGCCGACGCCTTCGAGGGCGATGTCCACGTCACCGGCCTGTGGCCGCACGAGGGCGTCGACTTCACCGGCAAGCGGGTGGCCATCGTGGGCGCCGGTTCGTCGGCGATCCAGTCGATGCCGCTGATCGCCCAGGACGCCGACCAGGTCTACCTCTTCCAGCGCACGCCCAACTTCAGCCTGCCGGCCCTCAACGCCCCCCTGACCGAGGCCGAGCAGGCCGAGTTCGACGCGGGTTTCGAGACCTACGTCGATCTCATCCGCCGGGGCGAGCCGGGCATCCCCCTGCCCCCGGCCGACTGGGTCCCCAGCGACGAGGAGCTGGCCCAGCTGACGCCGCTGCTGTGGAACGGCTGGGCGCTGATCTCCTGCGCCCAGATCCCGAACCTGGCCCGCGACGAGCGCACCAACCACGCCGCCTCGGAGTACGTCCGCGCCCGCATCCGCGAGATCGTCGCCGACCCGGCCACGGCCGAAAAGCTGGTCCCGCGCGACTTTCCGATCACCACCAAGCGGGCCTGTGTCGACACCGACTACTACGCCAGCTTCAACCGCCCGAACGTGACCCTGGTCGACTTGCGCGAGACGCCGCTGGAGGGGGTCACGGCCAAAGGCGTGAAGACCTCTGACCGCGAGTACGCGGTCGACGTCATCGTCGGAGCCATGGGCTTCGACGCCATGACCGGGGCGCTGCTGCGCATGGACGTCCGGGGCCGCGACGGGCGCCGCCTGCGCGACGCCTGGGCCGAGGGGCCCAAGACCTACCTGGGCCTGGCCATGGCGGGATTCCCCAACCTGTTCACCATCACCGGCCCCGGGAGTCCCTCGGTGCTCAGCAACATGCTGGTCTCCTGCGAGACCCACGTGGACTGGATCGCCGACGCCATCGCCCATGTCCGCGCGACCGGCGCGGCGACCATGGAGGCCACGGCGCAAGCCCAGGACGCCTGGGTCGCCCACGTCAACGAACAGGCCGACAAGACCCTCTTCCCGCGGGCGGCGTCCTGGTACATGGGCGCCAACGTGCCGGGGAAGCCGCGCGTCTTCATGCCCTACGTCGGCGAGCGCTATAAGGCCCGCTGCGACGAGATCGCCGCCCGAGGCTACGAAGGCTTCGCGCTGAACCCCTGAGTGAACGAGCCTGAGTAGCCGAGAGAGTCAGACCCCGAGATGAAGCCGCCCGCCTGGCGCCTGGATCGCGCCGCCTATCCGCATGCCGCCCACATCCAGACCCGCTATCACGACGAGGACGGCCTGGGCCATGTGAACAACATCGCCGTGGCCGCCTACTACGACGAGGCGCGCTCGCGCTTCACGCGCCAGGTCTTCGAGATGGTCGGCAAGGGCCACTGGTCGCGGATCGTGACGGCGGACAGCCGGGTGACCTATCTGGGCGAGGTCTTCCATCCGGACGACATCGAGGTGCGGACCGGCATCCTGCGCCTCGGCACGGCCTCGTACGACATCGGCCAGGCCATGTTCCAGAAGGGCCGCTGCGTGGGCGTCTGCGCCACCACCTTCGTCCAGGCCGACGCCGACGGCGCCCGGCCGCTGGGCGAGGCGCTACGCGCGGCCCTGGAGGCTATGGCCGTCAGGGAGCCGGCGGGGGCGGCGTAGCGGCCCGGCGGCGGCGCTCCTCTCCTTCCGTCATCCTCGCGACGAGCGCGAGGATGACGGAATTGAGGTTGAGCGCCCTCAGTCCCCGTCACGGTCCTTGGCCATGGCGTCCGCCATATGAGCCTCGACCAGCGGACTGGGGCCGCGGTCGAGTTCGCGGGCCAGGACCTCGCGGTCCAGCTCGCCTTCCCAACGGGCCACCACCAGGGTCGCCACCCCGTTGCCGACCAGGTTGGTCAGGGCGCGGCACTCGCTCATGAACCGGTCGATGCCGACGATCAGGGCCAGGGCCGCGATCGGCACCTGGGGCACCACGGCCAGGGTCGCGGCCAGGGTGATGAAGCCCGCGCCGGTGACGCCGCTGGCGCCCTTCGACGTCAGCATGGCCACGCCCAGGATGGTCGCCATCTGGATCCAGGTCAGCTCTGTCCCCGTGGCCTGGGCCAGGAACAGCGTCGCCAGGGTCATGTAGATGTTGGTGCCGTCGAGGTTGAAGCTGTAGCCGGTCGGAATGACCAGGCCGGTCACCGTCTTCGACGCGCCCAGCCGCTGCAGCTTCTCCATGATCTGCGGCAGCACCGATTCCGAGGAACTGGTGCCCAGCACGATCAGCAGCTCCTCGCGGATGTAGCGGATGAACTTGAAGATCGAGAAGCCGGCCATCTTCGCGATCAGGCCCAGGACCACGACCACGAACAACAGGCTGGTCAGGTAGAAGGTGCCGATCAGGACGGCCAGGTTGCCCAGGGCCTCGACGCCGTATTTGCCGATGGTGAAGCCCATCGCCCCGAAGGCGCCGACCGGCGCGAACTTCACCACGATGTGGATGATGCCGAAGAAGACCTTGCCGATCTGGTCCAGCACGTCGGCGACCTTGTCGCCGAACTCGCCCATGCGGGCGCAGGCGAAGCCGGTCAGGATGGCGATGACCAGCACCTGCAGCAGCTCGCCGTTCGCCAGCGCGCCCCAGAAGGTGTCCGGGATCAGATGCAGCAGCCAGGGGACCAGCCCCTCGCCGTGGGCGGCCTTCTCGGCGTACTCGGCCCCGACGCTGGGGTCGAGCGTGGCCGGATCGACGTTGAAGCCCCGTCCCGGCTTGACGATCAGGCCCACGGCCAGGCCGACGGCCAGGGCCAGGGTCGAGACCACCTCGAAGTAGATCAGGGTCTTGCCGCCGACCCGGCCGAACTTCTTCAGGTCGCTCATCCGGGCGATGCCGCCGGCGACGGTGACGAAGATCACCGGGGCGATGACCAGCTTGACCAGCTTGATGAAGGCGTCGGCCAGGGGCTTCAGCTTGGCGCCGGTCTCCGGCCAGATCGCGCCGACCAGCACGCCGAGCGCGATGGCGATCAGCACCTGCACATAGAGCAGCTTCAGAAAGCGCATCGCGCGCGTCCCCTTCCCCCGTTTCCACGTCCGGGACGGCCGCGGTCGGCGAGGAAGATAGACCGGCCCCGCCGCGAAGTTAAAGCCGCCCCGGCGCGTCCGATCACCGCGTCGCCGGCGGCGGAGGTTCAATGCGCAAAAGCCGTGCGCCCCGGGGTTCCGCTCCCCGCTCCCGCACGCTATGACCCTCCGCGTGCGGCCCGGTAGCTCAGCCGGATAGAGCAGAGCTTTCCTAAAGCTAAGGTCGGGGGTTCGAGTCCCTCCCGGGTCGCCAGCTATTTCCCGCCCACTGCCGCTAGTTGCCGCCGCGCGGGCTTTCTGCACAAGGTTTTCACTGCGGCTCCGCCGCTGCTTGCCGCACGTTGCCGCCCGCCAACTTAGGGCCAGTCTTAGGGCGGAACTTAGGGTGGCTGCGCCGCGCCCCTAGTTCTATGTTCTCGTCTCGTTCTGGAAGCACGATGCCTCGCCGCGCCAGCAGCTCTTCAACATCCCGCAGGCTCAACGTGAACCGGAAATACAGCCACACCGCATGCCGGATCGCCTCGGGCGGAAACCGGCGACGCTTGTACGAAATCGACCTCAACGCGGCCCCCGCTCCAGCCACAGAGCCTTTGGCGCGGACGGGTTGGCGTTAGACTGAA
The DNA here is from genome assembly GCF_002749615.1 of Caulobacter mirabilis. Taxonomy (GTDB): domain Bacteria; phylum Pseudomonadota; class Alphaproteobacteria; order Caulobacterales; family Caulobacteraceae; genus Caulobacter; species Caulobacter mirabilis. The sequence goes on from NZ_CP024201.1 coordinate 3,653,343, forward strand.
AGCACCGCCACACCACCCATTGCGCTCCTCTTAGGCGGGGCAACGTCGGGGCTTCTCCTAAACTACTGGATGGGCAGTTGGACTTCCGGGCTTCTAATGCGGTTCATTGCCATACTCCCGCCAGACGCCATGACACAAAGCTTACCACTTCTAGAGATATCTGACTTTAGAACATACAGATCAAGATCTACAGATCCACCACGATTTGGTATTTCCGACACTTTCGCGCTATCTCTGCTAATTCCATCCACAGAGAGATTGTTTGAAAAGAAATTGTCGTACGACACCACCACTCCATTACAGTTTGTTATTTTAGCGTGTAAAGTTGATCTATTTTCGTATATAGATTTGACAATTTTGTATGGAACTGCTATTCTATATTTGATCCAAATCTCGCCACGATCCCTGATCATCGGCCCCGCTACGGGCCTTGGGCGACTCTGCACCTCCCCAACATAATCAGGAGAAATTGGAATATGCTCCGAGCACGATACAATCCCGACAATGGAAAGAAATATGGCGAATATCGCGGACATTTTCATGTCTAATATCCTCGCTAAACCAAACTTTGGTGATCTCTACTTATCCAACCCGGCCACACAACAATAAATGCACTACTAAGCCACGCATGATCAAAGAACTAGTACCCCCATCGAGATCGATGGGCAAAAATTCCTCCCTCGACAGGCATCAATTTGCACACCCTGAAATTCCATCCGAACAAACAGGGAATGATATATAGCCTCCGGCCACTCCAGACCCGCCAGCTCCCAGAACAGCATTAGGAGCACCGCTACCTTCAAACAGGCGCCGTCAGTCTAACGCCAACCCGTCTGCGCTAAAGGCTCAGCAGCTGGAGCGGGGGCTGCGTGGCGCGGGCGGGAGCGGTTGGCGTTTGGGGCGTGGTTGGTGATCGTCGGATGTCCGATTGGAGTGCGCACCGCATGGACCGCGGCTGCTTCCATCTTGCCGCGCAGCGCCTCTATTGAAGGGCTGCACTCACTTTTCCAGAAATCAGCAATGGCGCTAGCGCTTTCTAAACTTCGCAAGACGCGAAGTCAGTCCTGAAGAATCTCTATAGGCATCGATCGTCCCTTTCTTATCGCAAGCTGAGAGCCAACGCTCGACAGCCTGGCTTTTCAAGAACGCCTGCCCTTCCGGAGAGAAATCGCTGAACATCAGGACTGCAGTTTCGATAGGACTTGTGAGCACCGCTGCGCTCGGAGAAATGAGCCCGTTCTCGACAAAGAACGAAATCTGCGTCTGCGCCAAGGAGTAAACCTTCTCCACCCATTCCTCGGTTGGATTTTCATAGCGAGAAAGCAATCCTGGAACATTCAGATAGATGAAATCTGTCATCATTTGATATTTGCCCGCTCACACGCGCCGGAAACTTTGCACAAATCACCAGTCTGACGGTCTCGCACGTAGGTTCCCCCGCCATCCAAGATACGCTGCTCCTTAGCGGCCTGTGCAGTCTTGTCGACGTTGGGACCAGTGATCTCATACGTTTTTGCGCCGCCCTTTCCGTCAAAAACAACCTCATCTACCCGCCTCCCCTCGCCCCCGCGTCGGCCTCGGCCAGCTCGTCCCGGCCTGACCACAGCATCCGGGTGGCGACGCCGTTCACCGTCTTCTTCGTCCGCCGGTCGTCGCCGTCGTCCCGGACTTGCTCGCGCCGCGCAGGCGGTTGCGCAAAGGTCCAGTCGCCGTCCGAGGTCATGTTGCCCCGGCCGTCGAACGCCAGGCCCACGCCCGCTTCCGAGGCCACCTCGTTCAGCGCGTCGGCCGCGCCGTAGGTCCGGGCGTAGCCCAGCGTCGGCGTCCAGTCGTAGGCCGCCGGATTGGCCCGGTAGGTGATCAAGCCCGCCTTATCCCGCGTGTAGACGATCGGTACGCTCACCGGCGATCCCGACGTAAAGGTCTGAGTCAGGCTCCGCAGATCGCTGTCCGGCTCGAAGCCGTGGGCCGTGCTGGTCCCGTTCGACCGGGCAAAGTTGGTCGGCCGCGACTGGCTGTCGTAGGCCCAGGTTCCGGAGCCGCCGGTGAAGCCGAAGCACGGCGCTTGAAGCCGAAAAGGAGCGCATGTTTCCGTTCATTATCCGGCTGGCGACCGCCATAGACGCAGCCCCGTCCATCATGAGCGGATGGCAGAAGGTTTCAAGAAAACAAAAATGAGTATGAAATTTTCCAATGTTATCCTGGCGGATAAGAAAATTGCCTCTCGATACAGTTCACCATTCTGGACTTTATGTAAGCCACATACCTTGGCTGAATTCCATTTTCCCGCAAGGGAAAGCTAAATATTAGGGCTCGATTCTCATGATTACAAATACTCGTCGGCCTCGGGGATGGCAGAAGAAATCCCGATCCGGATAGATATGATTTCGCTCCAATGGAATGAAGAAAATCCCTGAATTTCTCCTCTCCAATCGGAAGAGAGACGGATTTTCCCCCTTTCCACGGAGTAAAAAGGCCAGGAGACGATACCGATTTCGACCAAACATCATCCGAATTCTGGGCAAGTGCCGCAGAGTTCATGCCGAGCCCTGCCAGAGCGAGAAGCGCGGCCATCCAAAATCTAAATGGCATATGAAAATTCATCTAGATCCTCCAGCTAGCAAGATTCCTTCCTTATCAAAGTTCCCGTACAGGATTGAAGTTCAGGAACTTTGTCCAATCCTGGGTACTGCAAATTCGGCTTCACCCTGTCCCCCGTGACAGCTTGATATCCCACACCAGCACCCCAACTCGAGTTTGTAGTTTGCGGCCTGTATGGCACCTCGGATTCATCCAGAGACTCCTCCACGGCCTGAAATTGCGCCGCAACCGTGCTCAGAGGAACGTCACCAATATCTGTAGATTGCAAAATCTGCGGACTCAATCCCCTCGAACTCATTTCCAATGTATCAATACTCATTTCAGAAAGATCAGTAGTCATATCCAGTGTTACATATTTACCCCCCCAATCCGGTCATGGCCTCATTTTTCGAAGCATTTCCGGTGTACCCTTCAGATGGGCCGCCACGAAGTATTATACTCGCCCCATTCCTAGTATCGGTTGCTCTTGTGTATGCGTGCTTGAAGAAGATTCCTTCAACCCCCCTCAACGCATATCCCTCTAAAGAGACCACGGTCTGATTTCCGGTGTAGTCAATGTTGTTCACCGGATCCGCGCCCACGTAGAGCATCAGGTTCGGATCATCCTTGGTCCCGATCGGGTCGACCTGCAGGAACTGGCCCAGCCTTGGGTGGTAGTAGCGGGCGCGGTAGTACCAGAGGCCCGTCTCCGCATCGTGGTAGCGGCCCGTGTAGCCGAACGGGACATTGGCCGGCAGCGCGCCGCTCATCTCGCCGTAGGGGCTGTAGTTCACCGGCGTTCCGGCGGCTCCCGCGCTGTTGGAGCTGTTGATGATCGAGCCCTGGCCGTCGGCGTGCAGCCAGGTCACCGTTCCCGCCGGCGTCACCGTCGCCAGCGGCGTGTCCACCGACGCGCCCGGCACATAGCGGCGCAGGATGTTCCCCGCCGCATCGGCCTCGGCCAGCTCGTCCTGGCCCGACCACAGCATCCGCGTGACGACGCCGTTCACCGTCTTCTTGGTCCGCCGGTCGTCGCCGTCGTACTCGTAGGTCGCCGTCGTCCCCGGCTTGCTCGCGCCGCGCAGGCGGTTGCGCATGTCGTAGGCGAAGGTCCAGTCGCCGTCCGAGGTCATGTTCCCCCGGCCGTCGAAGGCCAGGCCCACGCCTGCTTCCGAGGCCACCTGGTTCAGCGCGTTGGCCGCGCCGTAGGTCCGGGCGTAGCCCAGGGTCGGCGTCCAGTCGTAGGCCGCCGGGTTGGCCCGGTAGAGGATCAGCCCCGCCTTGTCCCGCGTGTAGGTCAGCGGCGCGGTCAGCGGCGAACCGGCCGCGAACGTGTGGGTCACCTGTTGCAGGTCGCTGTCCGGCTCGTAGCCGTGGGCCGTGCCGGTTCCGTTGGAGCGGGCGAAGTGGGTCGGCCGCGACTGGCTATCATAGGTCCAGGTTCCGGAGCCGCCGACAAACCGAGACACAGCATCGAACCCGAGAAAGTACACACCCCACTTCGCAGCGCCACTGGTAGAATGAAGTGCGACTTAGCGTTTGAGTATTTATTATAATACAATTACAAATTATTTATATACTTTCTCCAAAAGTAGAAAATGAAATATTCAAAACACACTTCTATAAGACGCTCTCCACTCAGAACACGCCAATTTTCCACGACTATCAAATATTAGAACATAATTCACCTGCCTAATACCAACTCTATCGGAAGGGAAATTGGCTACATATGCAATTCCATCAATAATATTACACCATTTTGGTCTCATTTTGCTTTTTCTAAATTTAACATCAACGCGAGACATTGCCGCTTCAAACTCTCGGACAGAAGAAACACCATCACATGGCAACCCTGCGTACTTGTATATGTCTTCGCTCAAGAATGGGCCAATATGGCTAGATCCACATCTCTCCACAATTCTGTACCCAGCGGGAATTTCGCGCCCATTCGATGCGGCGCAAGCCGACGAGAGCATCGCGAAAATGATAGCCGCTATTGTAGTTTTCATATTACACATCAGCAAACCTCACGCATTATTCTAGATCCTGTGCAATTCTGCAGTTCCCCGACTCCGCTCTTCCCACTGGAGCCCTTCTTCACTGGAAGACGCGTCTCACTCCCAGGAAGCTGACCGCTCTGAACCCTCCTTCCGGTCATATCCTGCCATGTCTGAGTAGCAAATGTATTAGAGTTGACCTTAACTCCATAGTCCGGATTCATATCATTGAAATTCGAAGCTGAATCTTCCAAAGATTCCACAAGAGATTCAACCGGAGTATCCGGAAATACTTGGGAGTCCAGCACTGAAACTTCTTTGTTCTGAACGGAAATAGCCTTCGCGTCGATGTTGCCCTTGCTAGGGGACACTCCAGAATCCAGCTTCGCCCCCAACCGAGGCACTGCAATTCCACCAAATTGAAACACTCCAAGGGCAGGAACAGGACCTGCGCGCGCTATCCATGACTGCCCTGTCGTCAAGCTCCGCACCTCTATGTAGGCGTGGTTCCACGTCACCGGATTGTCCCGACCACTCCCGAATACATCGAACATTTTCAGCTCAGCGATTGCCTGTAGACCGCTCGGATCATTCTTGTTCACCGGATCCGCGCCCACGTAGAGCATCAGGTTCGGATCATCCTTGGTCCCGATCGGGTCGACCTGCAGGAACTGCCCCAGACGCGGGTGGTAGTAGCGGGCGCGGTAGTACCAGAGGCCGGTCTCCGCATCGTGGTAGCGGCCCGTGTAGCCGAACGGGACATTGGCCGGCAGCGCGCCGCTCATCTCGCCGTAGGGGCTGTAGTTCACCGGCGTTCCGGCGGCTCCGGCGCTGTTGGAGCTGTTGATGATCGAGCCCTGGCCGTCGGCATGCAGCCAGGTCACCGTCCCCGCCGGCGTCACCGTCGCCAGCGGCGTGTCCACCGACGCGCCCGGCACGTAGCGCCGCAGGATGTTCCCCGCCGCATCGGCCTCGGCCAGTTCGTCCTGGCCCGACCACAGCATCCGCGTGACGACGCCGTTCACCGTCTTCTTGGTCCGCCGGTCGTCGCCGTCGTACTCGTAGGTCGCCGTCGTTCCGGACTTGCTCGCGCCGCGCAGGCGGTTGCGCATGTCGTAGGCGAAGGTCCAGTCGCCGTCCGAGGTCATGTTGCCCCGGCCGTCGAAGGCCAGGCCCACGCCTGCTTCCGAGGCCACCTGGTTCAGCGCGTTGGCCGCGCCGTAGGTCCGGGCGTAGCCCAGGGTCGGCGTCCAGTCGTAGGCCGCCGGGTTGGCGCGGTAGAGGATCAGCCCCGCCTTGTCCCGACTGTAGACGATCGGCACGCTCACGGGGGAACCCGACGCGAAGGTCTGGGTCAGGCTCCGCAGGTCGCTGTCCGGCTCATAGCCGTAGGCCGTGCTGGTTCCGTTGGAGCGGGCGAAGTGGGTCGGCCGCGACTGGCTGTCGTAGGTCCAGGTTCCGGAGCCGCCGGTGAAGCTCACCGTCGCCATCCGGTTGGCGGCGTCGAAGCCATAGGTCGCCGTCCAGCCGTCCGGCCACTGGACCGAGGTCCGGTTTCCGGCCGCGTCGTAGCCGTAGACGAACTGGAACCACGGCCCGCCGCCGGTCTGGTTCTCGGGATAGAAGAGGTCGTTCGTCACCCGCCCGGCGGCGTCGTAGCTGTAGACCCGCACGTCGCGAAACTGAGCGCTGTCGAACACACCGCCGGCCGGCTGCTGCGACACCTCGCTGTAGACCCGCCGTCCCGCCAGATCGTAGTTGGTCCGCGTCACCCGCCCCTTCGGCCAGGGGTCGGTGCTTGTGTCTCGCTCCCATTGATGCGTCACCCGCCCCGCGGAGTCGTAGTACAGCGACGTCCAGCGATCATCGCCGCTGCTCTCGCGATGCTTGGTGTGCTTCAGCTCTCCCCGCTGATTGTAGAGGGTGTACTCGAAGGGCGCGACCAGCGGCCCCGCCCCATCCGGATCGGGATAGAGCGTCGCCAGTTTCCGGCCGAGCCAGTCGTATTGGAACGTCGTCGCGTTGCCGCGCGCGTCGCTCTCACTCGCTGTCAGGCCGCTCGGCAGATAGGTGTAAGTGCGCCAGGCATGGGTCGTCTGGCCCGGCGGCAACTCTGCCGTCAGGGCGCAGGATGCATCGGCCACATTGGCCCGGAACCAGCGCTCGATCAGCGTCGGCTCGCCGGCCGCGTTGAAGGTCGTGCGCGTCGCGCGACCTTCCGGATCGACCTTGATCGTCTCGCGGCCCGCCGCGTCGTAGCAGGTGCGGGCGATGTCGCCGGACGGGTCGGTCACCGTCAGCTTGCGACCCGCCGCCGAATAGCCGGTCGTTGTTGTCCGCCACAGGCTCGCCGTCGCATCCCACCGCCTTTCCTCCAGGACGCGGCTGGCCGTGTCGTAGCTCCACTGCGTGCGGATGCTGGTTCCCGCGGGGCCGAACGCCTCGGTCTTTCGCCGCAGGGCGTCATAGCTGGCGGTGCTGGCGTTGCCGCGCGGGTCGGTGACCGAGATCTCGTCGCCGCGCGCGTCGCAGGTGAAACTGCTGGTTAGATTCAGCCCGCCCGGCTGCGAAGCCTCGGTCACCGAGGTTCTGCAGAAAGCCGGCTGGCTGTTCTGGCCATAGGCCATGCTCGTACGCCGTCCGCTCGGGTCGGTTTCCGTCAGCAACCGGCCGAAACCGTCGTATGTCATCGTCCAGGTCGGTCGGGCGTAGAGGCCGTTGGCCCCATCGAAGACCTCCGGCGCCTTCACCTCAACCAGGAGGCCCTGGGCGTCATAGGCGTAATTGTATTCTTGCTCTGACGGATCGTCGACCGTCGCCGGCATCGTCACCTTGACCGCCTTGTTCCAGGTCGGGTGATACTGGGCCTTCACCACCAAGGTCTGGCCCCACCACGCATCCGGCGTCTTCGAGATGCGGCGCTTCTCGAGCACGTTGTTGCGGTCGTCGTAGACGAACTCCTGCCGCTCCTCCCAGGGCAGGACCCGCGCCTTCACCCTGCCGCGGCCGTCGTACTCGGTAGTGGTGGTCCGCCCCATCTCGTCGGTCTGGGTGATGGCGCGGTCGTCGGTATCGTATGCGATCCGCACCACGCCGTTCAGCGGATCCTTGCGCGCGCCGAAGCCGAAGCCCGGCGCATAGTAGGTGTAGGCCGGTCCGCCGGCGCCCTGGGCCAGGGAATCCGCGTCCCGCCAGGTCCGCACCCGGTGCAGCTTGTCATAGGTCAGCTCGAACCTGGGCGTGGCCTTCCCCGGCTCAGTCACGCTCTTCAGCCGCGCCCAGGGCGTGGGACGGCCCGTGCCGGAGGTGTCGTACTCCCACTTGTAGGTCCAGGCCTGGCCGGCGGCGTCGACGAAGCCGGTCGCGATCGGGTCCCACAGGATGTACTCGTTGTTCGCGTCCCTCAGGATGCCTTCCGTCACCGTCGTCGACCGGCCGTCGGAGCTGGTCGCGTCGAGGCGGTTGATGTCCAGCCAGACTCCCAGGTTGCTCGACACCCGCTTCAGCTTGTCGCCGCAGGCGGGGAAGAGCGAGACGATCAGCGGGTTGCCGAAGCCGCCGTACTCGACGCTGGGATCGGTGCAGTAGGTGAAGGTCAGGGTCACGCCCTGCGGGAAGGTCCAGGTGTTGGCGAAGAAGCCCTGCTCGTTGGCCAGCACGTCGCCGTAGTCAGTCCCGTCGGTCGCGCCGCGCAGGCCCTCCGGATTGTAGACCCGCCAGCCGAAGTTGATCCGATCGCCGCCGCCCCGGGTCAGGACGTAGGACACGTTGTCATAGACCCAGACGGCGTTGCGGCCGTAGTCGGTGGTCTCCACCGAGCGGCGCTGTCCGGTCTGGACCAGTTTCGACTGCGAGGTCGGCTGCGCCGCCAGCGTGCCGTCGGCCACCCGGACGAAGGTCTCCGAATCGGCGCCCTGGCGCACGGTGACGACGTTGTTGCTCAGGAACCTGCCCAGCCAGCGCATGACCCCCAGGCCGGCCGCCTGGTTGGCGGCGGACTGCGCGTCGGCCTTGTAGACCTCGAAAGCGGCTTTGATCGCCACCAGCGGGACCGCCAGGGCCTGGGGCGAGGTGCTGCCCAGGCCTTCCAGGCCGCCGCCGGAGGCGGTGGCGCGGATGTCGAAATTGTGGGTCCAGCCGCCGCGCAGGCATTTGGGACAGCTCTCGCCGCCCATCTGATAGATGCGCTGGAAGGGCAGGCTGTAGGGGAACTCGCCCTGCCCCACCACCAGGTCCGGGTCGGGCCGATAGGTATAGGCGCCGGTCCGCAGGTCGACGCCTTCCAGGTTCGAACGGTCCTTGAACTCGTCCTTCAGCAGGTCGGCCTGCATCGGCGCCTTGCGCTTCTTTTCGTCCGGCCCCCCGGCCCGCCGCCGCCCTTCAGCGGCCGGTTGATGGCGGTGACGACATGGGCGATCTCGCTGGCGTCGCCGTTGAAGGCCACCCAGGCGCAGCCGCGGTTCATGTAGTAGTCGCCCTGCGGCGCCCGCCGCGTGTAGGGCCCCATGTTCCGGATCACGCCGTAGCCCACGGTGCTGCTCGGCCCCAGGAACCGGTCGTTGGCCTGGATCACCGTATAGTTCTGGTTGGCGGTCGCCTGGCCCGTGCAGGCGACGCCGCGCGGCGAAGTCACCCCCTCGCGATACTGCGCCACCCCTGCGCCGCCCGGCAGCAGCCGGTGGTAGCGGATGGTTCCGGCGAAATTCTCCTGGCCGAACGGGAACCGCTGGGCGGTGCTGATGGTGTGCACCGCGTCCTGCTGCTGTTCGAACAGGCTGCCCTCCAGCATCGCCCCGAAAGCGGCGATCGTGTGCCGCGCCCCGACCTTGTCGGCGGCGACGCCGGCCAGGCTGACCGTGCTGAAGCCGGAATCGAGGTCCATGCGGATGGCCTCGTCCAGGCTGCTGCCGGGCACAAAAGGCTCGCCGGGATCATCCAGGCCGTTCCAGTTCAGGTCGTGCACCTGCCGCTGGCGCTGCGAATAGACGACGCCGATGGTGTAGTGGTGCTGGATGCGGGTGTTGGACGCGCCCTCGACGATGTCGGTCGCCCGCGTCATCTGCGCCAGCCAGCCGGCGTAGAGCCGCGCCTTGAGCTTCTGCATCTGGGTTCCCGCCTTGCCGTACGGAGGGCCCCAGTATTCCTGCTCGCCGGTCAGCGGCGGCTTGCCGTCCACGAGCCCTGGGCGCACTTCCTCGCGGTAGGACTTGTCGTCGTTCAGACGGGTCTGCAGTTCGTTGGCGGTGTCGCCCCAGCCATGGACGATGATCGCGTCCGCGCTCGCGTCGGCCTCTTTGAGGGACACGCGGTCCATCCAGGTTCCATAAGCGCCCACGCCGCCCTGGCGCGCCGCGTAGGGCAGGTCCGCCGAGATGCGGATCGTGTTCTGCGGCAGTGGCGGGCTGAAGCAGTTCGGGTAGTTGCCGCTGGATCCTGCTCCCGGCGGCAGACCGCCCTGAAGCATGAACATGTACTCGCCAGAGCTAACGCCCGTGGACGGCGGTCCGTCCTCGTAATCGTTGGGCGTCCGCCAGACGAGGCGGCGGCCGTAGATCTCGTCGACGAACAGCTCGACCTTGCAGGTGTAGGCCTCAACCGTCAGCTTGGTCCGAAACTTGTCGGGCAGGCCGCCGCTGTAGCTGCCCCAGGAGGCGTTGAGCACGCCCGTGGTGGGCGTGGCCCAGGCATCGGCGGCGGGGCGGATGCGCTCGCCGCCCATGATCTCCTCGGCGCGCTTGTCCTTGTAGGTCGTCTTCAGCTTGCCCAGCAGGGTGGTGGCGGCGCTGTTCAGCGCGCTCTCCGCCCCCGTCAGGTTGACCCCGGTGATGTAGCCGACGCCGTTCTCGGTCCCCGAGCCGGTCGGGTTGGTCGCCGTCGAGACGAACGAGGACGCCGACAGGCCCGCCTCGGTCGCCACGTCGATCTGCGCCCAGCGGTCCATGGCCTTGTACGACGGGTCCAGCGTCGTCGTAGCGCCGTTGATCACGACCGTGACCCAGGCGTGGCCCATCTCGACCTGGGAGATGGTCCCCGCGCCGCTGACCGTCGCCGGGATGCCGCCATTGGCCAGGAACTGCCGCGCCGCCTCCGGGTCGGTCAGGCCCAGCCAGTCGTTGAACTGCGCGCCGGTCAGGGTGATCGTCCCGACCTGGTAGCTGGCGCTGTAGCCCGCCGCCCGCAGCAGCTCGACCAGCAGCTGCGCCTGGTCGAACGCCGTGCCCGAGCGGTCGATCATCGCGCCGAGCGCGCCCTTCTGGGCGCCGAAACGCGGCTCGTAGCGGACGTGGTTCTTGACGAAGAGGAAGATCTTCTGGGGATCGTTCTCCAGCGCCGCCGCCGTGGCCGTGATCTCGATCGGCTTGGCGGACGCCCAGTTGTAGGTCACCGCGCTGGCGGCGCCGTCGTAGTAGGCCGCCTTGGCCGTCGCCGGAGACAGTTGCTCGGCGTCGTAGAAGCGCATCCCGGCGAGCGTGCCGTTGCCGGCCGGGTACGGCGTCTGGGCCGTGGCCGCGAGCTGCGAGAGCAGGAGCCCTCCGCCCGCCAGGACCGCCAGGCCGCCGATCGTCAGCTTCAAGGAACCGGCGGGTCGGGTGCGCCAGGAGGAAAGCCGCGCAAGCACACGCTCACGCAAGCGAGCGACCATAAGCCGGACCATGACGCTTCCCCCGAAGACACGCTTACCGCGAACAACCTTGACGGGCGCTTGACCGCCTGGGAAGAGCCGTTCGATAGTCGAGGCGGAAAATTCACGTCACAGTAGCGTTTGGCGCGCGGGGGCGGGGGACAGCATGTCTATTCAGGTGCAGGTCGCTTCCGGCAAGGGCGACGCCGCCCGGAGATACGCTCCAGGCGCTTGGCCTTCGTTCGTTCGCGAGCACCTTGACCTGCCTTCTCTTATTGCCGTCGCCGGCATTCTGCTGCTGTTGGCCGGCTGCCTTGGGGTGATCCTGTTCCCCGAACGCGCGCCGGTTCGGGCCTACCCGCCCGCATCATTGACAGCAGCTCAGATCCGCACCGCCGAAACGATCGGCGAGACTTTCAACCCCACCCCGCCCGATCAACGTCCTCAGAAGGGTCGCTAGCATGTCCAGAACGCTCCGGACCTTCGCCCTGGCGACGGCTCTGGCGGCCCCGGCGATCTACTTGCCGCACCCCGCCCACGCCAACGTGCAATACGTCTACGATTCCGCCGGCCGTCTCTGGAAGGCCATCTATTCCAACGGGATCGTCATCGAATATCGCTACGACGCCGCCGGCAACCGCACCCAGATCATCACTTACCCGGGCACGCCGACACCGCCGCCCGGCTGACCTGGTTACGTAAGCCCGAGCGGGGCCAAGGCGGCTAAACGGCGCCACGACAAGCCGACATTCCCCATGGTTCGCCTGGCCCGCCTCGTTGTTCCCGGCCTTCCGCGCCATTCGACCGCGGGGCGCAATCGACCCGAGCCGAGCTGTCGTCGAGGACGGCGACCAGGACCATTACGGCGACACCCGCCGAACAGCTGCGCAAAGCCGCCGTCGAGGCCGGGGCCTGCCGCCTCATGCCCAGCCGACGCTGTCGCTTTGACCAGCTGACGCCGCTCCTGTTCAGATTGGATCGCGGGACCGCCGGGCTCCTTGACTGGGTCGGGAACAGATCTTGGAGGTCCTCGTCAGAATCGGCTCTCCGGCTCAATCGGCTTCGCGGGTGGACTTTCGCTGGATCCTTCGCGACACAGCGCGTTCGGATGATCGTCCGGCGGAAGCGCACGCCGAGCGAACGGCCCGGCCGGGAGATTCGACCGTAGGCTCTTCACGCTGGGCCCAAGTCATGGACGGCGGCATTGTCATGCGCATCAAGGCCAGCGAGCGAACCGCGGCCCAGCCCGAGCTTTGACGGTGAAACGATGACGACTCCGGATCTCAATCTTCTGGTCGCCCTGGACGTCCTGATCGAGGAAGGCAGCGTCACCCTCGCGGCGGAGCGGCTGGGCATGAGCGCGCCGTCGCTCAGCCGCGCCCTGGCCAGGATCCGCGAGACCGTCGGCGACCCGATCCTGGTCCGGGCGGGCCGCGACCTGGCGCCCACGCCCCGCGCCCTGGAAATCCGCGACCAGGTCCACAGGATCGTCGAGGAGGCGAAAGCCCTGCTCCGGCCCAGCGGCCCGGTCTCGTTCGCCGCCTTGGAGCGCCAGTTCACCATTCGCGCCAACGAGGCCTTCGCCGGCGCGTTCGCCGCCGCCCTGCTGAGCAGGCTGCGCGACGAAGCCCCCGGGGTGACGCTGCGCTTCGCCCCCGAAGGCGAGGCTGACGACGACGCCTTGCGCGAGGGCCGTATCGATCTGGACATCGGCGCCCTGCGCGCCATGGGTCCGGAAGTGCGGGTCCAAACGATTTTCCGCGACCGCTATGCGGGCGTCGCCCGCCCCGATCATCCGATCTTCGACGCACCGATCACGCCCGAGCGCCTGGCCGCGTTCGAGCAGATCAGCGCCTCGCGGCGGGGACGCGCCAGGGGACCGGTGGACAGCGCGCTCGGCGACCTGGGATTGGAGCGGCGGGTGCCCCTGATCGTCGGTTCGTTCCACGCGGCGCTCTTCGCCTTGCCGAACTCCGACCTCATCGGGCTCGTCCCGCGCCAGGTGGTGCTCGGGATCGAGCGCCTGGGCATGAACCTGCGGACCTTCGACCCGCCGGTCGATCTGGAGACGGTGGTCATGGCCCAGGCCTGGCATCCGCGTCTCGACAACGATCCGGCCCACCGGTTCCTGCGCAACGCCGTGCGCGAGGTTTGCAGCCGGTCGTAGTCGCGATCAGCCGCGGGCGTCCGCGACGCCGAGCTTCCAGTAGCCCTGGCTGTCCAGGGCGTGCTCGGGGACGCCGCGATCGACCGTCAGGTGGGTTCGCACCGAACGAACCATGAAGGACTCGCCGGCGATCCAGGCCTGACAGTTGCGGGTGTCCAGATCCGCCGCCTGCACCGCCAGCTCCAGCCGCCCCGTCGCGCCGGGCGCCTCGGCGCCGGAATGGAGCCACTGGACGTCGAGGGCGGCGTTGGAGCGCAGGCGCTGCTCCTCGGCCTTGTTCGCGACTTCGATGAACAGCCTTGCCCGGACGTGGGCAGGCAAGGCCTCGACGATCGCGCAGATGGCCGGCAAGGCCGTGGCGTCGCCGACCAGGATGTAGTTCTTCGCTCGCGGATCGATGGCGTGGCCGCCGCGCGGCCCCGCCACGTCAAGCATCTCCCCCCGCTCCGCTCGCGCGGCCCAGCGCGAGGCCGGACCGTCGTCGCCGTGCAGGACGAAGTCGACGTCCATGGCGGCGAAGGCGTGACTGAAGCCGCGGACGGTGTAGGCGCGGCCGATGCGGGCGACGCCTTCCTGCCCCGGGAAGAACAGCTTCACCCACTGGGCGGGACGGTCGATGCCGAGCAGACGCAACCCCTCCCCGGCCAGGGTGATGCGCCGCATGTGCGGCGTGATCGGGCGAACGTCGACGACTTCGGCCGCGTATCGCGGACGGGCGGGCTTGGGCGACATGGGGGACATCCTTGGATCAGGCCTTCTTGGGTCCGCGGGCGAGCCAGACGATCCCGAGCGCCACGGCGAAGGCGAAGGCGGAGACGTAGAAGAAGTCGTTCAGCGCCAGCATATGGGCCTGGATGTCGGCCTGACGGCTGATCAGCGCCCAGGTCTGCTGCGCGTCGAAGCCCGCCCCGCGCAGAACCTGGACCGTATGTGTCGCGCGGTCCGGATCGCCGAGGGCGTCGACGAGGTGGTTCTGGTGGAAGCGCGAGCGCTGGTCCCAGAAGGTGCCCGCGAGCGAGGCGATGATCGAGCCCGCCATCATGCGGATGGCCGTCTGCAGGCCCGACGCCGAAGCCAGCTTCTCAGGCGGCAGACCGGCCAGCGACAGGCTGACCACCGGCGTCAGGAAGAAGGCGATGCCCACGCCCTGCGCCAGGTGGGTGAGGGCGATGCCGCCGGCGGTGACGCCGGTGGTCATGGTCGAGCGCCAGAGAGCCACGGCGGCCCAGGCGGCGAAGGCGACGCTGGCGAAACGACGCGCGTCGCTCTTGGCCACCCATTTGCCCAGGAAGGGCGCCAGCCCCACCCCGAACACGCCCATGGGCGCGGTGACCAGGCCCGCCCAGGTGGACGTGAAACCCATCTGGGTCTGCAGCCACAGCGGGATCAGCACCAGGGCGGCGAAATAGAGCCCGAAGCCGATGGCCACCGCCACCGTGCCCACCGCGAAGTTGCGATGTTCGAAGAGGCGCAGGTCGATGATCGGGTGCTTTTCACCCAGCTCCCAGACGACCAGCAGGACAAAGCCGACCGCCGACAGCACCATCAGGGCGACGATGAAGGGCGAGGCGAACCAGTCCAGCGTGCGGCCACGGTCGCAGGCCACCTGCAGGCAGCCGACGGCGAGGGCGAGCAGGCACAGACCCCGGATATCGACCGGCGCCTTCATGCTCGGCGTGTCGCAACCGCGCAGCAGGAAGACGATCGCCGCGACCACCAGGACCCCGACAGGCGCGTTGACGAGGAATATCCACGGCCAGCTGTAGCTGTCGGTGATCCAGCCGCCCAGGAGCGGGCCGGCGACCGGCCCCATCATGTTCGTCATCGCCCACATGGCGACCGCGAATGTGCGCTTCTGGGGTGGGAAGATCGCGATCAGCAGGGCCTGGCTGAGCGGGACGATCGGCCCCGCCACCGCGCCCTGCAGGACGCGAAAGAACAGCAAAGCCTCGAAATTCGGCGCCAGGCCGCACAGGACCGAGGCGATCGTGAACAGCGTCACCGACCCCGCGAACAGCCGCACCTGCCCTAACCGCCGACCCAGAAAACCGGTCAACGGAATACAGATGGCGTTGGCGACGGCGAAGAAGGTGATGATCCACTCGCCCTCCTCGGAACTGACGCCGAGATTGCCCGAGATGGTCGGGACCGAGACATTGGCGATCGTGATGTCCACGACGGCCATGAACGAGGCCAGGCCGAGGGCGACGGCCGCGAAGGCCAACCTCGCGCCCGAAAGGACGGGTATCGGTTGCTTTGCCGGCGCGCTGGACATGGCTAGCCTCCGATGTTCTCGGCGATGATCCGCTCGACGACGGCGTCGGCGGCCCGTGCGCGGGCGGCGTAGAGGGCCCCGGCGTCGGCGGCGGCGGGCGGGCGCTGGTTGGCCTTGGGGTCGCAGCGGCCGGTGTCGATCTCGACCTCGGTCGACATGCCGATCCGTAGCGGATTGCGCCGCAGCTCGGCCGGATCCAGGCGGATGCGAACCGGGGCCCGTTGAACGACCTTGATCCAGTTGCCGGTCGCGTTCTGGGCAGGCAGCAGGGCGAAGGCCGCGCCGGTCCCGGCTTCAATGCCCTGGACGACGCCGTGATAGACGACCTGCTTGCCGTAGAGGTCGGCGGTGATCCGGGCCGGTTGCCCGGCGCACACGCCCCTCAGCTGGATTTCCTTGAAGTTGGCGTCGATCCACAACTGGTCGAGCGGCGCCACGGCCATCAGCTTGTCGCCGGGACCGACCCGGCGCCCCAGCTGCACGGCGCGCTGGGCGACCATGCCGCCGACCGGCGCGGCGATGCGGGTGCGCTGAACGGCCAGGGCCGCGGCGCGGACCCGTTCGGCGGCGGCCCGCACCGCGGGATTCGACGGAACGGTCGTGCCGCTGGTGCGGGTCCGCGCCTCGGCCCCGGCCTGCTCGGCCGAGGCCAGGGCGGCCCGGGCGATGCGCACGGCGTCGGCGGCGTGTCGGACGTCTTCCTGATTGACCGCGCCGGTGCCGGCGATGGCCTGACGTGTCTTCAAGTCGGCCTCGACCTTGGCCAGCTCGCTCCGACGAACCTGAACGTCCGCATCGAAGCGGGCGTTGCCGGCGAACAGGCCGCGGGCGTTGCGCACGGCCTGGGCCAGTTGCGCCTCGGCGGCGGCCAACTCGATGCGGGCGTCGGCGTCGTCCAACTCCACCAGCTGGGCGCCGGCGACGACATTGTCCGTGTTGTCGGCCAGAACCCTGGTCACGACGCCGGCGACCTCGGGGGTCACCTGGACGACGTGCCCGCCGACGTAGGCGTCGTCGGTCGAGCGCAGGTTCGGGTTGGACAGCAGCGAGCTGACGCCCCAGGCGCCGGCCACGGCGACCGCGACGCCCCCGCACACGATGAGGCGCTTGCGGCGGACGGCGACGGGGTCGGTCGCCTGGACAGGAGTATCGGTCATGATGGATCAGCTTCCACGAGAGGGAGTGTTGGGAGTCCACGCCCCGCCGAGGGCCCGGATGAGAGAGACCTGGGCGACGGCGATGCGCGCTTCGGCCTCGGCGACGTCACGTTGGCTGAGCAGCAAGGCGGTCTCGGCCGACAGGCGGTCGATGGCGTTGGAGAGCCCCTGGGCCTCGCGAGCCTTCTGCAACTCGACCACACGAGCCCAGTGAGCCCGGCTCTGGTCGGCCAGGCGCCGACGCTCACGCTCGGCGCGAAGGGACACGATGCCGTCGGCGACCTGCTGCAGGGCCGTGGCGATCGTGCCCTCATAGGCGCCGACGGCCTGGTCGAATTCGGCGTCGCGGGCCGCGAGGCCGCTGCGCAGCCGCCCGGCGTCGAAGATCGGCAGCGAAACCGCCGCTCCTACCCCGGCCGCGCCGCTGCCGGCCCGGAAGAGATTGGCCACGCCCAGCGAGGCGATGCCGGCAAAACCGGTCAGGTCGATGTCCGGGTAGAACGCCGCGCGGGCGACGCCGACATCCTTGGCCGCGGCCTCGACGCGAGCGCGCTGGGCGGCGACGTCGGGGCGATAGCCGAGCAACTGCGCCGGGATCGCCGACACGGGCGCAGGGCCGGAGAGCGGGGTCAGGACGGGGCGCGACAGGGTCTCGCCATAGCCGGGTCCCCTGCCGGCCAAGGCCGCGATCTCATGGCGACGCCGGGCGATCTCGCCGTCGAGACGAGCGATCTCGCCGCGCGTGCTGGCGATCGCCTCACGCGCCTGCGCCGCATCGATGTCGGTGGCCAGCCCCGCCCGCGCACGGATAGCCAGCAGATCGACCACGCCCTGGCGGCGGGAGAGCCCGGCGCGGGCGATGTCGTGGGCTCGATAGGCCGCGTCCAGGCGCACATAGGCCTCGACCATCGCGGCCGCCAGCATCAGAGCCGCATCCCGCGCCTGCGCCTCCTCGACCTCGACGCGAATGGCGGCGGCCTCCGACGCCTGGCGGCGCTTGCCCCAGAAGTCGAGGTGGTAGCGAGCATTGGCCATGAACTGGCCTTCGCTGCCGACCTCTCCGGCATAGGGCGCGGGATAGACGTAGCGATCGGGGAAGTACTCCCCGGTCATCTGGCCGGCGCCGTTGACCTGCCATTGCTGGTCAGTTCTGGCCCGGTCCAGCAGGGCCTCGGCGCGAGCGATGCGGGCGGCCGCGACGCTGATCGTCGGCGCGTCCTGGAGCGCTTCGTTCATCAGCCAGTCCAGCTGGGGATCGCCATAGGCCGCCCACCAGTTCGTCGGGCCGGGTCGGGCGGAGACCGCCGCCTCGACGATCGCCTTGCCGGCGTCCAGGGTGGTCAGGTCGGGTTCGACGCGGGCGGGACGAAGGTCCGCGCTTGTCGCGCACGCCGACAGGGCCAGCGACGAGCAGACCAGGAGAAACAGAGCTCCTGTCGGCGGTTGTGGATGGCCAGTCATGGCAGGCTCCCGAAGTTTCGTTCGGGAGCCCAACTAGAGTTGGATTTGGTCCTCGGAAATGCGGCGGAGCTCAAAGACTCCTTGCGCCAGATGAAATCGGCGCGTCACGGGGAGCGCACCGGCGTCGGGCGATCCCGGGCGGTCATGCCGAGATCGCGCGCAGATGAGCCGCCAAGGCTTTGAAGGACCTCGTTCTGCGCTAGCCGTGACCCTTCAGGCGACCGAGAGAGCTTGCTCCGGTTGGTCGCCAACCCGGCCTAGCCGCCCGCTTCGACATAGCCCTTGCGCAGCTTTTCTTCGATCAGCTTGGCGACCTCGGCGCGGGCGCGGCGCTCGGTGTCGTAGGTTTTCACCACGGCCTGGCCCCGGGTTCCGCTGCGGCCATAGGTGACGGTGACGTCGAGGCCGTCGCGCCCGATACGCCAGAACTTGTCCGAGGTTCCCTGCTTGAAACGGAACTCCCGCATGGTCTCGGGCAGCGACGCGGCCGGCAGGGCCTGGCCCTCGCCGTCGGCGGGCTCGATGCGCGACGGCGGAGCCTCCAGCGGGCCGTCCAGGCCCGCGAGCAGCGGGTCGTCGTCGAGTTCCGCCTCGCTCTTGCCGGCCAGCCGCGCCTCGATGCGTTCGATGACGCCGAGCGGGTCGCGCAGCCAGTCGGTCGACAGCACCTCGATCACCGGCCAGCCGAAGTTGCGCAGGACGGCCGGCCGGAAAACGTAGTGTTCGCGCACCCGGGCCTGGCCGTCGGCCGGCTGCGGATCGAGCAGGACGCCCAGGCTGTAGCGCTCGCCGTCGCCGCCGGCGATGGCCAGATCGCAGCGGAACTGAGAGCGCCCGACGTGCTCGTGGACCTCGTGGCCGCGGCGGCGTAGTTCGGCGGCCAGCGAGGCGCGCAGCGGGTCGGCCGGCGGCGGCGAGGCGAAAGCCTGTCGCGCCCCCGGATTGAGCGCGCCCAGCACCGCCTGCGACCGCTCTCCCTCCCCGCGGGCGCTCGCCTCGGCGAACTGCAGGAAGGCCTTCAGCGCGGCGGCGCCGTCGTTGTGCGTGTTGGTGATCGCCTCGGCGCGGATGGTCGAGACCACCGCCATGCGGTGCTTGGCGCGGCTGAAGATGACGTTCAGGCGCTTTTCGCCGCCGCGCTGATTGATCGGGCCGAAGTTCATCAGCATCCGCCCGTCCGGCCCCGGCGCGTAGCAGATGCTGAGTAGGATGACGTCCCGCTCGTCGCCCTGAACGTTCTCGAGGTTCTTCACGAACAGACCGCTGAACTGGTCGTCGTCCTCGCGGACATATTCCTTCTCCAGCAGGGCGCCGAAGGCGGCGTCCTCGGCGGCCAGAGCGTCGAGCGCGCTCTCGATCTCGCCCTGCTGCGCCTCGGAGAAGGCCACGACGCCGATGCTGAGGCCCGTGTCGCGCAGCAGCAGCTCGCGGACCATGGCCGCGATGCGCCGCGCCTCGGGCAGGTTGCAGCGCGATACGTAGACCCCGTCCTCGATCGGATGGAAGCTGAGCGGCCGGGCCAGCAGATCATCGACCGCAAGACGCGCCGCCTCCGGATCGTCCGAGCGGCGCGAGGCGATCTCCGCCGACCGCCCTTCGATCCGCTGATCGGGGATGGTGATCAGACGGCCTTCATAGAACGCGGCGTTGGAGAAGCTGATCAGGGACTCATGCCGGCTGCGGTAGTGCCAGGCCAGCAGGGTGGCCGGCAGGTTCCGCGCGGCCTGGTTCAGCAGACTGTCGGCGTCGAGCGTGATGGCGATCCGTTCGCCGTCCTCCTCGGCGACGACGGTGTTCTCCTCCTCGTCGAGGGTGCTGGAG
Source organism: Caulobacter mirabilis (assembly GCF_002749615.1). Classification (GTDB taxonomy): domain Bacteria; phylum Pseudomonadota; class Alphaproteobacteria; order Caulobacterales; family Caulobacteraceae; genus Caulobacter; species Caulobacter mirabilis. Next base: position 3,673,423 of record NZ_CP024201.1, read on the forward strand.
AAGAAGCTCGTCGGCGGCAGCTGCATCTCGTCGCCCACGACCACCACCTGACGGGCGCGGCTGAGCGCCGGGACGGCCTCTTCCGTCGGGATCTGGCTGGCCTCGTCGAAGATCACCACGTCGAACAGGTCGTCCTGCAGCGGCAGGGTGTCGGAAACCGACAGCGGACTCATCAGCCAGATCGGCTTGAGGTCGTTGACCACGGCGCCGGTGTCGGCCCCGGCGATCTCGCGGATGGCGCGATAGCGCATGGTCTTGCCGAACTCATGCTCCAGCTCGCGCCGACCGGTGGCGTAGCGCTTGCGGAACTGCTTGCCGGCCTCGTCCAGCTGCGCGACCGACAGGGTCGAGCGGCGCACGTTGCCGAGGAACTTGCGGTGCTGGGCGGCGCGGACCATCGCGGCGTTGCGCTCAAGCCCGATCTTCTCGGCCTGGGCGACGCGGCGGGCGGCCTGGGTCAGGGCGCGGCTGTCGAAGCGGGCCAGCTCCGGGTCCTTGCGCATCAGCCGGGCCAGGGACTCGGCGGCGACCAGCGCCTCCAAGCCTTCCGGCGGCTGGGCGATGTCCTGCAGCATGCCGGCGTACGCAGGCCCGGCCTCGTGCGCGGCGCGCAGCAGCGGGATCAGGTCCGGCAGGTCGTCCATCGCCTCGCGCATGTCGCGCAGCCATTCGAGCAGGTCGTCGATGGTCAGGCCCGGCGGCGCGTGCAGGTCGGCCGCGACGATGGCGGCCAGCCGCGCGACGGCGTCGGCGGCCAGACCATCGGCGCGGGCCGCGTCCGGCGCGCCGCGCAGGGCGTCGACCATCCGGCGCAACAAGGCGCTGGAACGCAGCTGGTCGGTCAGGCCGTCGACGGCCTCGACGAAGGCCGGGAAGTCGCGCACGCCGTAGCGGGTGCGCAACGCCTGCTCGGCCGCTTCCCGCGCCCCGACCGCCTCGTGCTCCGCCGCTAGGTCCGCCAGCAGCGTGGTCAGGCGCGGCTTCACCGCGTGCTTGGAGAAGTCGTAGCGGGCCTTCAGCTCCTTGCCGAGCCGCCACCAGGCCGGCTTCAGCAGGCGCAGGATCGAAGTCTCGTCCTGCCTGGCGATCTCCAGCGCCGCCGCGGCGTCCTGCGGCGACAGTTTGTCCAGCCAGTGGACGGTGGCCTTGCCCGTCTGTTCGACGCGGTCGGACAGCTGGGTCAGGTCGCTGCGCGCAGCGGTCAGATCCCGCGCCGGCTGGCTGGCCGGATCGAGCAGTTCCAGCCGGCCGGCCAGGTCGAAGGCGGCGATCTGCGCGGCGGCGCGGGTCAGGGCCACGGCCTCGGCCAGAGACAGGTCGCTCTTGAGCAGCTGGCCATCGTTCTCGAAGGCGGCGTCCAGCTCGTCGAGGATCGCCTCGCAGGCCTCGAGCCGGGTCTGGACCTGGGCGTAGGCCTGCGGATGAACCAGCAGGCCGCCGGACAGGCGCGCGAACGGGTGGGCCGCCAGGCTGTCGAGGCCGAAGCGGTCGCGCAGGATGCGCGCCAGCCGGCCGGTCAGGTCGCGCTGGGCGTCCCAGACCGCGTAGTCGGGCAGACGCTCGCGCAGGGCCGGGCCCACCGAGCCGTCCGGCGGCGGCAGGGCTATGGCGCGGCGGACCATGGCCCGCACCGACAGCGCCAGGCTCTCGGGCGCCTCGCGCATCGCCGCCTCGAACCGCTCCAGCCGGGCCAGCTGTTCCTCGGCCAGGGCCACGGCCGCCTGCCGGGCGGTCGCGACGGCGTCCAGATTGTCGCCCTGGACGATCCATCGCTCGTAGCCCTCGCGCAGGTTCAGCACGAAGGCCTTCTTGTCGGTCTGGGAGTCATGGATCAGGCAGCACAGGTCGTCGAGGCCGCTCTGCTTGAGGCGATGGAACACGACATCCAGCGCCGCGCGCTTCTCGCAGACGAACAGCACCCGCTTTCCGCGGCCGGCGTAGTCGGCGATCAGGTTGGTGATGGTCTGGGACTTGCCGGTTCCCGGCGGTCCCTGGATGATGAAGCTGCGGCCGCCCCGGGCGACACCGACGGCGGCGGTCTGGGTCGCGTCGGCCGCCACGACATGCCACTGGTCGCTCAGCGGGATCGGCGGCGGCGGAGCGGTCTCCACCTCGCGCGGCTCGATCGAGAAGATGCGGTCGAAGGCCGGGTTCGGCGCCGGCTCCTCGATCAGCTGGTTGTAGTCCCGAACCAGCGACATCTTCTTGTAGTTGAAGTTGGCCAGGGTGACCTGGGTCAGGTCGAAATCCCAGGCGAACTTGTGCCCCTCGTCCTCGGGCAGGGAGAAGGTCAGGGTCTCGGCCTCGCCGGTCGGGGCGACCATGTGGACCGGCTGCGCCTGGACCCGGCCGCCCACCGCGCCCCGCAGCGGCAGCGGGCTCGGCTTCACCTGCTGCTCGAACAGAGCCAGACCGAGCGGGCGGTAGTCCTCGCGATCGTAGCTGAAGTCGGGCCGGCCGACCGCGGCGCGACGCAGATCGCGGCCTCGCCGGCGCTGGAACTGTTGCAGCCGCTGGACGGCCTTCTGGTGGATCAGCTTGATCGACGGCTTGGCGTGCAGGCGCAGCTCGACGCCGGGCTCGGATGCATGGATCTGGGCCTGAAGCTCGGCATGGATCTGCTCGATCGAGACCTCGCTCAGGTCGATCGTCTCGGGCAGGCGAATGTCGTGCAGCTGGCGCAGGTAGTGGCGCAGGGCTGGGTTGAACTCCGCCTCGTCGCCGGTGGCCTGCAGAACATACTGATCGGTCACGCCCTTCTTCTTGACCAGCTCGACCGGCAGCCAGAGCAGCGGCGAGGTGATCCGCTCCTCGGGCGCTTCCTTGAGGTTGTTCCAGCGCAGGAAGGCGATGACCAGCCGCAGGTGGCTGAAGCCGTACTCGGCCCGGTCGCGGCGGGTCTCGGAGATCAGCCGGTCCAGGGAGTTGGGCAGATAGGTCTGGTCCTCGAAGCGCAGCCAGCGGCGCAGGTTGACCGCCTTGCCCGCCGCGACCTCGGAAGCGAACTCGCCCCCCCAGGTGCAGATGTGGTCGGGCTTGACGCTCTCCAGCCGCAGCACCAGCGGCACGCTGGCGACCGTCAGGTTCACGCTCGACTGCGTGGCTCGGAAGTGCAGCAGCCGGTTGCGCCGCGAGAGGTCGAACAGCCGGTCGCGCAGATGCGACAGCACGGCGGTGCGACGCGGCGCGGCGCCGTCCGTGGTCGCCAGCACCCGCTCGACGTTCAGCGCCTGCGGCTGGTCGCGCCAGGTCTCCAGCCGACCGATCAGCGAGCCGAGATCGGTCGCCCGGTCATGGCGGTTCAGAGCCGTCATCTCGACGATGACATTGGCCAGCACCGGGTTCAGCCGGTGGACCACGACGAACAGGTTCTGGCGATGCGAGGCGAACCGGTCGAGCTCGTCCGGGTCGGCGAAGTCCAGCCCGCAGGCGAGACAAGCCAAGATCTGGCCCAGCCGGAAGATGTCGGTGATCTCGTCGTGATGACCGAGGCGCAGCTCCCAGGCGTCGAACCCGGGCAGATAGACGGGCTTGGTGATTGGCCTGTCCGCGTCGCGTTCGGCCTGCAGCGTCTCGACGGCGAGGCCGGTCTCGGAATCCCGCGTGACCCGCAGCTCGTCGATGATGTTCAGGGCCGAGGTCGGCGGCGGCTGCACCGCCTTGATCGCACCCAACTGATAGCGCGGCAGCAGGCCGTCGGGCCTGCGAAGGCGCAGCACGCCGTTCGTTTCCAGGATGTCGCCCGGACCGAGGTCGGCGACGCGGCCATGCTGGTGAAGCGTGCTGACCGCCCGGAGCAGCGGCAGGGCCGTGAACAGCACGTCGTCCACGGTCAGGGCCATGCCCTGATTGCGGGCGATAGCCTCGCCCAGGGTCATCTCGACGGGCGCCTCGCTCATGCCGCCGCCTTCAGCTTGCGGGCCAGGGCGTCGACGTCGCGCTTGGGCAGGCCGCCCTCGCGCTTCAGCGCCTCCAGGAAGGCCTCGCCGCGGCCGAGCATCCTGCCGATCCGCGCCGCCTCCAGCAGCGCATGGTCCCGCAGGTCCGGATCGGCGAGCGCCAGATCGAGCATCACGAAGCCGAGGTAGTCGCGGACGCTGTCGTCGGCGAGCTCCGGCGTGATCGCCTCAAGCTCGGCCATCGGCTCGCTGTCGGACCAGTCGGGGAAGTAACGCTTCACCTGGATCATCACCAGGTCGCTGCGCATCGGCTCCTGCTCGACGAAACGGGCGATGAACTTGCGGGTCAGGCCCTGCAGCGCGAGCTGGTCGATCAGGTCCAGCTTGGCCATCGACAGCGGTCCCTGCAGGCGGCCGCGCAGCCAGTCGTCCAGGTCGTCATCGGCCTGGGCCCATTTGTCGACCGCTTGGGCGCGCAGATAGGTCTCAGGGTGGGAATGGGCTTCCGACAGCCGCTGGCCGCCGGCCTCGAGCTCGCGAGCCTGGGCCAGATAGGCGGCGGCGTCGACCGTCTGGATGCCTGTCTGGACCTTCACCAGGGTCGAGATCGACGGCCCGGGCTGGCCGGCCACGAAGGCCGCGCCGCGGTCGGCATAGACCTCGGTGTAGAGACCATAGAGCCGTGCGGTGTTGACGTGACTGGCGCCGGCGCCCGGATCGGCGAGCGTGTGGTCCAGGATCCGCGAAGCGACATGGTAGTCGCCGCCATCCAGCGACCACAGCCGGTAGTGGGACAGCTCATGCCCGAGCAGGGCGGTCAGCTCGTCCTCGCCCAGCTTCTCCAGCACCGCGCCGTAGAACAGCACATGGACCTCGCCCGGCAGGTAGACGAGCGCGGCGTTCATGCTCTCGGCGCCGGCCTGGTACAGGGTGACGGGGGCGGTGATGTCCAGCTTCGCCATCACCCTGCCGCAGATGGCGTAGACGCCGGGGTGGCTTTCGGGCGTCAGCCGATAGGTCTCGCGGAGCAGGCGAGCGCGCATGTCCTCGAGATGCTGCTCCTGCACGGCGAACGACGAGGCCCAGCGCCAGACCTCGGGCTCGGAGCGCTTCAGATGGTCGACGATCCGCAGGTGGTACGGCAGAGGGCGCAGGGCGTCCCCAAGTTCCAAACTGATACCCATGGTCGCCCCGACCGCCGCGCTTCCCGCCGACGAAGCCGGCAAGGTAGTCCGGCTTCCCGATCAGCGTCCACACCCAACAGCGCCGGCCAGGCGCCGGATCGGCCGCAACCTTCTCCGCAAGCCGGGCATCCTCGCGGCGACCGTCTCCGCCCGGGGGCTCGGGCCAGCCGCCGGTTCGCCTACTGGCCGACGCCGTGCTGAACCAGGGCGGCCAAAGGCGCGCAGCCTTCGTCGGGGCAGATCGTCCCTTGCGTCTTCAGATGGGGTTCCGGGTCCCAGTCCAGGGTGAAGTCCGGCGACTGGATGAGAGACCTGAGAATGGCCGAACCGTCCTGCTCCTTCATCGGCAGCGGATCGATGGTGAACACCGCGCCGACGAAGGTCACCTCGTAGTTCGCCGACAGGCCCAGCGTCCCACGCGTGATCCCGTAATCGCCGGGGGTCTCCCCGACGCCCCGGACGAGGCCTCCGGAGAAGGCGTCGCCGGCGACCAGGCTGCCGACCGTGACGCGATAGGTCAGGGCCGGATCGACCTCGCCGAACATCTTGAACCTGTCGTCCGCCGTCACCGTCACCTGTCGGCGGAGGATATCGGCCAGGGCGGCCGCGACGGGCCCCAGGTCGTAGTTGCCGGCGTCCAGGCCGGACAGCGCGGCGCCCGAAACCGTCACGACCTTCCCGGCTCCGGCGTTCCTGTCGGCAAAGGCGTAGGCGCCCGAGGCCGAAACCACATCGCCGGCGATGACGCCGGTCAATCCGATCGAGCCCGTGGCCGTCGTGGATCCGTCGTAGATCTTGTTGCTGGCGGTCAGGACGCCGGTGACGACCTTCTTGAAGATGTCGGCCTGGGCCGCGGCCACCGGCGAGAGGATGTAGTTGCCCGCGTCCGCGCCGGAAAGCGTGACGCCGGAGGCGGTCACCGTCTTGCCGGCTCCCGCGTTCCGGTCCGCGAAGGCGTAGGTTCCCGCCGCGGAGACGTCGTCGCCCGCCACCACGCCGGTCAGGCCGATCGAACCGGTGGCGACCGTCGTACGGTCATAGGTCTTGTCGTTCGCATCCAGCAGACCGGTGATCGTCTTGGCGTCGATGCGCAGCGTGCCGGTCCCGTAGGCGAAGGCGTAGTTGAGGTCGGACGCCAGGCTGCCGGCGGCGGCGGTCAGGACATAGGTCCCGACGTTCTTGCTGGTCGCGCCGGAGACCGTCGGCGCGCCCGACCAGGCGTCCGCCGCCGCATCGCCGTTCACGAGACCGGTGATCGTCGCCGAAACCGCGGGGATGCCGCCGTTGTAGGTCACCACCAGGCTGTTGGGCGTCACCGTCAGAGTCGGCCGGTAGGCGTAGACGAAGCGATTGCCGGCGTTGGGCGTCAGAGCGAAGGTCTCGGTCCCGAAGTCATAGGCCGAACCGTAGAAGGACTTGCCTGCCAGGCCGTTGAAGCTGTTGCCGGCGGTCGAGCCCGTCGGGGAGCCCACGGCCTGGGTGTAGATCAGCCAGCGGCCGCCGGCGTTGGTGGCGGCGACGGCGTCCGCCCCGCGCCCGTTGGCGAACATGCCGTCGGAGGCGAGGATGACCGCATCGCCCGCGCCGTCGGCCGTCACCGTGCCCAGGGTCGTGAAGCTCATGCCGCCGTGCGAGGTCAGCGCGACGCTGCCCGTGCTTCGCACCGTTCCGTCGATGGCCAGGGCGCGCCCGTTGACCAGTTTGAACAGGCCGCCGGTGTTGGTGAAGTCGCCCAGCTGGACCACCTGGTTGGGGGCCCCGAACCCGGCGCCGCCCACGGACGAGCCGGTCAGCCGCTGGGAGGTGACGATCCCGGCCGCGGCCTGGCCGATGGCTCCGGCGGAGCGGAGGTCCACCGTCTGGCCGGCCGCGGTGATCGGGCCCCGGATGTCGAAGCCGACCGTGTCATTGAAGGCGAATCCGCCGCCGCCGACGGTGACCGCGTCCAGATGATTCACCCTGTTGGCCCCCAGAAGAACGACGCCCGTCCCCGCGGCGACGCTCAGCGAGTCGGCGCGCAGCACGCCCTGCTGAGCGATGTCGGCGGCGGCCTCCAGAGACAGCGCTCCGCCGACCGCGATCACCCGGCCGGGCGTCGCGTCGCCGAAGCGCAGGTTGCCGGTCGCCGAGCGAACCGAAAGGTCGCCCGCCACGGCGGCCGAAACCAGGCGGACATCCCCTCCGCCATGGACCTGCGACGCCGCGCCGGCCGTGAGCTGGCCGATCGTCAGCGCGCCGTTGGCGACCGCGACCTTGACCGCGCCCTGCCCCTCGACGGTGGTCAGGGCCACGTTGGTCCGGTCGAGGTTGATGTCGACCTTGCCGGTCGAGCTCCTGGCCTCGACCGTCGTGACGGCGCCGGCCGAGGCGATGACGTTGGCCGGCGTGATCGCGCCGGGCGTCCCCGCCCCCAGGACGACGTCGCCGTTCGACGACTGGACCCGCAGGCTGTTCGTCCCGACGCCCTCCAGGATCGCCGCGCCCAGGCCGGCCCCGCCGGCGGCCGCCGAGATCTGGATCAGGTCCGAAGCCCTGGCCGAGGCAACGGTCATGCCGCCCGTCGCGGCGGTCGCGACAACCTGTCCGTTGGCGGCGTCCAACGCGCCGAGCCGGCCCGCCTGGGCCGCCACGCGAATGTCGCCCGTATCGCTGGCGATGTCGCCGCCGATCGCCGCGCCGGCGATCACGGTCAGGAGGATGTCGCCGCCGTAGCGCAGCGGCGTCCCCGTGAAGTCGAAGTCGCCGACCTTGTCGGTGAGCGTCCAGGTTCCGGCCTTCGCGCCCAGCGGCGTCAGGGCGGCGGCCGAGAAGCCGCCGCCTGCCAGGCTGTAGTCGCCCGCGACCGTGACGCGGGTGGCGACGTTCACCAGGCCGGTCCCGCCGTCCAGGCTCACCTTCCCGTCGCTCGTGACGGCGTCGAGGCTGACGCCCTGCCCCGTCACGCTGATCTCGCCGTCGCCGATCCCCGTCCCGGCGTCCAACTGGGCCAGGCCGACGACCGCGCCGTCCTGGGCGATGATGGTCAGCTTGCGGCCGGCATGGATGACAGAGGCCCCGAGATCGAGGTCGCCCAGGGTGTCGGTGATGGTCACGTCGCCGATCCCGCCGAAGAACAGCGTCGGCGTCAGGGCGTCGCCCCGGAAGTCCTGGGCCGTGATCGTATAGTCGCCGCCGCTGCTGACGGTCGAGCCCGTCTCCAGCGCGCCGCCCATGACCTCGACCGCGATGTTGTGGCCGGCCAGCTCGTCGATCTTAAGGTCGCCGGTCTTCTGCACCGCCGTGGCGGCGCCGCCGATGCTCGCGCCGAGCACGGCGATGCCGTTGCTGGTCGTGTCGACGTTCACCACGGCGTCGCCGTTGAAGGAGATCACCTGCAGCCCGCCCGGGCCCGGCCCGCAGGCGCAGCTGGCGTCGTTCACGGCATAATTGGCGGCGGTGATCGACGCCTTGTCGTCGGCGCCGAAGGTGGCCTTTCCATCCGCGACCACCGCGATGCCGTCGGGCGCCTCGGCGGCGCGCAGGGTGGCGTCGCCGGTCAACGAGATGACCTGTACGGTCTGGCCGGCCTGGGCCAGCCGCACCATCGCCGAACCGTCCAGGGCCACAACGTCCAGCGCGCCGCCGGCTGTGATGCGCCCGAGGTCCACGGCCTTGCCGAACAGCTCCAAGTCGCCGCCGCTGGAGACCAGGCTGGCCAAGGTTCCGTCCAGCAGGCCGTCGGTCTCGATATGAACCCGGCCGCCGCCGTGGACCGACCCCGTGATCGTCAGGTCGCCGCCGCTGTCATAGAGCCCCACGTCGCCGACAGAGGCCGTGACCGTTCCGACGGTCAGCGCGCCGTTCAGCACCTCGGCATAGATGTCGCCGGAGAGGGCCGTCAGCGTTCCGAACCGTCCCGGACCGTTGACGATCGTCACGTCGACGGACGTTCCCTCCAGAAGATCGATCGCTTCGCTGGCGTCGAGGTGCGCGATGGCGGCGCCGCCCGCCGACTTGATCCGGGCCGAGCCCGCGCCGCCGCCCGAGCGGCTGAAGACGTTGGCGGCGGTGATCGCGGAATAGTCGGGATCGCCCAGAACCGCGTCGCCGGCGGCGATGATGCTCAGGTCGCGTCCCGCGCCGGCGCCGGTCAGGTCGGCGCTGCGCAGGACCGCCCTGCCGCCGGTCGACCTGATGGTGATGTCGTCGCCGGCCGCAGCCGAGGCCAGGTCGACATCGCCCGCCGCCGTGACCTCGACATCCCCGCCGGCGATCAAGGCGAAGGCGCTGGTCAGCGGGTCGTTGGCCTCCAGCGTCAGGTTGCCGGTCGCGGTCAGGGCGTGGGTCAGCACCAGACCGCCGGCGGTGTCGGTGATCGACAGGTTGCGGATCGTTCCGCCCGGGTTCAGGGCGACGCCCGCCCAGTCCGCGGCCCTGGCGGTATAGTCGCCGCCGCCGACGGTGATCGCGCCAGCATCGACGACGCCGCTGTCCGCGTAGAGTCCAACGTTATGGCCGCCGACCGTCCCGACGGTGAAGCCGCTGTCGACGCCGATCGAGGCGGTTCCGGTCGCGGTGTTGGCGACGACCGAGGTCAGGCCGCCGTCGAGACCGGCCAGGAAAACCCGTGCGTCTCCGCCCGACGAGACGACGTCGATGGTTCCGAAGCCACCCGTGCGGCTGACGGTGTTGCCGGCCGAGATACCGGCCAGGCTGTCGGCGCCCAGAGTGGCCGCGCCCGTCGCCGTCACCGAGAGCGCCCCGCCGCCGGCGAGGGTCGCCTGGCGCAACGCAGCCCCGCCCGCCAGGGCCTGGACCAGAACCGGGCCGCCGGACGTGACCGACGCGACCGAGGCGTCCCCGGTGGTCGCCGTCACCGTGACGCTGTCGGCGCCCGAAACCAGCCCTCCGGCGCCGGTGGTGCTGGTGAAACCGGTCGCGCCAGTGAGGACGAGGTCGCTCGTCGCCTGAATCTGCGCCAGCGAGCCGACCGACAACGCATCGGCCGTGGTCACGATCGTGACGTCCCGCCCCGAGACATCCCCGGTGATCGACAGCGCCTTGGCGTTGTTCAACACGACGTCGCCGAGGCCGCCTTGAAGGTTGGCCACGACGTCGATCCTGTTGGCGGCGCCCAGGGTCACGCCCGTGGCGCTCGTCGCGTCCAGGCGTCCGGCGGTGACGGCGCCGGCGGTCTGGTTCAGCGCCCCGCTCGATGAGATCAGCGTGGCCGTGCCGGCGGCGCTGTAGCTCCCCGTCAAGGACAGGTCGTCGCTGGCCGTCCAGGTCAGGTTGCGTCCCGCGTTAGCCGTCGCCACGCTGGCGGTTCCGCCAGTCGCGGTGACGAGGATGTCGCGCGCGGCCGCGCCGTTGCTCAGGCTGGCGCCGCCGGGGCCGGTCACCTTGATGTCACGGGTCGAGGCGGCCGTGCCGAGGCTGGCGGTCGTCGCGGCTTCGATGACGATGTCGCCGGCCGCCGCCCCGGTCCCTTGGGTCAGGAGCGTGTTGTTGGCGGCGACAGAACCGTTCGTCGAACGCAGGAGAATGTGCGCGTCGCCGACGGCGCCCAGGCCGGTCGACTTCAGATAGGCGCCGCCGGCCACGACGTTTCCGTCGGCGGTGATCTCGATGTCGTCGCCCGCGAAGATCCGGTTGGTCACATACGCCTGGGTCGTGCCGGTCACATAGACGCTGCGCACCGCGTCCAGCGTGCTCACGAACACCTGCGGCGCGCTGAGCGTGATGTCCCGCGCCGAGTTGCCCAGGGTGAGCGAGGCCGATCCGTTGCTGGTGATCAGGATGTCGCCCGAGGTCGTGGTGGTGGCCAATCCGACCGAGCTGTTGTTGTTCGACGAGACCGTGACGCCGGTGGCGCCGGTGATCTGGGTGACGGTGGCGCCGGGCCCGCCGGCCGTGACCGTGGCCGCGCCGGCGGTCGCCGTGACCTCGCTGGCGGTGATCGAGCCGCTGGTCGTGCTGATCGACGTGGTCGCGCCATAGGCCGTCTGGACGCTGAGGGCGCCGGAGGAGGCGCTCAGCACCACGTCGCCGGCGGCGTTGATCGAGGCGCTGGTCGCCGTCGAGACCGTCGTCATCCGGATCAGGCCGCTGGACGCCGCGCGGAGGACCGCCGTCGGATCGGCGGCGTTGACGAACGTCGTGTCGTTCAGGCCGGTTCCGCCAGCGAAGACGAAGCCCCCGGCGCTCATGGTCGCACCCGGCGAAACGATCACCCCCTGCGGCGAGTAGAACCAGATATTGCCGCCGGTCGCCACGCCGACCTTGCCGGTGATGGCTCCGCCGTTGTCGATGCGGATCTGGCTGGTCGTCTTGTTCAGAACGATGTCGCTGGCCGCGTCGAAGAGGAAGTCGATCGTGTCGCCGCTGCTGACGTGCAGGCTGGACCAGTTGATGACCGTCCGGGGCGCGTTGAGGTCGACCTGCAGGGTGATGGCGTCAGGAAAGCTGATGAGCGGCTGCGACCCGCCAGGCGAGACCGTGATGTTCCCTGCTCCCGGTATGCCCGGCAGGGTGCCGGCGTGGCTCGGCTGGGCCAGCATCGCGGCCACGCCGCTGAGGGCCGAGGCCGCCAGCAGGCGGGTGCGACGCGCCGAAGCCTGGCGGAGAGCGATGGAGAAGATCGCGCTGGACGGGGTCATGAGGACGCTCCGGGGAACTTCAACGGATTAGAACAGGACGGCGGACAACGAGATCAGCACGCGCGAGGGCGGCGCCGCGCCGGCCCCGTAGGGATCATCGAACGGCTTGGCCCAGGCCAGGTCGACCGCGACGCGCGAGGTCAGCTGCGCCCGCAGGCCGACGCCGGCCGAACTGAGGCTGCGCTTGCCGGCGCCGATCCCGAGATTGGTCAGTTGGGCGCCGTCGTAGAAGGCGTAGGGCCGCCAGGCGCCGCGTCCGCCGAACAGCGGGAACGGAACGGTGGTGAACTCGACCGAGGCTGAAACCGCCCGGTCGCCGGACGCCGACGACGGGTCATAGCCGCGTCCGATCGTCAGGTTGCCGACTCCGTACTCCTCGTAGGACAGCAGGGGGTCGCTGGTATGCTGCCAGGCGAGGTTCAGCTTGCCGACCAGCGGACCGGCCAGACGTCCGCCGATCTCGCCCTCGGCCCGCACCACGGTGGCGTCCGGCTTGGCCAGGAAGCGGGACGCGGCGGGGTCGCCGCGGCGGCTCGCGCCGAGGTCGCTGAGACCTTGCCTCACCTCCACGACGCCGGTCAGGGCCACCGAGTTGGCCGCCAGGCTCGCCGGGGCGTAGTGACCGTCCAGGCGCGCGAAGAACACCCGCAGATGATCCTCGGTCAGCGTGGCCATGCCGCCGCCGAACTCGACCTTCTGGTCGATCCAGTCCAGCCCCATGCCCATGTTGAGGTTGTGTCGGCGATGACGGACCAGCGGATAGGTCAGGCGGATGCTGCCGGCGAACGACTCGCCCTCGAGCTCCAGCGGCCCGAGGAAGTCGCCCGGCTTGGTCCAGCCCCAGGACCCCGACAGATCGACCGTCAGGCCCTGGCCGCCCAGGTAGAACCGCTCGGCCGCCTGGATCACGCGCTGTTCGTCGCTGGACAGCGTGCCGTAGGCGAGGATGGAGGTCCGGTCCCCGAACGGCGTGAAGCCGTTGAGGTCGAGACGCGCCAGGGTCAGGTCGCGGCCGACGGTCTTCGAGCCGTGGTTCTGGGCCACGATCGAGCCGTCGATCGCGTCGCGGGAGATGGCGATCTCGAGGTCGAGCGCGCCGTCCCCCGCCGCCGAGGGTCGCAGCGCCGACTGGATGCGGGCGCCCGGCACGTCGGACGCCAGCAGCAGGTAGCGCTGGGCGACGTTGAGGTCGAACGGCGCCAGACCGCGCAGGTTGTCGAGGAAGCGGGCGACCTGCTTCTGAGCCGGACCGGCGTCGCCGTGATAGTTGACCGAAGCGATCCGCGCCTCGACCACCGCCAGGGTCAGGCGCCCGCCCGTCACCTGCTGCTCGGGGATGACGACGCTGGCCAGCACCCCGCGCCGCAGATACAGGCTCGCGACCCGGTCGCGGATGTCGCAGATCACGCTCAGCGGGGCCTCGCGGCCCAGGAACTCGGCATAGGTCGACGCCAGGGCCTCGTCCGAGATCGCCAGACGGCCCGAGGTCACGCCCTGGAACGCCACCGACGTCAGCGTGACCTTGATGTCGCTGTCCCGGAAGGCGCAGGCTCCCGCCTCCACGCCCTTGAACAGCTCCCCCCGCGGCGCGGCGGCGATCGGCGCGGCGTTGGCCGGGTCCAGCTCCTGGCGCGACGGCAGCGCGACCTGGGCGGACGCCGAACCAGCGACGAACAGGCTGACGCCGATACACGCCATCACGCCCGCGGCCCCGATGGCGCGAGACATCCTCAACAAGACCTGCAAGCCCGCCCCTCCGGCCGCGAGCCGGCCCCCCGGCTCATCCGTCACAATGACGCATGGCGGTTGTATATAACAGCGGTTCACGAATGGAAGACTTCGAAGCAATCGCCCCGCTCAACCGCGACCCGCCCGCCCAGACGCCTAGGCCGTGATGCTGATCGGCCTGTGTGTGAGGTAGCGGTCGACGGCGGCGTCATCCAGCTCCACGCCCCAGCCGGGTCCCGTCGGCACATGACCGAACCCGTCCTCGTAGACGATGCGATCCAGGATGAGGTCGTCCTCCAGCATGATGTGGCCCTGCAGCTCCGTCGCATGACGGATGTCGCGCGCGCGGGCCGAGTGCATGTGCAGGACGATGGCGCTGCCGATCCCCGACGGCTGGTTGTGCAGGACGACGTCCAGGCCGCGCGCCGCCGCATAGTCGATCGCCTTCAGCGCGCGGCTCATGCCGCCCGGCCGCTCGGCGTTGAGGCCGAAGGTCCGCACCGCGCCCATCTCGGCAAGAGCATAGATGTCGCGCAGACCGAAGGCGCCCTCGTGGGCCATCAGCGGGATGCGGGTCTGGGACTGCAACCGGGCCATCCCGGCGAAGTCGTCGGCGCGGACGGGCTGTTCGGCGAAGTCGATCCCGTAGGGCGCGATCGCCTCGAGCGCCGCCAGGGCCTGGTTCGGCCCGTACGCCTGGTTGTAGTCGACCCGCAGCGCGACCTCCGGCCCGACCAGTTCGCGCATCGCCGCCATGATCGCCACGTCCTGGACGATCCCGTCGCCGAGCTTGCAGCGGAAGGCGCGGACCCCCATCGCCAAGCCTTGCCGGGCCAGAGCGCAGACGATCTCCACCGGCGCCAGCGGCAGCACCATGCACAGCGGGACCTTATCGATCTGACGTCCGCCGCAGAGGTCGTGCACAGGCCGTCCGATGCTGCGCGCGGCCAGGTCGTGCAGCGCCAGGTCGAGCACGCCCTTGGCCATCTCGTTGCGGGCCACGTTGTCGTCGAACCGGGCGTTGATGGCCTCGATGTCGAAGGCCGAACGGCCCAGGACGAAGCGCGCCAGGTGGTCGCGGATGAGGTCGGCCATCAGCATCGGCGAGACGCCGCTCTCGACCAGCCAGACGAAGGCCTCGCCGATCCCGGAGACGCCGCCCTCGGTGGTCATCCGGCAGATCAGGAAGTCGCCGCCCAGCCAGTGGTCGTCGACGTTCAGGCTCATGGCCACCTTGCCGCTGCCCCCCTGCAACGCGGCGCGGACCTCCTCGCGGAACGGCACATGTAGCGGATACAGGTCGATGCGGACGATCGGGTCGCGCGTGCTCATCCGGTCAGCCTTTCCTCGAGATCGGCGGCGCCAAGGCCGGCCAGGGCCTGGGCGAAGACCTGACGGCCGCGCTCCAGGACGGCGGCGCGCCAGGTCGGATCGGTGGGGTAGAAGGCGCGCAGCAGCCGCGCCTTGATGTCCTGGCCCCGCTCGCCGGCGAGGTCGCCGTGATGGACCAGCCAGTTGTCCTCGATCATAGCGCCGAGCACGACGTCGCCCGCTTCGGTGCCGTACTCGAGGGTCATGGGCACGACGCGGACGCCGGGCAGCCGCGTCTCCATCGCTTCGTTCATGTAGCCGCCGAGGATCGTGTCGGCGCGGGACAGCGGCCGCGGGGTCACGAACATCGGGCCGAACCAGTCGGCGGTCAGGGCTTTGTGCGGTTCGTCGTCGTTGGCCGCCATCATCAGCATGCCGACGCCGGACGCTCCGAGCCCGCTGTGCAGATCGATCTGGACCACGACGCGGCGATTGGCGAGCCGCCGCGCCCAGAGGGCCTCCACCGTCCGGCGCGACCAGACGGGCCCGGCGCCGCCGTACTGGATGCCGCGCGGAAAGGCGTACTGGCCGCCCGAAACGGCCTTCAGGAAGTTCAGATAGTCCATCTCCGCACGCAGACGCTCCAGCTCGGCGGCGATGCCGGCCATCGCGCCGTCGGGCAGTTCGGCGGGATTCAGCAACGCGTCGATCGCGGCGTAGGCGTCGTTCTCCGGCGCGCCGCCCGTGAAGTCGACGAAGTTCCGGTTGAGGTCGACGTTGTCCTCGTTGACCCGCCGCAGATGTGAGAAGCCGTAAGGGTTGACGGCGTGGACCAGCATCAGGGCCGTGTCGGGCGGCAAGACCGGCGCGTCCTCGACCAGTTGCAGTTGCAGGGCCGAGCCGCAGAAACCCTCGACGCCGTGCGTGCCGCTGGAGATCGTCAGGACGCGGCTCGCCGCCTCCGGCCCGCGCCACAGGACGTCCATGTAGATCGGCTCGCCGTCCGCGCCCGCCACGGGATGGGCGACGGCCTCGTGGGTCCAGCCGCCGGCCGCCTGAGCCGCCGCCAGCAGGCGCGTCCGCGCCGCGCGGTAATCTTCCGAATAGCAGGTCATGCTCTTCCAGCCCGTTCGTCCGCCGACACGAAGGCGCCGGCGATCATCGTGCGCCGCACCCGGATCTCGCCGAGGCGGTCGGGCGGGACATCCAGGGGGCTGGCGCTCAGGACCACCAGGTCGGCGACCTTGCCGACTTCCAGCGTCCCCTTCTCGGCCTCCTCGAACTGGATGAAGGCCGCGTTTCGGGTGAACATCGCCACCGCCTGCTCGGGCGTCACGCCCTGCTCCGGGTGGAAGCCGCCGCGATTGACCGCATAGTCGATGGCCGCGATCACGTCGGGATGCTCGATCGGCGCGTCCGACGAGCCGGCCAGCGGGATGCCCGCGGCGAGGAAGTTGCGGAACGGATAGACGTGCCGCGTCCGCTCCGACCCCAGTCGCGTCGGCAGCCAGTCCTTCTCCGAGCGGATGAACAGCGGCTGGGTGCAGATCTGCAGGCCGAGCCGGGCGATCCGCGCGATGAGGAAGGGATCGGCGATCGAGGCGTGCTCGATCCGGTGACGATGGTCGTCCCTGGGATGCTCGGCCAGCAGCCGCTCAAACAGCCGCACGCAGTTGGCGATGCCCCGGTCGCCGATCGCATGGATGCAGATCTGGTAGCCGGCCAGATGCGCCGCCTCCATGCGCCGATAGATCTCGTCGTCCGGCAGGGTCATGTAGCCGTGCGTGCAGCTCTTGTCGGCGTAAGGCTCGCTCATGCAGGCCGTGCAGGAGCCGAACGTGCCGTCGGCGAAGATCTTGATCGCCCGCGCCCGGGTGCGGTTGGCGGGATCGTTCAACGGCGAGGCCGCCACCGCCCGGACGCCGTCCAGCGTCTTGCCGATGACGATGGCGTAGATGGATTGCGGCATCTGGTCCCGGATCATCTGGACGACCAGGCTTTCCATCCGCGCGGAGGCGCCGCCGGGCCCCTCCTCGTCGCTCTGCATCATCGCCCCGATCGAGGTGATGCCGCTCGCGGCCAGCGCCGCGAAGCACCGGCGGCCGGCCTCGAACATCCGCGCGGGGTCGGGGCCGGGCATGCCGGCCAGCGGCAGACCGGTCGCCCCTTCGTAAAAAATCCCGTCCAGCCGTCCGTCTCCGTCGCGGCCCAGCGTGCCGCCGGCCGGCGCTTCCGCGTCCTCGCCGATGTTCGCCGCGGCCAACGCCGCCGAGTTGACGATCACGGCATGGCCGTCACGCGTGTAGATCAGCGTCGGCCGCTCAGGGAACCAGGCGTCCAGCTTCGCCCGGTCCAGCCGCTCGGCCGAGGCCAGGCGCTTGGACTCGAACTGGACGCCGATGAGCCATTCCCCCTCGGTCAGCCGGGGCGCCAGGACCTCGAGCCGGGTCCGGACCTCCGCCAACGACGTCGCGCTCTCCAGGTCCGCGTTGGCGGCGAAGAACATCATCGGCAGCGGATGAAGGTGAGCGTCGATGAAGCCCGGCAGGAGCGCCTCGCCTCCAAGGTCGATTTCCTGAAGCGCGCCGCCCGCCCGCCGCGCCTGGTCGCGGGCGTCGTCGAGCCCGCCGACGAAGGCGATGCGGTCGCCGGCGGTGAGCAGGGCCTCGGCGCGCGAGGCCCCGTCGGCCATCGTCAGGATCGGCCCGCCATGGAACAGGTAGGAGGTCGTCACGACGGTCCGTCTCCCCGCGCGGCCTCGCCGCGGCCGCCTCGGACATCGCTATATAGTAATTACTAAATTCGCAAGCGTTCGCCGATCGATCCCGGGGCCAAATCCCGTCAGAAGAGGTCGAGCGCGCCGGCCAGAGCCTCAGCGGTGCGGTCCAGGACCTCCGCCTCGTTGGCGAAGCCGGTCTCGAACAGCATCTCGACGGCCGCGTATCCCAGGTGGAGAGCCAGTCCGGCGCGGACCATCAGCGCCGCCCGATCGCCATCGCCCGCCAGACCCTGCTCGGTGAAATAGTCGACCAGCAGGACGGCCATGCGCTCCTGGTGGCGCAGCCGGACGTCGCGCAATTCGGGAATCGCGCGCAGAGCGACCAGAAGCTCATAGCCGCCGGTGAAGGCCCGGCTCATCCGCAGGGACTCGCTCAGCATGTCGCGGCAGATGCCGCGCAGGTCGGACGGCGTCTGCACGCGGCGCCCGGTGTCGGTGCGAAGGGCCGCGCTCTGCGCGCTCAGCATCCGCTCGCCCAGCTCGCGCAGCAGCGCATGCTTGTTCGGGAAGTAGTGATAGAAGGTCGGCGGCGTAACGCTGGCCCGCGCCACGACGGCGTTCGAGTTGACGCCCTCGACGCCCGTCTCGGCCAGAAGCGCCTGCGCCGCCTCGACGAGGCGTTCGACGCCGCGGGTCTTCGCGCCGGGACGCTCATTCTGCTTCGAGCTCATGCGCCGATCTACGGCGACCGCCCGGCGTTGGACAAACGAAAAGGGCCCGGGCCTTCGCCCGGACCCTTCCTTGTCACACCCCGCCGCAGCCCGCCACCGCGACGGCCCGCACCTCCACCCGGAACTCGGGCGCCGCCAGCTGGGTCACGCCGACCGCCGTCCAGGACGGATAGCGGTCGGGAAACCAGGCGTCCTTGACCTTGGCGAAGGCCGCCATCTCGCCTCGCAGGTCGGTGTGGAAGGTCATCAGCTCGACCACGTCCGCCAGGCTCGCCCCGGCCGCCTCGAGGACGGCCGCCAGCGCCTGGAAGGCGAGGGTCGCCTGCTCCTCCATGTCCTTGCCGGGCTTCATCGCCGCGTCGACGCCAACCTGGCCGGAGACCCAGATCATGTCGCCCACGCGCGTGGCCGGGGCGAAGTGATAGGCGTCGTACATCGCCTGGGCGGCCGGCGGGATGACGGCCCGCCGACGGTTGTCCTGGACCATGGTCCGCCCTCCCCTCACGCGACCTGACGGAAGACAGGCGAGCGGAACGGCGCGCCCGGCGTCAGCGCCTCCATCTCCTCGCGGAAGAGGACGCCGGTCCGCTGATAGCCTGACCGGCTCTCGTCCGGCAGCGGGCGGTAGGTCGCGTCGTCGCCGAAGAACCGCAGCACCAGGGTGTGCCGATCCGGGAAGGCCGCGTCGACCGGCGCCCCGCCATGCAGCGAACCCGGATGCAGCAGCAGCACGTCGCCCGGCTCGGTCGCCCAGGACAGGATGTCGTGCGCTCCGGGATTCACCCTGCGCTCGGCCTCGACGTCGGGGAGCCGCGGCCAGACGTCGCCGCCGTGCAGCGGGTCGGTCGGATCGTTGGGGTCGACGAAGGTGGTTCCGTCATACTGCGGCCCCCGGTGCGAGCCGCGGACGATCTCCAGCGCGTTCTGCTTGGGCACGGACTCGAAGCTGATCCAGGCGTTGCCCCAGTGCAGGCCCGCCCAGGGCAGATAGGAGGTGTCCTGGTGCCAGAGCGTTCGCGCACCGACGCCGCCCTCCTTGAGGAAGATCTCCTCCGCGAAATACCAGGCGTTTGCCGAGCCCCAGATGTCGGCGAACAGCGCGCCGAACGGCAGCGAGGCGACGAGCTCGTCCAGCCTGGGCTTGGCGAGCGGGTTGCAGTTGTCGACGTGCGACCGCTGCCCGGTGTCCTTGTACATCTTGGTGGCGTGGGGGCCGGGGTTGTCGACCGCCCAGTCGAAGGCGGCTCGGCATTGCGCCAGCTGCGCCTCGTTCAGACAGCCTTTGATGACGACGGCTCCGTCCTCCAGGAACGCTTTCCGCACGGCGTCTTGCATGGGTGCATCCTCCCTTTCGTCGTTTGACGGGAGGCACGCTAGCGCTGCAATTCATTTATGACAACAGTTGTTATAATAATTACCGGATCGCCCGAACACGCTATCCTCCGGCGCATGCCCGACGACCACGCCCCGCCCGAAATCGCAGCCGAGCCCCCGGCTCGGGGTCGCGGCCGCCCTATCGGAGACCGCGATGCGCGGCGGACCGAGCTGTTGAGAGCGGCGGTGTCGGTGATCGCGCGAGAAGGTCTGGCCGGCGCCTCGCTACGCAAGGTCGCCCAGCACGCCGGCTGCACGACCGGGGCGGTGACCTACTATTTCGATAGCCGCGAGGCGATGGTCGCGGCCGTGGCCGAGAACCTGTTCGACCAGTTCGATCTGACGCTGGGCCTGGGGCGACGGCTCGACCTGCGGACCGGCTTCAGGCGATGGCTGGACTGGGCCGAGGCCGAGGACTCCGACGCCTGGCTCGCCGGTTTCCAGCTGCTGGCCCACGCCCGGCACGAACCGGCGCTGGCCGCCATCTACCAGCGCCGGTACGCCCGCTATCGCCAGGTGCTCGCCGAGATGCTGGCCCAGGCTCAGTCCGAGGGGACCGTTCGAGACGACATCCCGGCCGACCTGCTCGCCGACCACCTCGGAGCGATCGGCGACGGCTGGATGATGATGCTGCCGATCGAGCCGGAGCGGTTCACGCCGAGCCGGATCCAGGCCCTGCTCGACGCCATGCAGACTCTGGTCGCGCCGCCGGCTCGCTAGCCGCTCGCCCGGCTCCCCGCGACCCGATCGACCAGCATCCGGGCGGCGACGGCGGCGCCGTCGGGACGGACCTGATCCGCCAGCACGGCGGCGGCCGAGCCCGTCTCGCGCGCAAGCACCTTGTCGAGCGCCGCCGTCAGGGATTCAACCGTGGCCGCCGCCCCGTCGTGCGCGACGCCGGCGCCCAGCGCGGCGACACGCCCTGCGAAGTAGGGCTGGTCGGCGATCTGCGGGACGATCAACTGCGGCGCGCCGGCCCGCGCGGCCGTGGTCGTGGTCCCCGCTCCGCCATGATGCAGGACGGCGGCGACGCGGCGGAACAGCGCCTGCTGGTTCACCTCGCCGACCGCGAACGCGTCGTCGCGATCGTCGTCGAGCGCCAGCTCGGCCCAGCCGTGGGAGAGCAGAACACGTCCTCCCCGAGCCCGGATCGCCGCGACCGCGGCCAGGCCCGCCTCCCGCAGCGGCTGCATCGGCATGCTGCCGAAACCCACATAGACCGGCGGAGCCCCGGCGCTCAGGAAGACCTCGAGGTCGGATGGCAAGGGCCTTTCGTCCGGCAGGATCCAGGCCCCGGTCTGCACCGCGTCGCGCAAGCCCGTCGGCCGCCAGGGACTGAGGACCGGGTCCGAAGCCAACCACGGCCGATCGGTGAAGACCTGGTCGCGGACATTGTCCGTCGGTGGAAGGCCGATCGATGATCGCAGGGCGTTGAAGGCCTCGCCGAACACCGCGTTCATCGTGCGCACGTCCCGCGCCCACAGCATGCGGTTGTCGACGATCTCGGCCGGAACCGGATGTCCCGGATAGGGGAACGGCCGATGATGTTCCGACGGCAGGAAGACCGGGCAGTAGACGGCATAGACGTACGGCAGACCGCGTTGCTCGGCCACGCATTGTGCGGCGGCCGTGGATGGGAACAGGCCGGCGGCCAGCACGGCGTCACAGCCCTCGGCGGCCTTTGAGATCGCCTCGAACTGCGCCGTCAGAACCTGAGCCGCGCGGTCACGCAGGTCCATGGGCGGGTCGTTGGCCAGGGCGCTGGCCACCCATTGGCGGATCGGCGTGAAGGCCGGCGCCGGGATGGCTCCGGCGCGGTCCAGCAGGACCGCGAACTCCGGATCCGGCGGGGCGCAGACCACCGGCTCGACGCCGAGAGCGCGCAGCGCCGCCGCCAACCCCGCCATCGGCTCGACATCGCCGCGTGATCCAAAAGTCGACAGCAGCAAGCGCATGGGCGCCCTCCCCTTCCGGATGAAGACGCCAGACTCTGCGCACAAATCGCGGCCTGCCAATTCTTGAACAAAAAAGCTTCGTCCCCAGATGGTGGTCAGGCGGCGATCACTCGGCGGCCAAGGCCTTGGCCAGAAAGTCGACCACCCGCGGCCAGCTGTCGGCCCGCGCCGCGACGACGCCGTCGGCCGTCCCCCCGAAGAACAGGGCCTGCTGCAGCCAGGACGCGTCCCGCCGCACCGGCGGACCGAAGGGCATGTGGCCCGCGTCCTTGTAGACCAGATTGACCACCGGATGCCTGAAGCCCCTGGCCTTGAGCCGGGCCTCGACCTTCCCGGCCATCTCGGCCGAGGGCCACAGACGGTCGGAGGAGTCGGAGATCATCAGGACCGGGCCGGCGATCCGCTCGACCGCAATCTCCGCCTCTGGCTTGGCGCTCTTGAGACTGTCGACATAGAGCTTGTGCACCCCCTGGAACCCCTGGCTCAGGTCATAGGGGACATAGGCGAGCGGCTTTCCCTCGGCAGTCCAGGACGATCCGGTCGGACCGCCGGTCATGTCGATGCCCTGCCAGAGCACGTGGGATGGAACGCCGACGGCGACCGCCTGGATACGGGGATCGCGGCTGGCGACCAGCAGGGCCAGCTCCGCCCCCTTCGACACCCCCACGACGCCGATCCGGCCGCCATGCCCCGGTCGAGCCTCCAGCCAGGCCCGGGCCCGACCGACCGTCTCGATCGGGATCAGGTCCAGCCGCGGGGGCTGCCCAGCCTCGCCGAAGTAGGAGACCGCGATGGCGTCGAACCCCTGGGCCGCCAGTTGCCGGGCGATGCCTCGGGAGGAGACAAGCCCGCCCTCGGACCCGCCCAGGACGATGACCGAGCCACGCTTCGCCTGGCTCGGTTCGGCCGCGAAGTAGTCCGCGACCAGGCCCTCCTCGCGAACCTTGGTGGTCGGCGGCCGAGGCGTGGCCGCCGCCGGCGTCGACGCCGCGGCGGCCGGAGCGGGCTCGGCGACGGGTTGAGCCATGACGGGCCCGGCGAGCGCGGCGGGGATGGCGAGAACGGCGATGGAAGCGAAGCGCATCTTGAAGCCCCCTGTTGCGATGAAGAACTTTGTATCACAAAGTTCATTGCAAACAAGCGCCCCTTACGACCGCGCCAACCAGCACTCCCTTCGTCAAAAAGAATGAGCGGCGACGGGAGGGACTCCGTCGCCGCTCGAGGGAACCCGGGCCGGGGAAGCTGGACCCGCCCGGGACTCGGGACACTGAGGAAGGAAAGGCCGCGCTAGAACCGGCCCATGACGCTGACGCCCACGATCCGCGGATCCAGGGTGAAGACGTTCGTGGTCAGGCCGGTGTCGTCGCTGTTGATGAAGGTGTCGGTGATCGGCGTCTTGTCGAAGACGTTCTTCACATAGAGCTGGAAGGTCACATCGGACGCGGGCTTGGTCAGCGTCACGGCGACGTTGACGTTGTCCCAGGCCTTCAGCCGGTCGAACTCGGTGTTGTAGATGCGGGCGTAGCTTTCCGACTGGCGGTAGTAGTCGCCGCGGAAGGTCAGCTCCCAGTCCCCATCGTTGATGAAGAAGGTGTACTGGGCGCCGAGGTTCATCGTCCAGTTGGGCGAGTTCGGCAGCTCGTTGTCGGTCAGATCAGCTGCGAACCCGCGACCGCCGTTAGGCGCCCCGCTGCCGCCCTGGGCGATGTTCAGCCCGATCTTGCTCGGATCGTAGGGTGCGCTGAAGTCGTAGGTGAAGCCGTAGAGCGCGTGAAAGGCCGGGCCGTTCGTGGAGATCGCCGGGTTGAAGGTGCCCATGCGGTTCGACCCCGGGCACAGGGTGGACAGCGCCAGTTGGCGAAGCCCCGCAGGACCGCCCGACATGATCCGCTCGACCAGGACGCGGGGCGCGACGCAGTTGGACGGCACCTGGATCCAGGGGCGCAACACGACCCAGTCCGGGTTGCCCTGAGTGCGGTTCATCACGTCGATCGACTGCGAACCCTTCTTCAGGCGCGTCTTGAGATAGCCGAGGTTGCCGTCGAGGCGGAAAGCACGGGTCGGACGCCAGACCGCCTCGAACTCCAGGCCCCAGTTGATGGTGTCGAAGTTCTCGTTGAAGGCGATGCGATCGACGATCTGGGAGACCTGATAGTCCTTGTAGTCGTAGACGAACGCGGTGGCGTTCAGCGACAGACGCCCGTTGTCGAAACTGTTCTTCGTGCCGATCTCGAAGGCGTTGACATACTCCGGCCGAAAGGTCTCGGGCAGCGGAAGGTACTGAACCACCTTCTCGTCGAAATCGACGCGCGGCGGATTGGTGCCCCCGCCCTTGTAGCCGCGAGAGACCGAGGCGTAGACCAGAGTGTCGTCGGTGAAGCTCAGGACCGGCTTCCAGTCGAGCACGAGCCGACCGGTGACCTCGCCCCAGCTCTGCTTGATGTCCGGCAAAGCCGGATAGCCGCTGTTGGTCTTCCCGCCGGTGACGCTGCCTGGATAGGCGGTCTGCGTCCCGCCGCCGAGCAGCAGCTGGCTCGGAACCTGGGTCGAGATCTTCCGATCCTGCGTATAGCGAAGGCCGGCCGTCAGCTTCAGGTCATCGGCGACATCCCAGTAGAGCTCCCCGAAGATCGCCGAGGATTTGATCCGGACTCCGTTCTGGCTCAGGAAGTAGTTGTGCCCTTGCTTGTTGAGCTTTCCCATCGGATTTGGGTCGACGTAGACGCATTCACGCGTCTCGACGCCCAATTCACACGGCAGAAGCGCATTCAGCCCCGGCGCCCTGCTGTACCACCACTCGGCGAGCAGCGTGAACATGTTGTTGAAGACGTAGTAGTCGTCCTGCGACTTGAAATCGATGTAGTTGGCGCCGACGCTGAAGTTAACCGGCCCCGCGAAGGACGACTGCAGGCGCAGCTCCTGCGACCACTGGCGATTACGCGACTGGCTGATGTCGGCCGAGATCATGCGATCCGAACAGCCGAGTTGCGGGTCGCAATAGACGCCCTTTGGCGTCGGACCCGGATAGCGCACCGTGTCGATCGGCCGGCGGTCGCCGGTGACCATCTGCCGCGTAGAATCGTTGAACAGCGGCACGCTGACGAACCGGTTGTAGTCCT
The DNA here is from genome assembly GCF_002749615.1 of Caulobacter mirabilis. Classification (GTDB taxonomy): domain Bacteria; phylum Pseudomonadota; class Alphaproteobacteria; order Caulobacterales; family Caulobacteraceae; genus Caulobacter; species Caulobacter mirabilis. The sequence goes on from NZ_CP024201.1 coordinate 3,698,081, forward strand.
GCGACGAATAGTAGTTGTCCCGCGCGTAGGCCGTCTGCGAGATCAGCGTCAGGCCTTCAGCGACGTCGAACCGGAGATTCAACTGCGCCACGTCGTTCTCGGCGCGGAACTTGGGATCGTAGCTGGTCGATATCTCACGCAGGTTACGCGACTGAACGACTCCCGCGAACGGATCCCCCGACTTGGTGATCGTGACCTCGGGCCCAACCCGGGTGGGTCTCGAGGGCAGCGGGGGCTCGAAGCCCAGGCCGATGGAGCTCGGCAGCAGCAGATAGACCAGGCTGTTGCCGTTGGGCACGCCGAAGGCCTCGTCCTTGTACAACGAACCGGGCAGACAGCCCTGGCTCATCCGGCCGCGCGTGACCGGGTCGGTGATCGCGATGTTGCCGATCTTCTCCGGCCCCGGGTCGCGGGTGCAGAGCTGCTTGCCGGTCCGCGAGCGCTCGTCGTCCTCCTCGAAATGCTCCCAGATGACGTTGGCGCTGAACCAGTCGACCGGGTCCCATTTCGCCGACAGGCGCGTGGACCACAGGTCGCGGTTGTTCACGTCCCGCTTGGTGAAGGTGTTGTAGTCGAAGCCGTCCCGCTTGGTCAGCGCGCCGGCGGCCCGGATGGCCAGGGTGTCGCCCAGCGGGATGTTGACCATGCCGCTCAGCCGGCCGGTTCCGAAGTTGCCCAGTTCGGCCTTCATCATGGCCTCGAGCTCGGATCCCGGCAGCCTGGGGATCATGTTCACCACGCCGGCGGTGGCGTTGCGGCCGTACAACGTGCCCTGCGGCCCGCGCAGCACCTCGATCCGCTCGACGTCGAGGAACTCCTGCTCGAACAGCCGGTTCCGGATCAGCGGCGTGTTGTTGAAGCTGATCGCCACGGCCGGATCGCTGCTGGCCGACACGGCCTTGGTCCCGATCCCGCGGATCGAGAAGTTGTACATGCTGAAGTTGGCCTTGGAGAAGTTGACGTTGGGCACGCCGCGGAGCAGCTCGGCGCCGCCCTCGATCTTCTTGTCGTCCAGGGCCTGGGCCGAGAAGGCCGACACGGCGATCGGCACGTCCTGGATCGACTCCTCCTTCTTCTGGGCGGTGACGATCAGCTCATCGACGACCGCGGCTTCGGCGCTCGGGGCGCCGTCGGACTGGGGGTCGCTCACCATCAACACCCCGCTCGCGCCGCGACGCGCGGTCAGGCCGGTGCCCTCCAGGAGCTTCCGCAGGCCTTCGTCGGCGGTGAAGGTCCCCACCACCGGCGCGCTGCGCTTGCCCTGCGTGACCTGACCGTCGAACACCACCTGCTGGCGGGCGGCATGGCCGAAGGCGCGCAGGGCGGCGGCCAGGTCCTGGGCCGGCAGGTCGAAGGCGTAGGTCGCGGTCTGGGCCACCACCGCGGTCGGCGCGGTCAGGGCGGCCAGCGTCATCATGGCCGCCGAACCGCACAGCGCGGCCCGTCGCTTGGTCTTGGTCAGCATCGTCTCCCCCAACTGATCCGCACCCTGTTTATCCGGGTGCTCTGGGGGTTAAGACGCACCGCCCCGCAAATCATTCACCGGGTCGATGAACGATAATATGCGAGAGTCACCCCGTCCGGCCCGTGACGCGCCCGCACCGGAAAGACCGCGGTGACGCCTTCGACGAAGGCCTCGGTGTCGCCAGCCGTGAATACGCCGTTGATCAGCACCCCGCCGACCTCGGCGTCGGCCAGGGCGATCGGCTGGTCGGCGTAGCGGTTCATCCGCTCCACCGCGCGCGACAGCGGCTCGTCGGAGAAGACCAGCTGCCCGCCCTCCCAGGCGAGGGACCGGCCCATGTCCGCGTTGGCGATTAGGGCCGCCGGCTCGCCCGCCGAGAGGACCAGCTCGCCGCCGGGCCTGAGCGCCTGTTCGGCTGGTTTCCGCTCCAGCCCGAGGCGGACCGGTTGCGGGGCCCCGCGGACCTGATCGGCCAGGACGGCCACCCTGCCCTCGTAGAGGATCACCCGCACCTGGCCGCCCAGACGCTCGACGCTGAACTCCGTACCCGTGGCCCGGACGACCTTGCCGTCGGCCGCGACGGTGAACGGCCGCTTCGGATCCTTGGCCACCGAGAACAGCGCCCGTCCGCGCACCAGGGTCAGCGCGCGGCGATCACCTGCGTAGCGCACCTTGACCCGGGTGTCGGCGTCCAGGGACAGCTTCGAGCCGTCGGACAGCACCGCCACCTGCCGCTCGCCGATGTCGGTCTCGTAGACACGCGGCGCGTTCACCTGCCAGACTCCCAGCGCCACCGCCGCGACCAGCACGGCTGCGATGGCGCCGGCGATGCGCGGGCGGCGGCCCCAGTCGCGGGCCCAGCGCATCCGGTTGGCCCGGCGCAGGCTGTCCAGCGCAGCGCCGCGCAGGACGATCATCTCCGGCTCGGAAGCCTGCTCGCCCACGGCCCGCCACAGCATCACGGCGTCGTCGAACTGCGCCGCGTGGGCGGGATCCGCCGCCAGCCAGGCCTCGAACCGGGCCTGCTCCTCCGCCGACAGCAGCCGCTCGGCCAGCAGCAGGCACCAGGCCGCCGCGCCCTGCGCGCCCGGCGCGTCCAGATCATCGAGACCGCTCACGGCCGGCCTCCCAGTCGTTCGATCATCAGGGCCATGGCTCTCATCAGATGCTTGTCCACGGCGCTGACCGATATTCCGTAGCTCTGGGCGATATCGCGCTTCTTCATGGCCTCCACCCGATACAGGATGAAGATCGTCCGGGTCCGTTCGGGCAGATCGCGCAGGACGGCGGCCACCTGGCCAAGGGCCTCGCGCCCGGCCAGGACCCGCCCCGGATCGAGCGCCTCGACGCCGTTGTCCTCCACCGCCAGAACGCCGAACCGATAGTCCGCCCTCACCTTCTCGCGCCGGCCGCGGTCGCGCAGCAGGTTGGCGGCGATCTGGAAGATGTAGGCGTTGGCGTTGTCCATCTGGTCGGCCGGCATCGAGACCAGCCGCGCCAGGACCTCCTGGGTCAGATCCTCCGCCTCGGCGTGGTTGCGCAGACGGCGCTGGAAGAAGGCCATGAGGGCGGGCCGGTAGAACCGGCTCAGTTCCACCAATGCCGCGTCCTGACGGCCGTCCATCACTCGAAGCTGTTCCCGTGGCGCGCCCATGCTCAGGATAAGACGCGCGAGGCCTCGAACTCTACACTTGACCGCCGACAAAAAAGAAACGGCGACGGGAGGGACTCCGTCGCCGTAAGGGTCCCGGGCGGAGAGGCTGAGCTCGCCCGGGACGTCAGGATCGAGGAAAGAGGGTTAGAAGCCCTTGGTCAGGTTCACGCCGATGATCCGCGGATCGAGGGTGAAGACGTTGGCCGTCAGACCGGTGTCGTCGCTGTTGGTGAAGGTGTCGGTGATCGGCGTCTTGTCGAAGGCGTTCTTCACATAGACCTGGAACATCAGGTCGGCCGACGGCTTGCGCAGGGTCAGCGACAGGTTGACGTTGTCCCAGGCCTTCAGCCGGTCGTACTCGGTGTTGTAGACCCGGGCGTAGCTCTCGCTCTGGCGGTAGTAGTCCCCGCGCAGGGTGAGGTCCCATTCGTCGAAGACGAAGGTGTACTGGGCGCCCAGGTTCATCGTCCAGTTGGGCGCGTTGGGCAGTTCGTTGCCTTCCAGGTCCTGGGCGAAGCCGCGGCCGCCGTTCGGCGCCTCCGTCATCGGGTCGTACCGGATGCCGTAGAACAGCCCCCAGTCGCGCCCGGGCCCGCCGGGCATGAAGCTGCCCGTCCGCTCGGATCCATTACACAGGGCCAGAAGCGCCAGGATGTTGAGATCGTCGCCGTAGAACATGGTCGCGATACGCTCGACATGCCGGCGCGGCGCGATGCAGTTCGAGGGCACCTGCAGCCAGGGACGCACCACCATCCAGTCCGGATCGCCCTGGGTGCGGTTCATGACGTCGATCGATTGGGCGCCCTTGCCGATCCGCGTCTTCAGGTAGCCCAGGTTGCCGTCGAGCTGGAAGTTGCGCGTCGGCCGCCAGACCGCCTCCAGCTCCAGCCCCCAGGTCGTGGCGTCGAAGTTCTCGTTCAGCGAGATGCGGTCGACGATCTGGGAGACCTGATAGTCGCTGTAGTCGTAGTAGAAGGCCGTCGCGTTCAGCCGCAGCTTGCCGTCGAGCAGGGTGTTCTTGGCCCCGATCTCGAAGGCGTTGACGTACTCCGGCCTGAAGGTTTCCGGCAGCGGCAGGTACTGCACCACGCTGGGATCGATATCGACGCGCGGCGGGTTGGCCCCGCCGCCCTTGTAGCCGCGGGCGAACGAGGCATAGACCAGCGTGTCCTCGTTCGGGGTCCAGTCGAGCACCAGCCGACCGCTGAAGCGGCCCCACTCCTGCTTGATGTCCTGGCCCTTGGGATAGCCGCTGTTGACGTTGCCACCCGACGACGGCCCCTTGGCCAGCAGCAGCTGGCTCGGCACCGGCGTCGCCACCTTTCTATCGAGCGTGTAGCGCAGGCCCGCGGTGAACTTCAGCGCGTCCGACAGCCGCCAGTAGCCCTCGCCGAACACGGCGTAGGACTTGGTGCTGACCAGGTTCATGCTGCGGAAGTAGTTGTGCCCCTGACCGTCGATCTTGTTCAGCGGATTGGGGTCGACATAGATGCACTCGCGATCCGTCGTGCCAGGAGGGCAAGGCGCGGTGGCGATGCCTTCGGCGGCCCCGTCTCTATTGTAGAAGTACAGGGCCAACAGACTGAAAACGTTGTTGAAGACATAGTAGTCGTCCTGCGACTTGAAATCGAGGTAGTTGACGCCGACGTTGAAATTGAACGCGCCGTCGAAGGACGACTGGAGGCGGAACTCCTGTGACCATTGCCGGTTGTCGGACTGGCTGATGTCCACGGACAGCATCTTGTTCGATGGTCCGAGCTGGGGATCGGTGAAGACGCCGCCAGGCGTCGGTCCCGGTCCCGGCATCGGATTGCCCCAGACATCCAGGACGCCGACCGAGTCGTTGAAGATCGGGTTGGAGTTGAAGCGGTTGTAGTCCTGGGACGAATAGTAGTCGTCCTTGGCGTAGGCCGTCTGCGAGACCAGCGTCAGGCCGTCGGCGATCTCCCACTCCAGATTCAACTGGTAGACGTCGTTCTTGGCGCGGAAGACCGGGTCGTAGGCGGTGGCGATCTCACGCAGGTTGCGGGATTGCGTCAGCCCCCCATAGGGATCGACCCCGGTGCTGATGGCCGGAACAAAAGAACCGTCGGACCGCATGCCGTAGCCGATGTTGGTGGCCAGGTAGACGTGGGCGAAGCTGGCTCCGTTGGTCACGCCGTAGGCCGCGTCGTCGTACAGCGATCCCGGAAGGCAGCCCTGGCTCAGGCGCCCCCCGAGGTAGGTCGAGACGGGCTGGCCGCCCAGCGTCCTCGGACCGGGGTCGTTCGTGCAGAGCTGCTTGCCCGTCCGCGAGCGGGTGTCGTCCTCCTCGAAATGCTGCCAGATGAAGTTGGCCTTGAAGCGGTCGGTCGGCTCCCATTCGGCGACGCCGCGGATGGACCACAGGTCGCGCCCGTTGACGTTCTTCTGGGTGACCGAGTTGTAGTCGAAGCCGTCCCGCTGGGTCATCGCGCCCGACAGGCGCACCGCGAAGGTGTCGCCGATCGGGACGTTGATGAAGCCGCCGAGACGACGGGTCTCGTAGTTGCCGACTTCACCGCGGACCTGGCCCTCGAACGTGTCCGTCGGCATGGCCGGCAGCATGTTGACCACGCCGCCGGTGGCGTTGCGGCCGTACAGCGTCCCCTGCGGCCCGCGCAGAACCTCGACCCGCTGGACGTCGAAGAACTCGGACTCGAACAGCCGGTTCCGGATCAGCGGGGTGTTGTTGAAGCTGACCGCGACAGCCGGATCGCTGCCCGCCGACACCGCCTTGGTGCCGATCCCGCGGATCGAGAAGTTGTAGCCGCTGAAGTTGGCCTTCGAGAAGTTGACGTTCGGAACCGCCCGCAGCAGCTCGGCGCCGCCTTCGATCTTCCGCTCGTCGAGGGATTCCGCCGAGAAGGCCGAGACCGCGATCGGCACGGTCTGGATCGACTCCTCCTTCTTCTGGGCGGTGACGATCAGCTCTTCAACGGTCGCGCTTTCGGCGCTCGGGGCGCCGTCGGACTGGGGGTCGGATGCGCCTCCGCCCTCGATGATCATGAAGGCGTCCGGCGTGCGCCGGTAGGTCAGGCCGGTGCCCTGCAGCAGCTGCCGCAGCGAGGTCTCCACGTCGCCCGTGCGGGTGACGCCCTGGGTCCGCTTCGAGGCCGCCAGGGTCGGGGTGAAGATGATCTGCTGCCCGCTCTGGGCCCCGAACTGGTTCAGCGCCGCGCTGAGCGGCTGAGGCGCGATCTGGATCGCCCGATCCTGAGCATAGGCGCCCCCGGCGCAGGTGATGACGGCCAGCGCGGCCACGCCGGCCAGAAGACGGTTCTGTAACGTTCTTTGCCTCGACGGCATGTTTCGCTCCCCCGTATGTCTGGGAGCTGTCGTCGCCCCCTATTGTTCTAGGAGCCGACTTTTCCGGGACGCCCCATACTCGCCTCGAAAAATATCGACATCTTTGTTAGTAGGCGCGCAGGTGCACCGCTTCGGCTGTCGCGTCGTCGGCCCGGGCGATGCGGTAGGCCTCGATCGTCCGCACGAAACTGTCGACCTGGCCGGGCCTGAAGACGCCGCTGATCCGGGCCTTCTCGACGGCCTTGTCATCGATGACGATCTTCTTGTCGGAGTAGCGGTTCAGCTCCTCGACCACCGTCGCCAGGGCGGCGTCGTCGAAGATCAGCTGGCCGCGGGTCCAGCTGGTCTCCACCACCACGTTGGCCGCCGTCACCCGCCATTCGGCCTGAGGCGGCGCGACGAGCTGCGAGCCGGCGCTCATGTCGACCGTCTGGGCGCTGGCCACGCTGACGCCGGCGGCCCTGGCGGCGGGGCGATCGCCCGGATGCACCGGCGGCGGCAGCGGCGTCTCGACCCGCACCCGTCCCTCGACGAGGGTCACCTTGACCTGACCGCTGTCCAGCCGGACCTCGAAGGCCGTGCCCAGGGCGGTGACCGTCTTGCCGCCGGCGGCGACCACGAACGGACGCGTCGGATCGTGGGCGACCTTGAAATAGGCTTGCCCCCGCTCGAGGTAGACCAGCCGCTGTTCCCGATCCGCCCGCGTGCGAACGACGCTGTCGGTGCCCAGGATCAGCTCCGAGCCGTCCGGCAGCGTCACTGTCGACTGTTCGCCGACGGCCGTCTGGAACGACTGGTCCTTCAGCGGATGCGGCCCGCTCCACACCGTCCAGCCGACGCCGCCGGCCGTCGCCAGGCAAGCGGCGGCCAGTACGGCGGCGGCGATCGGCCCGAAGGCGGACCGGCGGCGCGCGGCGGGCCCCGCCCAGCGCTCGCGCAGCGCCAGAACCTGAGGGTCGGTGCGTAGGGCTCCCGCGCCGGCCCAGGCCAGCCGCATCGAGTCATAGGCTCTGCGGTGCGCCGGCGCGGCCTCGAGCCAGGTCTGCAGCGCCGCCTCGTCCGCCTCGGTCAGGTCGCCGGAACGACGGCGCGCGAACCAGCCGGCGGCGATGTCGCGCGGATCGCCTAGGGTCTCTTCTGGGTCCGGTCTGTAGCGGGTCATAGGTCCGGGTCCAGGCTCAACGAAATACGCCGCAGGGCGCGTTGGATCAGATGCTCGACCGCCTTCTTGGATATCCGCATCCGAACGGCGATCGCGGCGTAGGTCATCTCTTCGAAGCGGTGCAGCATGAAGGCTTCGCTGCAGCGGGGCGGGAGGGCCTGCATCGCCGCCAGCACTCGGGCCAGGGCTTCCTTGTCCAGCAACACCCGCTCGGGCGAGACCTCGTCGCCGGGATCGTGAACCCCGTCGAGCGGATCATGCTCGCTCCAGTCCCAGGTCCGCCGCCGATGTCGCCGCGCCACGACGTTGGCCGCCGTGCGGAAGATGTAGCCCTCGATGTTCTCGATCGGCGCCTCGGATCCGCTGCGCACTTGGAGGCTCATGAACACCTCCTGGACCAGGTCGTCGGCGTCGCTGGTCCCGACCTTGCGCTGGAAATAGCGCCGCAGCGCCGGCTCATAGCGCGCCACCCAGCCGCTCAGATCATCCGGCTGCGGCGCGGCGATCGGCATCCTAGGCGGCGACATCAGACGCTCCAGACTCGCATCGGCGCATCCGCCCGCCGTCGAACGAACAGGAGCGCCCCCAAGAAGCTAGAGTCCGCGAACCGCCGACACCCCATGCGCGCCCGAACGAAAACCATGGACGCGCCTCTCTTCAATCCCCGTCCGGCTTCGGCGGCGGCGCCCCGAACAGCGCCTGGACCAGGCCGCGGTAGTAGGCCGCCATCAGCGGCTCGTCCCCAATCAGCTCGACCACTCGCGTGATCGCCGCCCAGCCGTTGGCCCCGTTGACGAAGATGACCGCCCCGTCGCGACCATCCGGCGAAAAGTAGACGAGGTCGGTCTGGCCCTCGTCGTTGCCGGTGTGCTGCAGCACCTGGTGATCGCCATAGCGGTGAACCTGCCAGCCCAGGGCGTAGCCGTAGGCGTCGGGGCAGCGGGCGACCAGCTTGCGCGGACAGCCGTAGATCGCGTCGCCGTCGAGGTCGGTCAGGATCGTCTCCCGCAGCGCCGCCGTCCGTGGCTCGCGCGCGGCGATCACTTTCGACAGGAAGGTCGCATAGGCCGGCGCAGTAGTGATCAGGTCGTAGGCGGCCCCAACGCCGCTCCCCTCCTTCAGACCTGGATAGAGGCTGTCGATCGAGACGAAGGCGCCCTCGCTGTTCACCGGCAGCGCCAGCCGCCCGTCGGTCCAGGCGGGCAGCTCGCCGACGGCCATCTCCTTCACGCCCATCGGCGTGAGCAGCGTCTCGGCCGCGAGCGCCCGCAGCGACTTGCCGGTCTTGGCCTGGGCGTAGCGGGCGGCCAGCTCGATCCCCGCGCCCGAGTAGCGGTAGCGGGTCCCGGGCTCCCAGTCGAAGGCCAGCTTGCCGTCGTCATAGTCGTCCGGCCAGTTGCGCAGACCCGACCGGTGCGACAGCAGGAGGCGCGGGGTGAGCTTGCGGTAGCGGGGATCGCCCTCCAGGTCTGGGTTGCGGACGTAGCCGGCGATCGGTTCGTCGAGGTCGATCCGACCGGCCACGGCCAGGGCGATCAAGGTCTCCGCCGTCACCGTCTTGGCGATCGAGGCGGTGTTGAAGACCGTCCGTTCCGTGGTCGCCGCATCGGGGCTCTGCCGACCGTAGTAGCCGGTCCAGGCCACCCGCCCGTCGCGGATCACCGCGATCCCGATTCCGCCGAGTCTCCCGTCCTTGAGCAGGCCCGGCGCCTCCCGGGCCATCCGGCGATCGAGCTCGGCGGGGCTCGCGCCCGCCCAGGCCGATGTCGCGGCGACCAGCGCCGCCGCAATCGCCGCCGCCCCGAGCGGCCAGCGACCGAACCCTTCACGCGATCCAGACACTCGCCCCTCGCACGCACCTTCGACGACGCAGACACTGAGGGGGTCCGGCGGTGAAGGCAACGGCCCGCGTCAGCCGCCGCCGGTACGGACGAAGCGCACACCTTCCGCGACCGCGCCCGACACGACCATGCCGTCGACCACGCCATCCGGGCTGCGCGTGAAGACAGCCCGACCGAAGAAGGCCTGAGGCGAGGCGAAGACGTCGGGCTGATAGGGCGTCAGCGGCAGGTCGCTCAGCCGCGGATGCCGGGCGACGAGCCGCCCGTCCTTCAGGAAGAGACGATAGGCCGTATCGAGCTCGTCGCTCTCGTAACCGCCGACATAGGCGGCCAGGTCGACCAGGCCGGCTTCGAATGGCTGGAGGACGATGCGCGGAGCGTCGAGCGAGCCGTTCATGCCGAGCCGATACTTGAGGCCCGGCGCCCGTCCGGCGACCGGCGGAGCGAACTCCAGCCGAACGTCTGTCTTCGGGTCGAGCAGGAAGGCGCCGTCCGACAGGGCCTGGAGGCGCTCGCTGCCCTTCGCCCCGCGCATCCGCCAGGACAGGCCATCGCCCCCCGCCGTCACCGACAGGATGATCCCGGGAAACAGCTCGTAGTCACCGGTCAAGGCGTCCAGCCGCCGGCGATCCGGCGCGGCGACCGGCGTCGAAACCCTCGCCGGCTCCAAGCCCTCGGCCAGCCAGATGTCGGCCATGTCGTAGGCGGTCTTGGCCATGTCGAAATCCGAGCGGTTGCTGAGCACCGCGACGGAAAACCGCCGGCTGGGCGCTCGCAACAGGAAGGCGCGGTAGCCCGCCTCCCGGCCGCCGTGGCTCCAGGTTTCCAGTCCGCGATAAACGTGGCGTTCCTGGCCGCCGGCGTAGTGGTGCGCCGCGCCGCCAACGCTCTCCCGCTCGGCCATCAGCCTCATGACCTTCGGTCCGCCGATCGCGCCGGTCTCGAAGTTGGCCGCCCAGCGCAGCAGATCGCTGGTCGTGGTCAGCAGCCCCGTCGGACCCGTGATCGAGCCTGTAACGCCAGCGCGCCGAAGGCCGTCGCGGCTCTTGCGATAGCCCTCGGCGCGACGGGGCGTGATCCGTTCCGGGTCGTCCTCGAACCGTGTGTCGGCCATGTCGAGCGGGTCGAAGATCCGCGCCTTGCAGAAGGCCGCCAGCGACTGGCCCGACAGCCGCTCGACGATCCTGGCCAGCAGGAAGTAGCCGCCGTTAGTGTACTGGAAGCGCGATCCCGGCGAGAAGTTCAGGCCGCGCTGACGGAGGAACAGCCGCTCGGCCTGTTCGTCGGTGACCGGGTCCTCCGCCCCCCAGCCCGCCATCTGCATCAGAATCTCGTCTCGCACGCCGCCGGTGTGCCGGACCAGGTGGTGCAGCCGCAGGTCTGCGCCGAGCGCGGCGGTCTCCGGGATGTGGCGACTCAGCGGGTCGTCCAGCGACGCGCGCCCCTCCGCGACCAGCAGCATCAGGGCGAAGGCGGTGAACTGCTTCGACACCGAGGCGGCCCGGAACACAGTGGCCGGAGCGATGGCGGTCCCCTGCTCCAGATCGGCGAGACCGTGTCCCCTCGAATAGACCGTCCGTCCATCCAGGGAGGCGGCGACGGCGACGCCCGGCTGGTCCATTGTCGCCCAGGGCGCGAGCAGCCGGTTCGTCGCCTCCACGCGGGGATCGCCGCTGGCTCCCGCCGCCCCGGGAGCCAGACTGAAGGCGGACAGGGCGCCGATCAGCGCGCCGCGACGGGTGGAAGCGAACATGGAAGAGCCCTCGAATAGTGAAGACCCTGGGATGGCCCCTCTTCCACACGCCCTCGACCGACTTCGCGAAGTCGGTCGTCTTTGCGTTCAGGCTTCACGTCGCTGCTGCGCCCGAAAGGCGCTGGGGGTCATGCCGCGGTGTTTCAGGAAGGCGGCGTTGAACGAGGACTTCGAGCTGAAGCCGGCTTCGTGAAGGACCTGTAGCATGCCCTTCCTTCCCCCCTCCGCCAGCAGACCGGCGGCGACGTCGACACGGTAACGGTTCACGAAGTCGAAGAAACGAACACCGAACTCGCGGTTGATCAGTTCGGACAGCTCCCGGGGTGTCAGCGCCAAGCGCGCCGCCAGACCCTCCAGGTTCAGTCCAGGATCAAGGTGCGGCTGGTCGCGCTCCATGACCGCGTTCAGGCGGGACAAGCGCGCATCGGTCTCGCCGTCGGCGCCGCCGGAGGCTTGTCGCAGTCGGGAGTCGGCGACGCGAAACAAGTCTGGTTCGAGCAGGGCCTTGAAGGTGATCCAGATCATCACCCCAAGAGCGTAGGTCGCGACGGCCAGTTGGGCCCAGTCGGCGACGGCCTGCGCAGGGCCGGCCAGGGCCAGCCGCTTCGCGACGCCTAGCGGCTGGGCGAGCAAGGACGAGACCAGGAGCTGCGTCAGCCAGTTGAGGGCCTTGGAACTGACGCCGACATAACGGTCGGCGAAGGCGCTCCGAACCCTCAGAAGCAACACGACGATCGCGGCGATGTAGGCGTAGTACTGCACCGCCAGGCCGGCTCGGGCGACCTGGAACTCGGGGCTGCCAATCACCGCCCCAGCGTCGAGCTGTCCCGTATAGATGCGCGGCGTCAGCAGCAGCGTGGCGGCCAGGAACGGCAGCGCATGCCAGAGCCAGCTCATGCGCAGCGCGAAGTCCGCTCGGCAGACCGCCGCGAAGTAGCCCAGGAAGAAGGGCATCTGCAGGTAGGCGAGGCTGAACCGGAACACCGACGCCTTGATCGGCAGCAGATCGTTGGCGTCGATGAACCAGCCGCTCAGGTCGGCGGCGGTCAGGATCAGAAAGCCGGCCAGCATCCGATTGCTCAGCGCGATCCTCGACCGCGCCGCCAGCAGGAAGCCGGCCAGGATCAGGCAGATGCAGGCGGCGACGAGGCTAAAGCCGCTCAGGAGCATCGCCGCCGACATGCCCGCGACCTACTTCCCAACCTTCTGCTGCGCGATCCAGGCGTCGATCCGCCGCTCGAGCACCGCCAGCGGCAGCGACCCGTGCAGCAGGATGGCGTCGTGGAAGTCGCGCTCGCTGAACTTCTCGCCCAAGGCCTTCTGGGCCCGCTCGCGCAGCTCCACCAGCTTCAGCTCGCCGATCTTGTAGGCCAGCGCCTGGCCGGGCCAGGACACGTAGCGCTGCAGCTCGACCTCGATGTTCACCGGCGACAGGGCGGTGTTCTCGGTGAAACAGGCGCGCGCCTGCTCCATCGACCAGCCCTTGGCGTGGATGCCGGTGTCGGCGACCAGCCGGCAGGCGCGCCACATCTCATAAGACAGCCGTCCGAACCGCTCGTAGGGATCGCGGTAGATGCCCATCTCGATGCCGAGGCGCTCGGAATAGAGCCCCCACCCTTCGCCGAAGGCGGTGACATAGAGGTCGCGGCGGAAGGCCGGGACGGCCGGTTGCTCCTGGGCCATGGCGACCTGGATGTGGTGGCCGGGCGCGCCCTCATGCAGCACCAGCGCCGGCAGTTCGTACAACGGTCGCTCGCGCAGCGACGAGGTGTTGATCATCAGGCCGCCCGCCCGGCCCTCGCGCTGGTCGCCGGGGAAGTAGCGGCCGGTGGTGTAGCCCTCTTCGATGCTGGCCGGCACCGGCCGCACGCCGTAGCTCAGCCGGGGCAGCGTCCGGAAGTGCGCGGGCAGCCGATCGTCGACCCGCTTGGCGATCTCGCTGGCCTTCTCGAGCAGCTGCTGGCGGCTGGTGGCGTAGAAGCGGTCGTCGTTGCGCAGGAAGGTGCGGAACTCGGCCATCGTGCCAGTGAAGCCGGCCTCGCCCTTCACCGTCTCCATCTCGGCGCGGATGCGGGCGACCTCGCGCTGGCCGATGGCGTGGACCTCGTCCGGCGTCATGCCGGTGGTCGTGTGCTGGCGCACCAGGAAGGCGTAGTAGGCCTTGCCTTCCGGCAGGTCGGACGCGGCCAGCGACTTGCTCGCCTTGGGCAGGTATTCGTCGGCCATGAAGGTCGCGAAGGTCTTGCGGGCCGGCGCGACGCGCTGGGCGACGACCGCCTCGCCTTCCTTCAGCAGCGCGGCGCGGGTCTCGGCCGGAATGCTCGTCGGCAGGCGGCGCAGGGGCTGCAGCAGCGGATCGTCCGCCAGCGGCGTCTCCGCCGCGCGCCTGGCGCGGGCCAGGATGCCCTCGGCGGTCGGAACCGGCTGCACGAAGCCGGTCTTCACGCCGCGCCGGGCGTTGGCGATGTTGGCGTCGTAGTAGGCCGGGATCTGGCCCAGCAGGCCGATCCAGCGCTTGGCGTCAGCCTCGTTGGCCAGCCGGGCGCCGTCGGCGCGATACAGCAGGTTGGTGTCGAAGCCGCCGTCGCTGCTGAACGGAATGCGCGCCTCGTCATAGGCGGCCAGTTCGATCTTGCCGTCGAGCGTCCAGACCAGCAGGTCGTAGGTCAGCTGCTCCTGCTCAGGCAGGGTGGTGCGGTCGATCGCCGCCAGCTTCGCCCGGACCGCCTTGTACTCCTTCAGCCGCGCCGCATCGGCGACCGGCGTGACGTCCGGCAGGGTCCAGTTGCGGGCGCCGGTGTCGACGGCCTCCTCCGAGGTCTGGGTCGCCCGCTCATAGGCGGCGACGGCCTGACTCAACGCCCCGGTCGGCGCCGTGGCCGCATACGAGGCCGTTCCGGCCATGGCGATGACGCCCGCCGCCGCCGTGGCGAGAACGAAGCGACGCAAATCGACGGGCATACGGCCCCTCCCCTTTGTGGTTTCCGCCAACGGAACACACCCGTCGGCGGGTTTCAATCAGCCCAGGTCCCAGGCCTGCCGCGCCGTCTCGATTCGATCGAGCTTGGCGTTCAGCGGTCCCCAGTCGTCGTCGGCGTCGATCGCCGACCACAGCGCCTCGACCTCGTCGATCAGCATCTCCTCGGGCTCCGGCCCGGCGAACATGTCGTGCTCCAGCCGTTCCGGACGATGCGGTTCGAAATCCGCCAGCAGTCGCCGGAAGTCCGCGAAGCCCTCGTCGGCGTAGAGGTCGCCGCGCGGGCCGGCGAGCGCTCGCCGCTCGTCGCCGCAGAACCAGTCGAAGAAGAACGGCTCCCATCGCAGCCGATCGCCGCCGGCCTGCAGCGCGCGGAAGGCGGCGTTGACCAGATCGACATCGGCGTCCGCGTCGCGTCCCCGAAGACCCAGGCGCATCAGCATCGACCGCCGCAGCTCATCCCGATAGGCGACGCCGAAACCGTTCAGAGCGGCGATCAGCGCCTCGTGTTCCGCGACCAGGGTCAGGCAGCCGGCGAGCTGCTGCAGGTTCCAGAACGCCGCCTCGGGTTGGCGACCGAAACTGTAGAGCCCGCTGTGATCGAAATAGGCGGCGGTGAAGTTGGGGTCGTTCCGCGGCAGGAACCGCCAGGGGCCGTAGTCGAAGCTCTCGCCGGTCACGACCATGTTGTCGCTGTTCAGCACCCCATGGACGAAGCCGGCCGCCATCCAGCGCGAGACCAGCCGCGCCGTGCGTGCAACCACAGCCTCCAGCAGCGCGACCGGCCGGTCGGCGGCGCCGGCCAGTTCGGGGAAATAGGCGTCGATACAGTGGTCGACCAGCACCCCGACGTTGTCCGCGCGGTCCAGGTAGGCCTGGCGCTGAAAGGTCCCGAAGCGGATGTGGCTGTGCGAGAGCCGGACGAGCACGGACGAGCGGGTCGGGCTGGGTTCGTCATTGCGGGCCAGCTGCTCGCCGGTCTCGATCAGGGAGAAGGCGCGGCTGGTCGGGACGCCCAGCGCCTCCAGCATCCCGGCGGCCAGGATCTCGCGCATGCCGCCCTTCAGCGTCAGGCGGCCGTCGCCCTGGCGCGACCAGGGCGTCTGGCCCGAGCCTTTGGTCGCCAGGTCCAGCAGCCGATCCGCGCCCGCCTCGCGCAGCTGCGCGAACAGGAAGCCGCGCCCGTCGCCGAGGTCGGGGTTGTAGCTGCGGAACTGGTGCCCGTGATAGCGCATCGCCAGCGGCCGCGGCTGATTGCCCGGCAGCGGCTCGAACCGGCCGAAATGGGCGACCCATTCGGCGTCGGTCAGAGCCTCCAGGCCGACGGTCGCCGCCGCCCGGTCGTTCCGCCGCCGAAGGAGGGTCTTCGGGAAGTCGGCCGGCTCCACCGGGTCCGAGAACTCCGGGCCCAGCGCCATGAAGCGCGGATCGGGACGGTACGACGACGAGACCGGCATGCCCCGGTCATGGCCCCCGGAATCGACGCGCGCAAGTCCGGTTTTGGTTGGGTCGACCGGCCTCGCATGGTAGCCCGACCCCATGGCTCGCCGACTAACCCTAGACTTCCTGAAGACGGAGGCCGCGTCCGGCCTCATCCTCGCGACCGCCGCCGTCGTGGCCGTGATCCTGGCCAACTCGCCCTGGCGGGACGCCTATTTCGCGTTCGTGAAGGCTCCCTTCACGATCCAGTTCGGCGCGTTCGAAGAAACCAAGTCCGTCCTGAAGTGGACCAAGGACGGCCTGATGGCCGTGTTCTTCTTCACCGTCGGCATGGAGATCAAGTACGAGATCCTGCGCGGCGAGCTGTCCAACATGCGCAAGCTGGCCATGCCCGTCTTCGCCGCGATCGGCGGCATGGCGGTCCCTGCGCTGGTCTATCTGGCCTTCAATCTCGGCGAGGGCGGCTCGCCGACCGGCTGGCCGATTCCGGCGGCGACGGATATCGCCTTCGCCCTGGCCGCCCTGGCCATCGCGGCGCCGAAGGCCCCGACTTCGCTGCGCGTGTTCCTGCTGACCCTGGCCATCGCGGACGACCTCGGCGCAGTGGCGCTGATCGCGATCCTGTTCACCAGCGACCTGAACCTGCTGTCCCTGGCCGGCGCGGCCGCGGGCCTGGGCGTGCTCACCTGGATGGGCCGCTGGAAGTCGATCCCGCCGCTGCTGTTCGCCGCCGTGTTCCTGGTCGTCTGGGTGTTCACGCTGGAGTCCGGCGTGAACACCTCGCTGGCCGGCGTCGCCGCAGCGCTGACCGTGCCGATCGCCCCGCGCCGCCCCGGCGAGGAAGGCGTGCTGAAACACTACATGCATTCGCTGCACCCGTACGTCGCCTACGGCATCCTGCCTTTCTTCGCCTTCGTGGCGGCGGGCTTCTCGTTCGACAGCTTCGGCGGCGGCGACGGCCTGCTGGCGCCCCTGCCGCTCGGCATCCTGGCGGGCCTGGCGCTCGGCAAGCCGATCGGCGTGTTCGGGGCCGCCTTCCTGACCGCCAAGCTCAAGCTGGGCCAGCCGCCCAGCGGCGCCGGCTGGCTCGAACTCCTCGGCGTCTCCATGCTCTGCGGCGTGGGCTTCACCATGAGCCTGTTCATCGGCGGCCTGGCCTTCCCGGCCGGAAACGCCACGGCGGAGGTCCAGCTGGGCGTCATCGCCGGCTCGATCCTGTCGGTGCTGCTCGGCGTCCTGACACTCAAGCTTGCGGAATTTCGACAGCCCCGTCAGTGAACCTCGTTTTTTGACGGTCGTGCTGTCACCTTCGCGACACGAAACCGCCATTTCCGTTGCGTCACAAGGGTTTGACGGTTGCGCAGGGTTCCCGGCTCACCGTAGGTGAACATCGTGCAGTTAACGTGGGTCACCAATGGCTCACGAGGCTGCCGAAAACCGCGCGGGCTCCCCACCAGCGCCAACAACACGGGACAGGAAATGCGTTTCTCCAAAGTGCTTCGCGCGTCGGCGTCCGCCGTCGTGCTCTCCTCGCTGGCCGCCGGCGTCGCCTACGCCCAGGACCAGGGCGAGAGCGCGACCGTCGACGCCATCATCGTCACCGCCACCAAGCGTGAGCAGAGCCTGCAGGACGTGCCCGTCGTGGTCACGGCGGTCAGCGGCCAACTGATGCAGGACGCCGGCGTCAAGGACATCAAGGATCTGACGATCCTCACCCCCGGCCTCACCGTCACCTCGACCTCCAACGAAACCGTCACCACCGCCCGCATCCGCGGCGTCGGCACCGTCGGCGACAACCCCGGCCTGGAATCCTCGGTCGGCGTCGTGATCGACGGAGTCTACCGCCCCCGCAACGGCGTCAGCTTCGGCGACCTGGGCGAACTTGAGCGGGTCGAAGTGCTGAAAGGTCCGCAGGGCACCCTGTTCGGCAAGAACACCTCGGCCGGCGTCATCAACATCATCACCAAGGAGCCGGAGTTCACCTTCGGCGGCTCCGCCGAACTGACCGCCGGCAACTACGGCGCCATCGGCGGCTCGGTCTCGGTGACCGGCCCGATCGTCGAAGACAAGATGGCCGGCCGCCTGTTCTTCGCCAAGCGCCAGCGCGACGGCTACCTGGACGTGGTGACCGGCCCCGGCCCGCGCACCCAGAACGACGACGTCAACCAGGACTTCTGGACCCTCCGCGGCCAGCTGCTCATCACCCCGACCGACGACATCACCCTGAAGGTCATCGGCGACTACACCAAGCGTGACGAGTCCTGCTGCCTCGGCACCCAGCTCTACGTCGGTCAGGCGGCCGCCTCGCGCGCCAACATGATCAACGCGGTGCGTCCGGGCTCGATCGACACGACGAACACGCCGTTCGACCGCAAGGCCTACGCCAACCGCAACACCACCCAGGCCATCGAGGACAAGGGCCTGTCGGTGGAAGCCAACTGGGACATCACGCCCGACGTGACGATGACCTCGGTCACCGCGCTGCGTCAGTGGCGCGCCGAGACCGCCCAGGACTCCGACTTCACCGCCGCCGACATCGCTTACCGGCCGGACGACGGCAGCAACTTCGTCGAGTTCAAGCAGTTCTCGCAGGAAATCCGGTTCGCCGGCACGACCGAGCGCCTGGACTGGCTGGTCGGCGCCTTCTACGCCAATGAAGAGCTGAACAGCCGTTCGGTCCTGAAGTACGGCTCCGACTACTACGCCTACTTCGACGGCCGGGTGCTCGGCGGCGCGCCGATGATCCTCGGCCTGGCCCCCGGCACGATCCACCAGGCCGGCTCGGGCTCGGACGACCGCTATGCGCAGAAGGACAAGACCTTCGCGCTGTTCACCGACAACACCTGGGCGTTCACCGACGCCCTGAAGCTGACGGTCGGCCTGCGCTACACCAACAGCGACAAGGAACTGGTCACCAAGTACAACACCACCGGCGCCTCCTGCCGCCAGGGCGAACTCGGCCTGGGCACGCTGGTCACCTACTTCGTGAACGCCGGCATGGCCCCGGCGGCGGCGCAGGCCCAGGCGATCAAGGTCGTCGGCGGCCTCTGCCTGAACAGCCAGAACGCCGACTTCGACAACATCAACGGCGGCAATCCGTTCAAGCAGAGCACGTCGGAAGAGGAGGTCACCGGCACGGTCAAGCTGTCGTACAAGATCAACGACGACATCATGACCTATGCGTCCTACGCGCGGGGCTACAAGGGCGGCGGCTTCAACCTGGACCGCTCGTCGATCGCCTGCCCTCCGGGCGGCCGTCCGACGAAGACCGCGGCCGGCGTGGCCTGCACCAACGGCACCCCGCTGCTCGACTTCCAGGCCAACCCGAACACCAGCTTCGCGCCGGAGTTCGCGGACTCCTACGAGCTGGGCATCAAGACGAAGTGGTTCAACAACAGCCTGCTGCTGAACGGTACGATCTTCTATCAGGAGTATACCGACTTCCAGCTGAACACCTTCGTGGGCACGGCCTTCATCGTCGAGACCATCCCCGAGGTGACGTCCAAGGGCGTCGACGCCGACTTCGTCTGGTTCACCCCGGTGCAGGGTCTGTCGATGCAGGGCGGCGTGACCTACGCCAAGACCGAGTACGGCAAGTTCACCGCCCTGGACCTGCAGGACCCGTCGCGCTTCGCCAGCCTGTACCGCCTGCCCGGCGCGCAGATGTCGTTCGCGCCGGAATGGTCGGGTTCGGTCGCGGCCACCTACGAGCGTGACATCGGCGACAGCCTGCTGTTCCGCGGCAACGTCTCGGCCAAGTACACTTCCAAGTACAACACCGGCTCGGACCTGCACCCGGCCAAGGAGCAAGGCGCCTTCACCCTGGTGAACGCCCGCGTCTCTATCGGCGCGCAGGACGACCGCTGGGCGGTCGAGCTGTGGTCGAACAACCTGTTCGACGAGGACTACCTGCAGGTCGGCTTCAACGGCCCGTTCCAGGTCGACGAAGCGAACGACAGCGTCAGCGTCTACAACGCCTTCCTGGGCGCCCCGCGCACCTACGGCGTGACCCTGCGCAGCAAGTTCTAAGTCGGAACCGCTACGCGTAAGAGATCGGGCCGTCCGGACCTCCGGGCGGCCCTTTTTCTTGCCGGGATTTCACTGGCGCGAACCTCTCCGGTCCGTCAGCCTGCAGGCCACATGAGCCACACCGTCGACACCCTGCCGCTCCGACAAGGACTGGCCCGCGGCTGGACGCCCCGGCACCGCCACGCGGGGGGCTATGCGGCGATCGTGCTGCGCGGCGGCTATCTCGAGGCGGGCGACGCCGGGCGACGCCGGGTCTCTGCCGGGGAGGCTATCCTCCACGACCGCTTCTCGGCCCACGCCAACAGCATCGACGGCCAGGACGTTCAGGTCCTGAACCTGCCGCTGCCCGGCGACCTCGTCTCGCCGGCGCATTTCGTGAAGATCGGCGACATCGACGCCCTCGCCCGGGCAGCCGAAACCAGTCTGCAGGACGCCGTCGATCTTGTGCTGGCCGACCTGAAACCCCTCCCTCCGCCCGCCGCGGACTGGCCGGACCTTCTGGCCGAAGCGCTGCGTTCGCCCTCGCCCGTCGTCCTGGGCGACTGGGCCCGCAACCACGGCCTGGCCCCGGCCACCGTCTCGCGCGGCTTCCGGCAGGCGTTCGGCGTCTCGCCCGTCCGCTATCAGCTCGAGGCGCGCGGCCTGGCCGCCTGGCGAGCCCTGGCGGGGGGACAGCCGCTGGCCGCCCTCGCCGCCGACCTGGGCTTCGCCGACCAGGCCCACATGACCCGGATCGTCTCCGCCCTGACCGGCCGCTCTCCCGGCGCCTGGCGCAGGTCAAATCCGTTCAAGATCGAGGCCGCCGCCTTCGCCTAGATCGGGGGCATGATGAACCGTCGCCAAGCGCTCTTCGCCGCCGTCGCCCTGTCGCTCACGGCCCATGACGCCCTCGCTCGCGCCCCTCAGCCACGAACCCGGTGGAAGGTGCGAACCTCGGAAGGCTTCGACGCCCTCTGCTTCCTGGGACCGTTGTCCGGCAAGCCGTTCTACGCGGACTATTACCGCGAAGAGCTGGCCGCCTTCCTGCCCGGCATGAGTCAGGAGGCGATGGCGGCGCTGGCCTCGCTCTACGAGGAGGCCGACCGCCAGAAGGCGCTGCTGGGCCCCAACCTCTGCACCTATCTGTCCGGCGGGCCGGACGCGACCCTGGACCAGCTGATCGACGCGCTGGAGCAGGCCGAAACGGTGATCAAACCGCCGCTGGACGCCAGCCCCTACGCGCTGAACGCCGAGGAATGGCGCGCCTTCATGGCCCAGCAGCCGCGGGTGCTGATCGTACTGAAGGCCATGCGCGACGCCGGCTTCGGCGCCTTCCGCCGGAAGTACGTCGACGAACGCGCCGCACGCCGCGTCCCGGCCCTCGGCGCCCGCCTGGCCGGCACGGACGTGATCACCGAGCAGGAACGGCTACTGGGCCGCCGGTTCGCCGATCCGTCGCTGGAAGTGATCCTGCTGTATTTCTCCAAGCCGCACGGCATCAAGATCCAGGGGCAGCGCTTCCTGACCCACCTCGACTATCCAGACGAGGCGGTCATCCGGAACGCGGCGCACGAGATGCTGCATCCGCCCTTCCCGATGGACGGTCCCCTGGCGAAATCGGTGATGGCGACGATGAACAGGGACCCGCTGCTGACCCGGGTGCTGGCCGAGCACGACCCGGCCTTCGGCTACAACAGCATGGAAGGCATCCTGAACGAGGATACCGTCCAGGCGCTGGAGCAGATCGTCAGCGAGCGCCTCGGCGTCGCCAAGCCGGCCGGCGAGCGCTGGCGCGCGTCCGACGACGGCATGCACCTGTTCGCCGCGGCCCTGTACGGCATGCTGAAGGCCGACGGTTACGACCGGACCGGCGGAAACATCGAGACCTGGATGGACAAGGCCCTGGCCGCCGGCCGTCTTTCGCCCAAGAGCATCGCCGGCTCGGCGAGCAAGGTGCTGGACCTGCCCGCCGACCAGCTCTGGAAAAAGGCCTAGGCCAGCGCCGCCCTCAGCTTCGCGGCGGTCTCGTCGATCGCCGCGGGCACGCCCGGGCAGAACGGCGCCAGGGTGTAGAAGTCGTGGACGAAGCCGCCGTACTCAAGGTGCTCGGCTTGGCCGCCGGCGGCGTTGATCGCCGCGGCGTAGGCCTTGCCCTCGTCCTTCAGCGGGTCGAATCCCGCGGTCACCACCAGCGCCGGCGCGACGCTGGAGACGTCGGCATGCACCGGCTCGGCGCGGCGCTGCTGCGGATGGCCGGCGGCGGCGAAATGGTCGCCGAACCAGGCCATCACCTCGGCGGTCAGCAGATGCCCCTCGGCCAGGTCGCGGCGGGACTGGGTGTCCTGGGCCATGGCCGTGGCGGGATAGAGCAGCAGCTGGAAGGCCAGTTTCCGCGCCGCGTCATCCTTCAGCTCCAGCGCCACGCAGGCCGACAGATTGCCGCCCGCGGAGCAGCCGCCCACCGAGATGCGCGTCGGATCGAAGCCGATCTCGGCGGCATGATCGAAGGCCCATTTGGTCGCCGCCAGGCCGTCGTCATGCGCGGCGGGGAACGGGTGCTCGGGCGCCAGACGATAGTCGACCGACAGCACCTTCACGCTCGAAGCGGCGGCCAGGCGGCGCAGGAAGCCGTCATGGGTGTCCAGATCGCCGATCACGAAGCCGCCGCCGTGGAAGTAGACCAGGCCCGGGCCGACGGCCGGCGCGCCCTTGGGCGTGTACAGCCGGGCCTTCAGCGGACCGCCGCCGCCCGTGACCTCCAGCTCGCGGACGTCCAGGTCGGTCGGCGCGCCCGCATCGACGCCGACACGCTGGGCGCGATAGCCCTCGCGCAGCACCGCCGGCGGCAGGGTGCTGAGCGGCGGCATCTCGATGGCGTTGGCCGCATCGAGCAGGGCGCGGAAATGGGGATCCATCATCATCGTCTCTCCTAGACCGCCACCACGCCGGCGGAGGCGTCGCCGGCATAAATCGCCTGCACCAGACCGTCCCGGCGCTCGAGGGTCGCGCGCTGGTTCACATAACCCTTGTCGGTGATCTCGCCCGCATCGATCGACGGCGGCTCGGTCATGACCGTGAAACGACCCACGCGACGCGAAGACCCCCCGGCCGTGGCGTTGAACGCCGCCAGCCGCTCCTTCAGGATCGCGGCCAGCTTCTCGAACGGCGTGCCCGGCCCTTCGTCCTGGGCCAGCGCCTGCATGCCGGCCATCGAGGGCCAGAACAGCGCGCCGATGAACGGCTTGTCCTGGCCGGCGATCACGGCGTCCATGACATAGGGGCTGCAGGCGGCGACCAGGTCCGGCCGCAGGGTGCCGACGCTGACCCAGGTGCCGCTGTCGAGCTTGAAGTCCTCGGTCACCCGGCCGTCGAAGACCAGACCCTGGGCCGGGTCGTTCTCGTCGACGAACTTGGCGGCGTCGCCCAGCTTGTAGAAGCCCTCCTCGTCGAAGGCGGCGGCCGTCTTCTCCGGGTCGTTGTGGTAGCCGGAGGTGACCGTCGGCCCCTTCACCCGGACCTCCAGCTTCGAACCATTCGGGACCAGCTTCAGGGTGATGCCCGGCAGGGGCAGGCCGACCAGGCCGACCCGCTCGGTCGCCCAGTGGGTCACGGTGATGCCCTGGGTCTCGGTCGCGCCGTACATGGTGGTCAGCGGGATGCGATGGCCGGTCTCCTCGATCGCCAGCTTCTGAATCCGCTCGTTGACGTCGTCCGACAGCGTCGCGCCGCCGTAGCCCATGTAGCGCATGTTCTTGAAGAACGTCCGCCGCAGGACCGGGTCGGCCTCCATCGCCTCGACCAGCATGCCGAAGGCCACCGGCGCGGAGCCGAACACGATCGGCGAGACCTCGTAGAGGTTCTTGATCGTGGTCTCGAACATGCCGGGGATCGGCTTGCCTTCATCGAGATAGACCGTCCCGCCGCCCCAGAGCACGGCGTTGAAGCCGATGTTGCCCGCGGAGATGTGGCTCCAGGGCATCCACTCCAGGCTCTCGGGAATGAGGTCCGGATCGGGCTCCTCGGCGCGCAGGCCGTCCTGGCCGGCGATGACCCCGGCCATCATGCCGAAGGTCTGGGGCACGCCCTTGGGCATGCCGGTCGAGCCGGAGGTGAACAGGTATTTGGCGACCGTCGCATGACCCAGCGTCTCGCGCGCAGCCTCGACGGCGTCGCCCGGCTGGGTCCCGGCCAGGTCGGCAAAGGCGATCGCGCCCTCGCCGGCGCCGTCGGCGGTGACGAAGACCAGGTCGGGGTTCTGCTCGCGCAGGGTCGCGAAGGCGCGCTCGAACATCGCGCCGGACTGGGCGAAGACCACCTTGGGCCGGACCACCGCCGCGCAGTGCTTCAGCTTGGCGTGGTCGGTGGAGATCAGGCTGTAGGCCGGGCTGATCGGCGCGACGGGCACGCCGGCCGTGTAGCAGCCCAGGGTGACGAGGGCGTGCTCGATGGAGTTGGCGGACAGCACCATCACGCTGTCGGCAGGCGTCAGGCCGCGGTCCAGCAGCGCCTGGGCGAGCCCCTCGGCCGCCCGCAGGGCCTGGCCGTAGGTCACCTGCCGCCAGGGTCCGTGGCCGGGTTCGCGCTGCTTCATCCAGGGTCGATCGGGATGGGCGGCGGCCTTGTCCTTCAGCAGATGGGCGATGGAGCGCGGCCCCTGGCCAGGAGCATGGTTCGAGCGGATCACGAAGGACCCGTCGGCGCGGCGCTCGACGCTGACGTCCGGCCCCTTCATCGGCAACGGCTTGAAGGCGGGTTTCGCGGAAGGCATCGCGGCAGAAGCCGCACCGTCGGGCGGGGTCATCCTGGGTTTCCTGCGGGCTTTGTTATCGTTGTTCTCTTGAGAGTATCCCTGACCTAGGGGGAGTCAAACGCCTGTTGGCTTCACAGTCCCTTCAGCCAGTCCAGCAGCAACCGGTTCACCGGCTCCGGCGCTTCCTGCTGGGTCCAGTGGCCGACGCCGGGCAGGATGTGCGCGCCGCGCAGGTCGGTCATGTGCGGCGCCATGAAGTCCACCGGGTTCACGCCGGGGATCATCTTCAGCACCAGGTCGCGGTCGCCGCCGATGAACAGGCTGGGCTGCTCGATCTTGCGGTCCTTGAAAGCCTGCAGCCAGGCGAAGTCGCGCGGATGGTTGCGGTAGCGGTTCAGCGGGCCGAAAAAGCCGGAACCCTCGAATTCCGCCGTGAAATAGTTCTCGTCCGCCTTGCTGAGCCAGGCCGGGAACGGATCGGGGTCCGGCAGCCGCGCCAGCAGGGTTTCGCCGTGCGCCTTGTCCGCCGGCCAGGTCCCGTCGGGCGCGTCACCGCTGATCGCGTAGTAGAACTTGCGCAGGGAAGCGCGGACGTCGGCTTCCAGCTCGGCCTCGGCCACCCCGACATCCTGGAAGTAGACCTGATAGAAGAAGCGGCCCCTGTCGGTGAAGGCGGCCTTCACCAGATCCAGGAACATCGCCTGCGGCACGCCCGTATAGGGCACCGACAGACCGGCGACGGCGCTCACCCGGTCGGGCCGGGTCAGGGCGGTGTTCCAGACGATCGGCGCCCCCCAGTCGTGGCCGATCAGCACGCCGGTCCCATCCGCCGACAGGTGTTCGATGACCCCCGCCACGTCGGTGGTGATCTGCTCCAGGCTGTAGTCGGAGACCTCGGCCGGCTTGTCCGAACCGCCATAGCCGCGGACGTCGATAGCGCAGACGGTGAAGCCCGCCTCGGCGATCGGCCCGATCTGATGCCGCCAGCTGTACCAGCTTTCGGGGAAGCCATGGACCATGACGACCAGCGGACCGGAGCCCTCGACGACGGCGCGGACCTTGATCCCGTTGGTGGGAATGTCGACGAAGCTCGGCATGGCGTTTCCCTTTGTTTTGCCGGGAGACGATCACGGGCGCCGTCGGGTCAGGCAAGGGGACGCGAGCGGCCGTCGGGCAAGACAATGTTCATGATTTGTACTTGTCAAGATTGCAGGCGCGCGATAGCCTCAATTCATGAGCGAGCCCAAACAACCTGGCGTGGAGGAAGCCTCAACGGTCTACGACGCTGACTACGACAAGCGTTCCGCCGCCGCCGATGCCGACGCCGCCGCGGGACGGGTCGTGCCGCATGAGGAGGTCGCGAAATGGCTTGCGAGCTGGGGCACGCCTAATGAGACGCCTTTGCCGAAGTCGTGGCGACGGTAACCTGGACGATCCAGGCGCTGCAGGATCTGAAGGAAGTCCGGGCCTTCATCGCACAAGAAAGGCCTATCACGGCCGAACGGATCGGCGACCGACTTCGAGCCGCAGCCGCCAAGCTTGACCAGCATCCCAACCGGGGTCGCCCGATTGCAGGAGGTCGTCGCGAACTCTCCCACATCGCGCCCTACCTGATCCGCTATCGCGTCGAGGCCGAACAGATCGTCGTCCTCGAGGTCCGCCACGCCGCCCGCGAAGCAGAGTGACCTACCCCACCATCCGCTCCCGCCCTTCCCAGTAGGGCTTGCGCAGCTCGCGGCGCAGAACCTTGCCCGATGGGTTGCGCGGCAGGACCTCGACCACGTCGATGCTCTTGGGCGTCTTGAAGCCGGCGATCCGTTCGCGGCAGTGGGCGATCAGCTCTTCGGCGCTCACCGCCTGGCCTGGCTTGAACACGACGATGCCCTTCACCGCCTCGCCCCACTTCTCGTCCGGCACGCCGATCACGGCGGCGTCGGCGACGGCGGGGTGGCTGAACAGCGCGTTCTCGACCTCGGCCGGATAGACGTTCTCGCCGCCGCTGACGATCATGTCCTTCACCCGGTCGTGGATGTAGAGGTAGCCCTCCTCGTCGAAGTAGCCGGCGTCGCCGCTGGAGAACCAGCCCTGCGAACAGATGGCCTCGACCGTGGCGTCCGGGCGGTTCCAGTAGCCCTTCATCACCCCCTTGGCGCGGATCTTCACCTCGCCGACCTCGCCCGGCGCGGCGACCTTGCCCTCCGGCGTGATCACCTGGACCTCGAAGCCCGGCCACGGCTTGCCGGCAGACCGCAGCTTGTCGCGCTCGGGCGCATGGTCCTCGGGCGGCAGGTAGGTGGCGCCGCCGATGGTCTCGGTCAGGCCGTAGAGCTGAGTGAAGTCGCTTCCGAACCGCGCCTGGGCCTGGCGAAGCACGGTTTCGGAGATCGGCGAGGCGCCATAGAACACCCGCTCCAGATGACTGAAGTCAGCCTCCTCCACGCCCGGCGTCAGCAGCAGCATGTTGATGATCGTCGGGGCCAGGAAGGCGTAGTTCACCCGCTGGTCCTGCAGCCGCGCCAGGATCTCGACCGGATTGACCTCCCGCGTCAGGATGTTGCGCACCCCCTGCAGCAACGCCAGCAGGCCGCAGTTGGTCCCCGCCACGTGGAACAGCGGCATGACCACCAGATTGGTCTTCTCCGGCTCATAGCGCGCCCAGCCGGCCTCCAGCGCCAGGGCGAACAGGGCCATGAAGTTGGCCTGGGTCAGCTGGACGCCCTTGGGCAGGCCGGTGGTGCCGCTGGTGTAGAGTTGGATGACGTCGTCGTCCGGTCGTGGGGCGAGGTTCGGGTCCTCGGCGGGGTGCTGGCTGATCCAGTCGCGGAAGGCCGGCCAGCGCGGATGGCCCGGCTCGAACTGCACCAGGCCGCGGACGTCCGGCAGGTCGCTGATGATCATGTCGACCACGCCGGCGAAGTCCTGGCCGACGACCAGCAGCTTGGCGCCGGCGTCCCGCAGGATGAAGGCGACTTCCGGCGGGGCCAGCCGCCAGTTCACCGGCGCCAGGGTCACGCGCGCCTTCACCGCCCCGAACCAGAGCACGAAGAAATCGTCGATGTTCTTGGCCAGGACCCCGACCCGGTCGCCGGGCTTCAGCCCCTGGGCCAGCAGCGCCTGGGCGCAGCGGTTCGAGGCCCGGTCGAGTTCGGCGAAGGTCGTCGTCCGCCCCTCGAACCAGATGGCCTCGGCGTTCGGCCGGATCGCCGCCTGCACGCGGGGAACGTCGGCCACGGAATGGATGTCGGAAAGATCGGTCATGTCGCGTCCTGCCCTCGCCGCGCCTCTGCCGGGCGCTGACGGCGGAAAGCATGCCCCAAAAAGCCGAGGCTGCAACCAACCCCCTTTCCGCTGCGGCGATCTGATGGTCTGCTGAGCGCCCTGAGCCCCGGAGCGCCCGTCATGCAGGCAAGCATTCCTCCGCCATCGATCGAGAGCGCCGGCGGCAAGCTCACCGTCCTCGAGTGGACAAGTTCGCTCCCGTTGTACCTGGAGAGCGTCCTCTGGTTCGCGCCGCTCGCGGGTGCGGCCCTGGCGCTATGCTGGTCCTTCGCGCGCTACTATCAGACCGCCGAGCGGGCCTATCAAAAGCAGAAGGCCGCCGGACGATTGTCCGACGGCCTCCGCAATCCGGCTGCTAGCCGCTAGATTCTACTCTGCCGCCTTCGGGGCGTAGCCGAGCATGGCCTTGGTCTCCAGGAACTCGTGGAAGCCGTAGTCGCCCCACTCGCGCCCGTTGCCGCTCATCTTGTAGCCGCCGAACGGCGCCATCAGATCGCCGCCGCCGCCGTTGATCGAGACCTGGCCGGCGCGCAGCTTGGAGGCCACCTCGCGGATCTTGGCCGTGTCCGTGCCCGAGACGTAGGCGGCCAGGCCGTACTCGGTGTCGTTGCCGACATCGACGGCTTCATCCACCGACTGATAGCCCAGGATCGAGACGACCGGGCCGAAGATCTCTTCCTTCGCGATGGTCATCTCGTTGGTGACGTTGGCGAAGACGGTCGGCTTGACGAAGTAGCCCTTGTCCAGGCCGTCCGGACGACCGACGCCGCCGGCGACCAGGGTGGCGCCTTCGTCGATGCCGGCCTGGATCAGCTTCTGGATCTTGTTGAACTGCACTTCCGACACGACCGGACCCATCTGAGCGTTGCCCTTCGGGTCGCCGACGGTGGTGGCTTCAGCGGCGGCCTTGGCGATCTGGATCACCTCGTCCATGCGCGCGCCGGGGACCAGCATGCGGGTCGGGGCGTTGCAGGACTGGCCGGAGTTCATCATCACCGAGCGCACGCCGCCGGTGACGGCCGACTGGAAGTCCGCATCGTCGAGGATGATGTTCGGGCTCTTGCCGCCCAGCTCCTGGGCCACGCGCTTGACGGTCGGGGCGGCGTTCTTGGCCACCTCGATGCCGGCGCGGGTCGAGCCGGTGAAGGAGACCATGTCGATCTCCGGATGGCTCGAGATGGCGGCGCCGACTTCCGGGCCGTCGCCGTTGACCAGGTTGAACACCCCGGCCGGCACGCCGGCGGCATGCAGGATCTCGGTCCAGATGTAGCCCGAGAACGGCGCCACTTCCGACGGCTTCAGCACCATGGTGCAGCCCACGGCGAGGGCCGGGGCGACCTTGCAGGCGATCTGGTTGACCGGCCAGTTCCAGGGCGTGATCAACCCGCAGACGCCGATCGGCTCCTTGACCAGGCGGGTCGGGCCGCGGTCCTCGACGAATTTGAAGCTCTTCAGCACCGCCAGGGCGGTCTGGGTGTGGGCCAGACCCATGGCGGCCTGGGCGCGTTGCGACAGCGAGGCGGGAGCGCCCATTTCCTCGGTGATGGCGTCGGCCATGTCGCCGTAGCGCTTCTGGTACTCGGCGATGATGCGCTCGAGCAGGTCGGCGCGCTCTTCCAGCGAGGTCTGCGAGAAGGTGGCGAACGCCTTGCGGGCGGCCTTGGCGGCCTTGTCCACGTCGGCGGCCGTACCCATCGAAATCTTGCCGGCGACCTCTTCGTTGGCCGGGTTGATGACGTCGAGGGTCTTGGGCTGGATCGGATCGACCCACTGACCGTCGATGTAGAACTTCGTGTAGTCGCGCATCACCGTCTCCCTTGGCGTCATCGGCCTCATCCCGGAGGCTCTTCAAACGATAGTTTAGTTATCAGCATTCAGGTGTGGAAGGGGCCACGTCATCTCTGATGCAGATGAGGCTGTCCGGGGATCGGGCTGCGGGCCTTCAGCACATAGTCCGCACGGATCGAGCCGATGTAGAGGTCGCGCAGATCCTGCCCGCCCCATGTGACGTTCGTAGGATGGTTGACCAGCGCGCCGGACGGATCGTGGAACACGGTCTCCACGCCGCCGGACGGCGTGATCGCCACCACCTTGTTCGCCGCCGGCAGGCAGACCCAGAGATTGCCTTCGGCGTCCAGCCCGACGCCGTCGGTATAGCCCAGGTCCGCCGAGTGGTGGGACGCATGGGCTTCCGCCTCCGCATCGCCGCCCGACAGCAGGCGTCCGAGTTGCGGTCCGTAGCGTTCGCCCGGGCCGAGCTTGCCGCCGGGCAGCACCTCGAACCGCAGGACGTCGGCTCCGCTGGTCTGGGCGCAGTAGAGCCAGCGCTCGTCCGCCGACAACGCCAAGCCGTTGGGAAACTTCAGGGCCTCCGCCACAACGCTCGCGGAGCCGTCCGGACGCAGAACGAACAGAAAGCCGTCGGCGCGGCCGTCCAGGGCCTGGGGCCAGGTCTCGGCGTGGGTGGAGTTGGCGCACCAGATATTCCCGGCCCGGTCGATCACCGGATAATTGGCCGACGTCAGCCGCCGGCCCTCGACCTCTGCCAGCAGGATCTCATGCGCGCCGGTGGTCGGGTCGAACCGCTGCAGCGGCCCTTCCTCCCGGTCATAGATGCCGAAGTTGGCGATCAGGATGCGGTCCTGGCCGTCCATGTTGATCCCGTTGGGCGCCCCGCCCTTCGGTCCCATGCGGGTGAAACTTCCGTCAGGATGAATCTCCGCCACGGCGCACTGGTGGTCCGAGGCGAAGACGCGGCCGTCCCTGCCGACCACCACGTCTTCGGGCCTGTCGATGCCGACCGCGATCTTCCCGAACGCCTCCGTCGCGATCCAGCTCATGACCCCAACCTCCCTATGATCTCGTTGCGATCACCAGAGCACATCGACAGGGCGGACGCCAAAGGCCTCTTCGATCCGGCGGCGGTGCCCGGGCCTGATCCCCTCCGGCAGGGCGTCGGGGGCGAACCACCCGCGGTTCGCGATCTCGCCGCGCGAGGTCGGCTCGCACGGCTCCCAGACCTCGACCCGATAGACCAGGAGGTGATCGCCCGGATAGTTGGCCTCGTTGGAATGAAACGACATCAGCTGCGCGGGAGCGGTCACCCGCACGCCGGCCTCCTCGATCAGTTCGCGGGCGAGCGAGGCTTCGGCCGTCTCGCCCCGCTCCACGCCGCCGCCCGGCAGAAACCAGCCGTCCGTGTAGGTGTGCTCGACCAGCAGGACCCGCCCCTCGGCGTCGATCACCAGGCCGCGCACGCCCAGCGTCAGCCCGCGCGTCGTCCGCTGATGAAGGCGGATCAGCGGCCTGAGGACCGGCTCGATGTGGCGTTTCCAGGACATGGCGCGAGCCTAGTGCGGCGACTTGCGGCGCGCGAGCGCGGAGGCTAAAGCGTCCCCACTGTTTCTACGGGGATCCCCAAATGATCGCGCTGTACACCATCTTCGGCTGGGTCGCCGTTCTCGCCGCCATCAACTTCTTCGAGTTCGGCCGCGTCGACTAGGACGACGACTGAGGCGCGGAGGCGGCCAGGGCCGCCTTCAGCTTCGCGATCGGCACCGGCTTGGCGAACAGCCCATGGAAGCCGGCCTGCCGCAGGGCCCAGCCGCTGATCTGGCGATCGGCGGCCGACATCGCGAACACAGGCGCATCGGCCACGCCGGCCAGCTCCAAGGCGTCTCCCGATTCCAGATAGAGCTCGATCAGCACGGCGGCCCAGGGCCCGCCGGCGAACAGGGCATGCAGCGCCGTCTCCGCCCCCGTCGCCGTCCGGCAGGCGAAGCCCTCCGCCTCGAGCGCCGCGGCCAGTTCCACGCGCGCCGTCGGATCATCGTCGATGACCAGGACCTTGCGGCGCGCCAGCGGCGCCGAAAGGGTGACGGCCCAGGTTCGGTCGCTTCCCGCCGTCGCCGTCAGCCGGACCAGATCCCCCTCCGACTCCGCCTGCAGGCAGATCGAATGCCCCTGCCCGTCGGCCAGCGCGGTTCCCGCCAGCTTGCGTACGGTTTCCAGCAGATGTGCGGGATCGATCTCCCGCGGAACCCTCAAGGCCGGATCGATGCGGGTCGAGACCGAAACCCCGCGTCGCCCGGAAGCCTCCGCCGCTTCATCGACTGCTCGGTCGATCAACTGGAAGAGGTCGCGCGGATCGGGCGCCTTGCGATGCGCCTGCGTGTCCGCTTGATTGCGCGGCATGACCGCGCCGCTGCCGAAACCACCCATGGAAGCAACATCCATTCCTACAGTCTCAGATTGCATCAACAAGGTTGAGACCCTGTGAACGGGGTCGCCCTAATCACAGGCGCGGCCCGCAGAATCGGCCGCGCCCTGGCCGTCGAGGCCGCCCGCGCCGGTTTCGACGTCGCCGTCCATCACCGCAGCTCGTCCGACGACGCCGAAGAGACCGGCGCCATGGTCCGCGCCGAAGGCCGTCGGGCCCTTTTGCTGGACGGCGACCTGACCTCGCCCGACGCCGCCCATCTGATGGCCCGGGCCGAGGCGCTGGGTCCGGTGACCCTGCTGGTCAACAACGCTTCGCTGTTTCTGGATGACCGTTTCGGCACAACCAGCGCCGAGGACATCGACGCCCACATGGCCGTCAACCTGCGCGCGCCGGTGGTGCTCGCCCAGGCCATGGCGGCCAATCTGCAGGCCGATCGCGAAGGACTGATCGTCAATATCGTCGACCAGCGCGTCTGGCGGCCGAACCCGCAGTACTTCAGCTACAGCCTGTCGAAGGGCGCGCTCTGGTACGCGACCCAGACGATGGCCCAGAGCCTGGCGCCCCGCATCCGCGTCAACGCCATCGGGCCAGGCCCGACTCTGGGTTCGGTGCATCAGGCGCCGGGCGTATTCGAGGCGGAAGCCGCCGGCACGCCGCTGGGCCGCCGCGTGGCGCCCGAGGACATCGCCCGTGCGCTTCGGTACCTCATTGACGCAAGGACAGTGACGGGCCAGATGATCGCCGTGGACAGCGGGCAGCATCTGGCCTGGCGCACGCCCGACATCATCGACCCGTAGCGAGGCCCAGTTGGCGGCGTCTCCCCTCATGCTCGACCAGACCCCGGACGGCGCGCCCGCGGCGCGGGTGGTGATCGCCAAGGTCTTCGTGCGCGGCCTGCGCGTGGACGCCGAGGTCGGCGTCTATCATCACGAACGCGGCAAGCTGCAGCCGCTGGTGATCGACGTCGAGCTCGATGTCGCCGCTGTCGGCGCCCAGAAGCTGGCCGACACCCTGAACTATGAGAGCATCCGCGAGAGCGCGAAGATGCTGGCGGCCGACGGGCATATCGAACTGGTCGAGATGTTCGCCGAGCGGCTGGCCCAGCGCTGCTTGGTGGACCCGCGTGTCACCCGGGCCCGGGTCCGGGTGGAGAAGCCGCATGCGCTCGCGCCGGACGCCGAAGCGGCCGGGGTCGAGATCACGGCGGTCCGGGCCTGACGCCCGCCCCATCCCCCACCCCGTCTCACGCCGCGCGCCTGGCGCCGCTGCGTCCCGAAACCACCTGGACGCTCGACGGCGGAGACCTCGTCGAACAGACCGGACGTCGCCTTCGCCGCTGGCCGCTGTCGACCCTGCGCGAGGCGAGGTTCACGGCCTCCGCGGGCGGACGCCGCGCCGCGGTTCTGCGCTTCGCCAGGGGCCGGGCCTTTCTGACCTCCCACAGCTGGGCCGGCCCCGGCCGGTTCGAGGACCGCACCGCGCGCTACGCCGCCTTCCTGCGCACTGTCGCCGCCGCCTCGGCCGAGACGGCGCCTACGGCGCGTTTCACGACCGGCGCTCTGGGCCCCCGTGAGGTCGTGGTCTGGATGGTCGCCCTGCTCGGCGTCGGCGTGGCCGCATTGATGCTGTTCTCGCTGACCGCCGGCGCGGCCGGGCTCGGCGCCGCCTTGGCCGCAAGGCTGCTGTTCGTGCTGATCCTGGTGTTCGCCGCGACGCCCTGGCTGGCGCCGCCGGAGCCGCGGCTCGACCCGTCCGCCCTGCCCTCGGGACTGCTCGGCTGAGGCGTTTGCCATGACGAGGGTTTGCGGTCAGCATGCCCGCCTCGCAGGGGAGCCAGACCATGACCGCCGAGCCCGCCGCCGTCTCCAAGCCGCATGAGGATCGCGTCCTTCCCGCAGTCGTCTACGCCCTATACGTCATCGGCGCCCTGACCGTGCTGGTGACGGTGTTCATCGGCCTGATCATCGCCTACGCCAACCGCGGAACAGCCGGCCCGCGCATGGCGACCCACTACCAGTTCCTGATCCAGACCTTCTGGAAGACCATCTGGTGGTTCATCATCGGGGTCATCGTCGGCGTCGTCGGCCTGATCTTCACCATCACTCTGATCCTGTCGCCGCTCGGCATCCCGATGATGGTCATCGGCTGGGGCGTCGCCGGCCTGGTCGGGCTCTGGTTCTACATTCGCTGCGCGATGGGCCTGATCTACCTGGCGCAGGACGAGGCCTACCCGCGCCCCGACGCCTGGCTGCTTTAGAGGCAGCCGCCGGCTCGAATGCCCAAGGATCGGCCGCCAGGCGACGTCGCCTTCCCCTGGCGGTTGAGGCGCTTTGACCAAGAGCGTTCAACGAACCAGGGTCGCGCCACGTTCGGATCGAGACGGGGGGTCCTGGTCACATGGCGTCGCGGATTCTCAGCCTGTTGCTGGGCGCACTGCTGACGACCGTCGGCTGGGCTTTGGTCGATCCGAAGGGACTGGTCGGCGCAAAGCTGCCCGGCCTCGAACACTTGGGGGCGTTCGAGGGCCATCGGGCTTTCATAGGCTGGGGAGCCGTGGCGCTGGGGGGCGTCGCGATCCTGGCAGCCTTGCTGCGCGACGATCATAAGGGGGCAGGAAGGCGCCGAAATCCGCCGATCGTGGATTTCGGCGCCGACCCCGAACCGTCGACGGCGACCGAACCGGCCGCCGTTGCGGAAGAGCCGGCGACGCCTCTGGGACGTTCGCCGAGCCCCTCCCCGCTCTGGTAGGCCTCAGGCCGGAACCAGCTCGCGGCGCACCAGGCGGGCGTATTCGTCCATCAGCGACAGCGAGATCTCGCCGGGCGTGAAGCGATACTGGCCCACCTCGGCCACCGGCGTCACCTCGGCGGCGGTGCCGACGATGAAGCACTCGGTGAAGTCCGACAGTTCCTCGGGCTTGATGTGCCGCTCGATGACCTGCAGGCCGCGATCCTTGGCCAGGCGGATGACCGTCTGGCGCGTGATGCCGTTCAGGAAGCAGTCCGGCGTCGGGGTGTGGATCGCGCCGTCCTTCACGAAGAACACGTTGGCGCCCGTCGCCTCGGCAACGTAGCCGCGGTAGTCGAGCATCATGGCGTCCGAATAGCCGTCCTTCTCCGCCGCATGCTTGGAGATGGTGCAGATCATGTACAGGCCCGCCGCCTTGGCCGCGACGGGGGCGGTCTCCGGCGAGGGGCGGTTGTACTTGGCCCAGGTGAGGCGGATGCCCTTCTTCTTGGCCTCGGGATCGAAGTAGCTCGGCCAGTCCCACACCGCGATGGCGACGTGGATCTTGGTCTGCTGCGCCGACACGCCGATCATCTCCGACCCGCGCCAGGCAATCGGGCGCAGATAGCAGTCGGTCAGGCCGTTCTTGGCGCAGGTCGCCTTGCAGGCCTCGTCGATCTCGGCCACCGTGTAGGGGATCTTGAAATCGAGGATTTCGGCCGACTTGAAGAAGCGCTCGGTGTGGGCCGTCAGTTCGAAGATCTCGCCGCCGTACATCCGCTCGCCTTCAAACACCGAAGAGGCGTAGTGGAGGCCGTGGGTCAGTACGTGCACCTTCGCCTCGCGCCAGGGCACGAACTGGCCGTCCAGCCAGATCCAACCGTCGCGATCGTCGAAGGGAACGAGAGACATTTCGAAAATTCCTCCTTTCAAGGAAGCGGCGACCTTAGACGCCTCCGCGGCGTCCGCGTCAAACAGAATGGCCTCAAATCACGACCATGTCGGCTGATCCCCGCCTGATCCTGCGCGAAGAGGAGCTCGACTCCGGCCTCGAGCTGATGCTCCTGGCCGAGGCGACCCTGTGGGCGACCGTCGACGCCGCGCTGGAAGCCGAGACCCAGGGCCTGGGCCGCCCGCACTGGCGCGCGGCCTTCCTGCTCCGACGTCGCCCGGGCGTCGGCACGCGCGACCTCGGCCGGCTGACCGGTTTGTCGAAACAGGCCGCCAGCCGCACTCTGAACGACCTGCTGAAGCTCGGCCTGGCCGAGATCGAGAGCGGCGATCTGGACGCCCGGCGGCGCCCGGCTCGCCTGACCGAGGCGGGCCTTGCCTTCGAAGCCCGCATCGCCGAACGGCTGAGAACGCTGCTGGGACGGGCCTATCGCACCGGCGGGCTTGACGG
Organism: Caulobacter mirabilis; assembly: GCF_002749615.1. Classification (GTDB taxonomy): domain Bacteria; phylum Pseudomonadota; class Alphaproteobacteria; order Caulobacterales; family Caulobacteraceae; genus Caulobacter; species Caulobacter mirabilis. Next base: position 3,734,088 of record NZ_CP024201.1, read on the forward strand.
CGTGGCCGGCGCGCGGCGCATTCTGGCCGCTCTGGCGGGGCCGCGCACGGGCGTGGGCCTGCGCCGCGAGGAGACCTGAGGCGTGAGCGGCAGCGACAGACATCTGCTGGTGGTGGACGACGACGACCGGATTCGCGACCTGCTGAAGGAGTTCCTGGCCCGCAGCGGGTTCCGCGTGACCGCAGCTTCGGACGCCGCCGCCGCCTCGCGCCTGATCGACACGCTCGACTTCGACCTCATGGTGCTCGATGTGATGATGCCGGGCGAGGACGGGATCAGTTTCGCCGGCCGCCTGCGCGAGCGCGGCGACTCGGCCGGCGCGACGCCGATCCTGATGCTCACCGCCCGCGGCGAATCGGGCGACCGCATCGCCGGCCTGACCGCAGGGGTCGACGACTATCTGGCCAAGCCCTTCGAGCCGCAGGAACTGCTGCTGCGCATCGAGGCGATCCTCCGTCGCGCCGGGCCGCGCAGCAGCGGACCGACCGTCCTGGGCCTGGGCGCCTGCAGCTTCGACATCGAACGCGGCGAACTGACCCGCGACGGCGCGCCGATCCGTCTGACGGAGGCCGAGGTCGAACTGATGCGCCGCCTGGCGCAGTCCGCCAACGTCGCCGTCGACCGGCTGGAGCTGGCCCGCGACACCGCCGACATCACCGGCCGTGCGGTCGATGTCCAGGTCACGCGCCTGCGCCGCAAGATCGAGGACGATCCGAAGAACCCGCGCTACCTGCAGACCGTCCGGGGCGTCGGCTATCGCCTGGCGCCGGACTGATGGGGACCATCCGTCCGTCATGAAGGTCAGGGCCCTCAAGATCTTCATCCCGCGACAGGTGAAGCGCTGGCTGCCGACTTCGCTGTTCGGGCGCAGCCTGCTGATCATCGTGCTGCCCGTCGCGCTGATGCAGATGGTCGTCACCTGGATCTTCTTCGACGCCCACTGGCAGACGGTGACCAGTCGCCTGTCCGACGGCCTGGCCGGCGACATCGCCTGGGCGGTGGAGAGCTATCAGGAGGACCCGCCCGCCCTGCCCAAGATCGCCGAGCGAGCGGAGCGGTCGATGTCGCTGTCGATCGTGCTGATCGAGGACAAGAAGCTGCCGCCGCAGCGGCCGGCTTCGCTGTACGCCCCGCTCGACAGGGCGCTGGACAAGGCCCTGTCCGACAAGCTTGACGCGCCGTACTGGTTCGACACCGTCCGCTTCCCGGCCTATGTCGACATCCGCGTACAGGTGAAGGACGGCACGCTGCGGATCATCGCGCCGCGCGAGCGCGCCTACGCCACCCAGGGGCATATCTTCGTGTTCTGGATGGCGGCGGCGACCCTGCTGCTGACCACGATCGCCATCCTGTTCATCCGCAACCAGGTCCGGGCCATTGAACGCCTGGCCGACGCGGCGGAAGCCTTCGGCAAGGGCGGCGACGTCGACGAGTTCAAGCCCTACGGCGCCCGCGAGGTTCGCCAGGCGGCGCAGGCCTTCATCGCCATGAAGAACCGGATCGTCCGCCATATCGACCAGCGCACCGCGATGCTGGCCTCGGTCAGCCACGACCTGCGCACGCCCCTGACCCGGCTGAAGCTTGAGCTGGCCCTGGCGGAGCCGTCGAAGCGGGTCGAGGCCATGAAGACCGACCTGGCCGAGATGGAGCACATGATCGACGGCTACCTGGCCTTCGCCCGCGGCGAGGAAGGCGAGGTGCTTGAGCCGACCTCGCTGAAGGACCTGATCGCGGAGGTCGCCGAAGGCGCCGTCCGCGCCGGCGCCAGGGTGACCGTCGAGGCCGACCCAGAACTGGTCCTGCCGGTGCGGCCCAACGCCCTTAAGCGAGCGCTGTCGAACCTGGTCATGAACGCGGCCAGCCACGGCGACCAGGTGGCGGTCTCGGTCGCCTCGACGCCGGCCGGCGGGGTCGAGATCGTCGTCGACGACGACGGACCGGGCATTCCCGAAGCGCGGTACGAAGAAGCTTTCCGCCCCTTCAACCGGCTCGACGAGTCGCGGAACCAGAACGAAAAGGGCGTCGGCCTGGGCCTGGCCATCGCCCGCGACGTGGCCCGTGGACACGGCGGCGACATAACGCTGGATCGCTCGCCGCTGGGCGGACTGAGGGCGGTGGTCAGGCTGCCGGGTTAACCCAGCTCCTTCGACCGCCGCACGGCCGCGGCCACGGCCTTCTCGAGCAGGGGGCCGAAGCCGTCGTCGGCCATCAGGACCTCAAGCGCGGCCTGGGTGGTGCCGCCCGGCGAGGTCACCTGGCGGCGCAGTTCGGCCGGATCCTCGCCGCTGGCGTTCAGCAAGGCCGCGGCGCCGGCGATCGTGGAGCGCGCCAGGGTCTTGGAGACGTCCTCCGACAGCCCCGCGGCGACGCCGGCCGCCTCCAGCGCCTCGACGAAGGCGTACAGGTAGGCCGGGGCTGAACCCGACACGCCGGTCGCGGCGTGCATCAGATCCTCGTCGTCCAGGTCGGCGACGCTGGCCACTGGCGCGAACAGCGCGTGCGCGCGGGCCCGCGCGTCGGGGTCGGCGGCGTAGAGGCTGGCGGTCCCCTGCCCGATCGCCACCGCCGTGGTCGGCATCACGCGGGCGACATGACGGCCGCCGAAGGCCCGGGAGATGTCGGCGGCCGAGACGCCGGCGGCGATCGAGACGATCACGGCGTCAGGAGCCAGATGCGGCGCAGCCTGGGCCGCCGCTTCACGCCAGAGCTGAGGTTTCACCGCCAACAGCACGGTCTTGGCGCGACCGAGCTCCTCGTCCGGCGGATTGACCGCCAGACCGGCCAGGGCCTGCAATTCGGTCGTCGGATGGGGATCCCGCACCATCAGGTCGGACAGGGCGAAAGCGCCGGCCTTGCGCCAGCCGTCGATCAGCGCGCCGCCCATGCGGCCGGCGCCCAGAAGCAGGATCGGGGTCATGCGACCAGTCTACGCCTGTCCGACGGTCTCGAACATGCAGGCGGCCATCGCCTCGTCGGGGGACTTGGCGCCGGCGAGCAGGAAGTCGAAGGCCGGGTAGAAGCGATCCGCCGCCTCGACCGCCGCGTCGATCATCGAGGCCGCCTGGGCCAGCGTCGGGCGTTCGCCGCCCGGCAGGCTCATCGAGTGGCGGAAGACGATCTCGCCGTCCTCGGCCCAGACCTCGAAATGGCCCAGCCAGACGCGCTGGTTGATCAGCGACAGCAGTTCATAGGCCGCCGGGCGCTTGGTCTTGGGCGCGCTGCGACCGATCGACAGGCAGAGCTGGAGGCAGTCGGCTTCCGGCCGCCAGGCGAACCAGAGTTCGTAGTCCTTCCAGTCGCCGCTGAGGGCGAAGGCGAGGTCGCCGTCCTCGGTGCGGTCGAAAGTCAGGTTCTCCGCCGCCAGGACGTGTTCGACGATTTCCAGCGGATCCAGAGCCAGCAGGGCGTCGTCTTCTTCGGGATGCGTGTCCATAAGGCCTATAGCTCCCCCGGTTCGCGACCGGGGCGGGGTAAGCACCCGGCGGCAGCGGCGTCCTGAAATTGGAGCCTAGACTGCTTCGCGCCGGGCGTAAGGGGTGTTCTTGTCGAGGGCGAGCCTTACTCGCCCTTCTTGGCGCCGCTCTTGGACGCACCGGCTTTCAGCTCGGCCACCTCGGCGCGCAGCGCGGCGATCTCGGCCTTAAGGGCGTCCAGGTCGTCGCGACGCACGAGGTCCATCTCGGCGACGAAGCGGTCGGCCTGGGCGCGGAAGGCGGTCTTGGCCTCCTCGCCGGCGCTCTGGGCGACGCCCATCGCGGCCGTGGCCAGCTTGGCGAATTCGTCGAGGATCGGGTTCTGAGTGTGCATCAATGGGTCCTGGCGGGACGCCGAACAGGCGTCAACACCTCCTTAATATGGGAAACCGGGGGTGAAAGCGAAGAGGATCGTCGCTATCACAGGACAACCTGTCCACAAGACGAGGCGCCCGTGCCCTTTCCAGACTTCGATCCGGTGCTCATCCACATCGGCCCGCTGGCCATCCGCTGGTACGCCCTGGCCTATGTCGCCGGCATCCTGCTGGGCTGGCGCTACGCCGTCCGGCTCGTGAAGACGCCCCGGCTGTGGGGCGACCAGAAGCCGACCGCCACGCCGGAGCAGATCGACGACCTGATCCTGTGGCTGACTCTCGGCATCATCGTCGGCGGCCGGCTCGGCTACATCCTGTTCTACTACACCAGCACCCTCTGGGAGGCGCCGCTCTCGATCTTCAAGATCTGGGAAGGCGGCATGAGCTTCCATGGCGGCCTGCTGGGCGTGATCGTGGCGATGATCTTCTTCGCCCGCGCCAACAAGATCGACCTGTTCAAGCTCGGCGACCTGGTCGCGCCGGCGGTTCCGTTCGGCGTGTTCTTCGGCCGGATCGCCAACTTCATCAACGGCGAGCTGTGGGGCCGCCAGACCACCGCCCCCTGGGGCGTGATCTTCCCCGCCGGCGGCCCCTATCCCCGCCACCCGAGCCAGCTCTACGAAGCCCTGCTGGAGGGCGTGCTGCTGTTCGTCATCCTGTGGTTCGCGGTCCATAAGAAGCTGTGGCTGCAGCGGCGCGGCGTCGTCGCCGGCCTGTTCCTGGCCGGATACGGCCTGTTCCGCCTCTCCCTGGAATGGGTGCGCGAGCCCGATCGCCAGATGCCCGAGTTCCTGCAGTCCTTCCTGACCATGGGGATGCTGCTGTCGCTCCCCATGCTGCTCTTCGGCGCCTGGATGGTCTGGCGTGGCCTGAAGGAACCCATCGCCCCCGCCGTCCCCGAGAAGGCCGAAGCCTAAGACACGACCATGAGTTTGCTTGACCGACTGAAGGCGGAGATCGCGGCGACCGGCCCGATCTCCGTCGCCGAGTACATGACCCGCTGCCTGCATGACCCGCAGGACGGCTACTACGCCACCCGTCCGGCCCTGGGCGAAGCGGGCGACTTCATCACCGCGCCGCTGATCAGCCAGATGTTCGGCGAGCTGCTGGGCCTTTGGGCCATCGAGACCTGGAGCCGCCTGGGCAAGCCGGCCGCGTTCCGGCTGGTCGAGATGGGGCCCGGCGACGGGACGCTGATGAGCGACCTGTTGCGGGCGGTGCGGCTGGTCCCCGACTTCGTCGCGGCCGCCGACCTGTGGCTGATCGAAACGTCCGGCCCGCTCGTCGCGGCGCAGAAGGACAGGCTGGCCGGCGCCGCGCTGACGCCGCGCTGGGCGGCCTCGATCGAGGAGCTCCCCGCCGGCGCGCCGGTGATCCTGATCGCCAACGAACTGCTCGACTGCCTGCCCGCGCGGCAGTTCGTCCAAGCCGGCGAGGACGGCTGGGTCGAGCGGCTGGTGGGCTTGGGTCCCGACGGCGAGCTGGCCTATGGCCTCGCTCCGGCGCCCGACGGCGCGACGCCCACGCCGGGCGGCATGATCCTGGAGGTCTCCGCCGCACAGGAGGCCCTGGGCGCGACGCTGGGTGGCCTGATCGCCCGCGAAGGCGGGGCGGCGCTGCTCATCGACTACGGCCGCGACAAGCCGGAGTTCGGCGACACCCTCCAGGCCCTGCGACGGCACGAGAAAGTCGATCCACTGACCTTCCCCGGCGAGGCTGACCTGACCGTCTACGCCGACTTCCCGACCGTGCGCGACGCCGCCCGTCAGGCCGGCGCCCGCGCGACCGACGCCATGCCGCAGGGTCTGTTCCTCGGCATGCTCGGGATTCAGCATCGGGCCGAGGCCCTGATGGCCGCCCGCCCCGACCGCGCCGAGGTGGTCCGCCGTCAGCTGGCGCGCCTGGTCGCGCCCGACCAGATGGGCGAGTTGTTCAAGGTCGCGACCATCCACTCGGACATGCTGATCCCGGTCGGTTTCGAGGCCCAGGAATGAGCAAGCTTCCTACCCTGCACAGCCCGCTTCTGTCGGCTCTGCCCGGCGTGAAGCACGCCTTCTTCACCCGTCAGGGCGGCGCGTCGAGGGGCGTCTACGACAGTCTCAACATCGGCCGCGGCTCCAAGGACGAACCAACCGACGTCGAGGAGAACCGCCGCCGGGTCGCCGACTGGTTCGGCCTGATGCCCGACGCGCTGAACACCTGCTACCAGATCCATTCCGCCAAGGCCGTCGCGGCGGAAGCCCCCTGGGGAGCCTATCGCCCACAAGCCGACGGCGTCGTCACCAACTGGCCGTCCATCGCCTGCGGAGCCCTGGCCGCCGACTGCGCGCCGGTGTTGCTGGCGGACGCGGAGGCCCGGGTCGTCGGCGCCTGCCACGCCGGCTGGCAGGGCGCGCTGGGCGGCATCGTCGCCGGCACGGTGGAGCAGATGGCCCGCCTGGGCGCCAATCCCGCCCGCATCGTCGCGGCCGTTGGCCCCTGTATCGGCCAGGCGTCCTACGAGGTCGGCCTGGAGTTCCTCGAGCGGTTCGAGGGCGAGCGTCCCGGTTCGGCGAAGTTCTTCGCCCCCGGTCAGGCGGTCGACAAGCGCCAGTTCGACCTCCCCGGGTTCGTGCTGGAGCGGTTGGCCGAGGCGGGTGTGGCCCAGGCGGAGTGGGTCGGCCGCGACACCTGCGCCGAGCCGGACTGGTTCTTCTCCAACCGCCGGGCGTTCAAGCAGGGCGAGCCGGACTACGGCCGCCTGGTCAGCGCGATCATGCTGACCTGAACCCAGCCGGGTCCTCGCGCGTTCTAGGCGCAGGACTAGGCTGGAGGATCCCGGTGGCGCGCAAGCGGCCGAAGGGGGTGCTTGAGATCGGTTGGGCGTGTTTCGAGTCGGCGGCGACCGGCCGGATCGAGCACGTGCCCACCGCCGTCTGCTATCCGGAGACGCTCGTCCGCAGGACCAGCGTGCAGGCCGGCGGCGGCCACGCCTGGCGTATTTCCGCCCTGACCACGCCCCGCAAGCGCGCCGCGCCCTGGAAGATCGTGGTCGTTACGGGCGCGCCGAGCTGGGCCGAGTACTGGGCGCCCGTGCTGGCCGCCCTGCCCGCCAACCGCGAGATGCTGGTCGTCGACCGCCCCGGCTTCGCGGGCAGCGAGCCGGTCGAGTATGTCGGCGACATCCGCGTCCAGGCCGCCGCCCTGGCGCCCCTGCTGGAGACCGCTCCCGGTCAGCGGCTGATGCTGGTCGGCCAATCCTACGGCGCCGCGATCGCCGCGCTGATGGCCGCCGCCGCGCCGCGACGAGTGCGCAGCCTGGTCCTACTCTCCGGCTACTTCGGCGAGTCCGGCCCAACCGCCAAGCGGCTGGTCGACTGGGGCTCCAAGCTCCTCGCCTTCATTCCGCGTGACCTGAAAAACGCCGTGCGCGAGGTCGCCGGCCAGCCGTCGCAGATCGAGCATCTGCACCGGGCGCTGGAACAGGCGACGATGCCGGTCCACCTCATCCACGGCACGCGCGACGACTTCGCGCCGCTGGCCGCGGCGGAGCGGCTGTTCGCCCGTATCGCTCACCGGAGCGACGCCCGTTTCCAGACGGTCGAAGGCGCGGATCATTTCCTCAATGACGGCCCGCCGGACGATCTGCTGGCGCTGCTGGAAGCCTGCCTGCCCGCCCGCGGATCGGAGCTTTCGATCTGGCTGCGCGAGGCCCGGGACCAGGTCAACCGCCGCCTGGCCGCCTTGCGCCGCCGCATCGCGCCGCATTCCGCCCGGGACGCCGCGCACGCGCCCGTGACCTGAGCGGGACGCATCCAGTCCGCCCGCCGCGCGTTGGCATACCCGTACCGGGCGCGGGCCTCCCCGTCTGCGTCCAACGGGGACCGTCATGCATCGCGTAACCGCCGAAACCCTCCAGACCGCCGCACCGCACCGTCTTCTATCGAGCTCCGGCCAGATCCGGCGCATCGTCCTGGTCGGCAGCTTTCCGCCGCGTCGCTGCGGCATCGCCACCTTCACCTCCGACGTCCGGAACGCCCTGCTCGCCGCGGCGCCCCAAGCCGCCGTCGACGTGGTGGCGATGGCGGACGAGGGCGAAACCTACGGCTACGGCGAGGAGGTGATGTTCGCCGTCCGGCAGGACCATCTCGAAGACTACGCCGAGGCCGCCCGCCGCATCGACGCCCTCGAGCCCGACGTCGTGTGCGTACAGCACGAGTTCGGCCTGTTCGGCGGCCCGGCCGGAGAGCATCTGATGGCTCTGCTCGACGCGGTGCAGGCGCCGGTGATCGCCACGGTCCACACCGTGCTCAGCCATCCCACCGAAGACCAGCGGCGTGTCTTCGCCCGGCTGCTGCGCCGCGCCTCGAAGATCATTGTCATGGCCGAGCGCGGCCACGACATGCTCCGCGATCTCTGGGGCGTCCCGCCGCGCAAGCTGGCGATCGTGCCGCACGGCGCCCCCGACCGCCCCTTGGTCGACACCGCCGGTCCGAAGCAGGCGCTCGGGCTGGAAGGGCGCGAAGTGCTGCTGACCTTCGGCCTGCTGTCGCCCGGCAAGGGCCTCGAGACCGCGATCCGGGCCTTGCCCGACATCGTCAGGGCGCGGCCGGACGCCCTCTACGTCGTGCTCGGCGCCACCCATCCGCACCTGGTGGCGCGGGAGGGCGAAGTCTATCGCGAAGGCCTCGCGGCCTTGGCCGAGGCGCTGGGCGTGACCGCGCACATCCGGTTCGAAAACCGCTACGTCGACACGCCTCATCTGCTGGAATGGCTGGCGGCGGCGGACATCTATCTGACGCCCTACCCGAACGAGGCCCAGATCACGTCCGGGACGTTGTCCTACGCCGTGGCGTTGGGCAAGGCGGTGATCTCGACGCCCTACTGGCATGCGCAGGAACTGCTCGCCGACGGCCGAGGGGTCCTGACGCCCTTCCGCGACGCGGCCGCCATCGCCCGCGCCGCAACCACCCTCCTCTCCCGGCCGGACACGATGGCGGAGATGCGCCGTCGCGCCTGGGAGAAGGGCCGCGACACGGTCTGGAGCCGCCTGGCCGAAAGCTACCTGGGGGTCGTCAGCGAGGTCCGTCGCACCGCGCCCTGGCGCGCGGACGTCCGAACGGAAGGACCGAGGCCGCCCCGCCCCGCGCTGGGCGGGTTGCGGCGGATGACGGACGCCTGCGGTCTGCTGCAGCATTCGACTTACGGAATACCCGACCGGAACCACGGCTACTGCGTCGACGACAACGCACGGGCGCTGCTGCTGACCCACCGGCTGCGAGCCGCAGGCCTGCCCGCGCACGACCTCGACGACCTGGCCACGGCCTACGCCGCCTTCGTCCACCACGCCTGGAACCCAGCCGCCGGACGGTTCCGGAACTTCATGGGTTATGATCGCCGCTGGCTGGAGGACGCCGGTTCCGACGACAGCAGCGCCCGCGCCTACTGGGCCGCGGCGATCACGGCTTCGGAAGCCCCATCCCAGGCGATGCGGCGCTGGGCCCGCGAGCTCTGCGAAGCCGCCGGCAAGCATCTGGACGGCTTCACGGCCCTGAGGACCTACGCCTTCCTGATCCTCGGCCTGTCGAGCCTGGTGCGCGGCGACCTGACCCTGGGCCACGAACGCGACCTGCTCGAACGACTGGCGAAGGGCCTCTGCAGCGCGCTATCGGACGATGCGGACTGGCGTTGGTTCGAGCCTTTCCTGACCTATGACAACGCCCGCCTGCCCGAGGCTCTGCTGCGCGCCGGCCAGGTGCTGGACGACGATGCGCTGACCAAGGCCGGACTCGACGCCCTTGGCTGGCTGTGCGGTCGCCAGGTCGGTCCCGGCGGCGTCTTCCGCGCCGTCGGCACCGGCAATTTCGGCCGGCTGAACACCACCGCCGCGCCCTTCGACCAGCAGCCGCTGGAGGCCGCCGCGACCGTCGACGCCTGCGCTGCTGCCTTCGCCGCGACGGGCGACATCCGCTGGCTGTCAGAGGCCCGCCGCGCCTTCGACTGGTTCTTGGGGAAGAACGAACTGGGCGCGCCGCTGGCCGATCCTGAATCCGGCGAATGCTATGACGGCCTGACGCCGACGGGCGCGAACCTCAACCGCGGCGCGGAGTCGATCCTGTCGTTCCAACTGGCCGTCTGCGCCATGCACGCCCTCGAGCGCCTGGCCCAGCCCGGCCCGCGCCCCGCCGACAAAGCTTCCCCCGAAGGCCGCCCCGTCGATCGATGCCCCAGCTCCACCACAGCGAACTCCGACTCCCGCCCAATCCGGAACGTGTCGTCATTCGGCCCTTCCACATCGCTCCAGACACCCGACCGCTGAAGCCGGGCGAGGTCTCCCGTGCGCGACGGATCGTCGATGCGGTGATGGCGATGGACATGCGGACCTGCGAGGCCGAGCTGGCCCTGGTGAACCAGGACTTCGGCGACCGGCACTGGCAGACCCGCACCGTCCACCTGGAACGATACGAGCAGATCAGGGCCGAGCTGGGCCTCGAGAACCGCCTGCGCGAGACCCGCAAGGCGCTGATCGGCGCCTATTTCTGCCACGAATACAGCTACGCCGCCGCCGCGCTGATGAACCCCAGCGTCGTCCCGCATCCCGACCAGAGCGGACTCACCGGCGGGGCCGTGCGGATCATCCTGTCGCTTCGGGCCGTCGGCGAAGGCCACATCTCCTCCATCGGCTTTCGGGAGGGGATCGTCACGCCCGACGGCGCGGTGAAGCTGATCTCCGAGCCGCCGATCGCCATGGCCGCCCATCTCTGCGATCCGCCGCCGGGCGGGGTGAACCAGGGACCGGTCACGGCCTGCCGCTACGAGGCCGCCTCGATCAGCGGCACGGTGATCTTCCCCTTCACCCAAGCCCAACGGAACGGCCTGGAGGACCTCCGGCTGGTGCTGTTCCGGCCGGACGACGGGCCGCCGGTCTACTATGGCACCTATACGGCCTACAGCGGCTCCTCGATCGCCTCGGAGATGCTGCGCACCACCGACTTCCGCAACTTCGACCTGCTGCCGATGTCGGGGACGGCGGCGCGCAACAAGGGCATGGCCCTGTTCCCCCGCAAGGTCGGCGGGCAGTACGCCATGATCGGGCGGCAGGACGGCGAGAACATCTGGTATCTGAAGTCGGACGATCTGCTGGAATGGGACGGCGGCGAGAAGATTCTGACGCCCAAGTTCCCCTGGGAGCTGGTCCAGCTCGGCAACTGCGGCTCGCCGATCGAGATCGACGAGGGCTGGCTGCTGCTGACCCACGGCGTCGGCGCGATGCGGAAATACTCGATCGGCGCGGTGCTGCTGGACAAGGAGCACCCTACCCGCGTCCTGGGCCGGATGCAGGCGCCGCTGATCTCGCCCTCGGACGAGAACCGCGAGGGCTATGTGCCCAACGTCGTCTATACCTGCGGCGCCCTGGCGCTGGGGCGGCGGCTGTTCCTGCCCTATGCGGTCGCGGACAGCTCGATCGCCTTCTGCTCGGTCAGTATCGACGAACTGGTGCGGGAGCTGGTCTGACCCCTACCGAAGCGCCGCGTTGATCCCCGCCAGCGCCGCCGCGCCCGGGGTCAGCTCCCGGTCCGACAGCTGGTTCAGCGGCCTGTGCACCGTCCCCAGCGCGTCATGCAGATCGTCGGCGTCCGGGTCGACGTACAGCAGTCCCGTCACGATCTCGCCCGCCGCCTGGCGTTCCTGGAGGTAGCTCATCGCCCTCACCCGGTCGGTGGGGTCGTAGTCGGCGGCGACCTTGCGCAGCATCAGCAGGGAGCCGTCGTGCTGCTGCACCTCGACCAGCTCGCCGGGCTCGTACTGCGTCGTCACCGGCAGGCGGCCGAGCAGGACGTCGAGCCGGTTCACTGCCTCGTTGTGCTCGCGAACCCAGTCGAAGCTCTTGGTCGAGCCTTTGTGGTTGTTGAAGGCGATGCAGGGGCTGAGCACGTCGATGAAGGCCGCGCCCTTGTGGGTCAGGGCGGCCTTGATGAGCGGCGCCAGCTGGTCCTTGTCGCCCGAGAAGCTGCGAGCGACGAAGCTGGCCCCCAACTGCAGGGCCAGCGCGACCATGTCGATGCCCGCGTCCGAGTTGACCACGCCCTTCTTGGACTTGCTGCCCTTGTCGGCGGTGGCCGAGAACTGGCCTTTGGTCAGGCCGTACACGCCGTTGTTCTCGACGATGTAGGTCATGTTCACGCCGCGCCGCATGACGTGGGCGAACTGGCCGAGGCCGATCGAGGCGCTGTCCCCGTCGCCGGAGACGCCCAGATAGATCAGCTCGCGGTTGGCCAGGTTGGCCCCGGTCAGCACCGAGGGCATGCGGCCGTGAACGGTGTTGAAGCCGTGGCTGGCGCCCAGGAAATAGTCCGGCGTCTTCGAGGAGCAGCCGATGCCCGACAGCTTGGCCAGGCGGTGCGGCTCCAGGTCGATCTCGAAACAGGCCTGGACGATGGCGGCGCTGATCGAGTCGTGGCCGCAGCCGGCGCACAGGGTCGAGACCTTCCCCTCGTAGTCCCGGCGAGTGAAGCCCAGGGCGTTCTTCTGCAGCGACGGATGGTGGAAGGCCGGCTTGGCGATGTAGGTCATTTGGCCATCTCCCCGGTCGGGGCGACATCGGCCGCGCCCATCCCCTTCGCCAGCTCGCCGGCGATGTAGCGCGCCGTGATCGGCGAGCCGTCGTAGTTCAGCACCTTCACCAGCCGGGCAGGATCAACGCCGCCCTCGTTGATCAACAGCGCGCGCAGCTGGGCGTCACGGTTCTGCTCGACCACGAAGACCAGCTCGTGCTTGGCGATGAAGTCGAACACCTCGCCCGCGAACGGGAAGGCGCGCAGCCGCAGGGCGTCGAGGTGCAGCCCCCGCGCCTCCAGCTGGGCCAGGGCCTCGTCCATCGCCGGGCTGGTGGAGCCGTAGTAGATCACCCCGTAACCGGTCTTCTTCTTCGCGGCCCGATGGACCGGCGCGGGCACGAGCGACTTGGCCGTCTCGAACTTGCGCAGCAGCCGCTCCATGTTGTCGACATAGACGGCCCCCTCCTCGCTGTAGCGGGCGTAGGGGTCGCGCGAGGTGCCGCGGGTGAAGTAGGCGCCCTTGGACGGATGCGTCGCCGGATAGGTCCGGTACGGGATGCCGTCCCCGTCGACGTCCTTGTAGCGGCCGAAGTCGGCGCCCGCCTCGAGCATCTGGGCGGTCATCACCTTGCCGCGGTCGAGCTTGCGCCTGTCGTCCCAGGCGAAGGGCGCGGTCAGCCACTCGTTCATGCCCATGTCCAGGTCGAGCATGACGAAGACCATGGTCTGAAGCCGGTCGGCCAGGTCGAAGGCCTGGGCGCCCAGTTCGAAACACTCGCCCGGCCCCTCAGGCAGCAGCAGGACGTGCTTGGTGTCGCCGTGGCTGGCGTAGGCGGCGCTGAGGACGTCCGACTGCTGGGTCCGGGTCGGCATGCCGGTCGAAGGCCCGCCGCGCTGGACGTCGAAGATCACCGCGGGGATCTCGGCGAAATAGCTGAGGCCGATGAACTCCTGCATCAGCGACACGCCCGGACCGGAGGTGCAGGTGAAGGCCCGCGCGCCGTTCCAGCCGGCGCCGACGACGACGCCGATCGAGGCGATCTCGTCCTCGGCCTGGACGATGGCGTAGCGCGCCTCGCCGGTCTCCGGATCGTGGCGGAGCGTCTTGCAGTAGTCGGTGAACGCCTCGGCCAGTGAAGTCGACGGCGTGATCGGATACCAGGCGCAGACCGTGGCCCCGCCGTAGACCGCGCCCAGAGCCGCCGCCGTGTTGCCGTCGACGAAGATGCGGTCGCCGACGGCGTCGGCGCGCTCCAGCTTCAGGCCCAGCGGCTTGAGGTTCTCACGCGCCCAGTCGAAGCCCAGCGCCAGGGCCTCGATGTTGGCCGGGATCAGGGCGGGCTTGGAGGCGTACTCCTCGCTCAGCAGGGTCTCGACCACCGGCCGCTCGATGCCGAGCAGGAAGGTCAGCGCGCCCAGGTAGATGATGTTCTTGAGCACCTTCCGCTTGGACGGCTCGGCGTAGGCGGCGTTGCAGATCCGGGTCAACGGCACGCCGACGACCGTGATGTCGGGCCGGAACTTCTCCGGCGGCAGGGGCTTGGTGGAGTCGTAGAACAGGTAGCCGCCGGGCTCGATTTCGGCCAGGTCGCGGTCCCAGGTCTGGGGGTTCATGGCGACCATCAGGTCGACCCCGCCGCGCCGGCCCAGCCAGCCTTGGCCGCTGACCCGGATCTCGTACCAGGTCGGCAGGCCCTGGATATTGGACGGGAAGATGTTGCGCGCCGCCACCGGCACGCCCATCCGCAGGATCGCCTTCACGAACAGTCCGTTGGCCGAGGCCGAGCCGGAGCCGTTTACGTTGGCGAACTTGACCACGAAGTCGTTGGTCGCGGAGAGGGGTCTAGCCATGAAACGCCCCTTCCCCGTGTTCCCGGCGAAGGCCGGGATCCGGTTCAGCCTGCGCGTTCAGGATCGATCCCAAGATCCGAGACCCCGACTGGACCCCGGCCTTCGGCGGGGAAACGGAAGAGCAGCGGCTCATCGCACGCACCCTCCGCCCGCCTGGGCCGTGTCGAGCAGGAACTTCTGCATGTCCCAGGCGCCCGTCGGGCATCGCTCGGCGCAGAGGCCGCAGTGCAGGCAGACGTCCTCGTCCTTGACCATCACCCGCCCGGTCGGGAGCGCGCCGGAGACATAGAGGTCCTGGGTCTCGTTCATCGCCGGCGCCTTCAGCCGCGGCCGCAGCCCGTCCTCCTCCTCGTTGACGGTGAAGGTGATGCAGTCGGTCGGGCAGATGTCGGCGCAGGCGTCGCACTCGATGCACAGCGGCGCGCTGAACACCGTCTGGACGTCGCAGTTCAGGCAACGCTGCGTCTCGGCCAGAGCCAGGGCGTCGTCGAAGCCCAGCTCGACCTCGGCCTTCACCGACGCCAGGGCGGACTCGATCGGCAGCAGCGGCACGACCTTGCGGTCCTCGAGCGAGACGTCGTTGTCATAGCTCCACTCGTGGATGCCCATCTTCTGCGAAGACAGGTTCACCATCGGCGGAGGCCGCAGACGAACGTCCTTGCCCCGGCAGAAGGCGTCGATCGAGACCGCCGCCTCGTGCCCATGGGCGACGGCCCAGATGATGTTCTTCGGCCCGAAGGCCGCATCTCCGCCGAAGAACACCTTCGGGTGGGTGGACTGGAAGGTGACGGCGTCGACCTTCGGCATGCCCCAGTCGTCGAACTCCAGGCCGATATCGCGCTCGATCCAGGGGAAGGCGTTCTCCTGGCCGATGGCCAGCAGGACGTCGTCGCATTCGAAATGCTGATCGGGCGCGCCGGTCGGCTTCAGCGAGCGGCGCCCCTTGTCGTCGAACACGGGGGCGACCTCCTCGAAGATCACGCCGGTCAGCCGGCCGTCCTCGTGGGTGAAGGCCTTGGGAACCAGGAAATTGAGGATCGGGATGCCCTCGTGCATCGCGTCCTCCTTCTCCCAGGGCGAGGCTTTCATCTCCTCGAAGCCGGAGCGGACGATGACTTTCACGTCCTCGCCGCCCAGCCGACGGGAGGTGCGGCAGCAGTCCATCGCCGTGTTGCCGCCGCCCAGGACGATGACCCGCCGGCCGATCGCCTCGACGTGGCCGAACGAGACGTTGGACAGCCAGTCGATGCCGATATGGATGTTGGCCGCCGCCTCCCGCCGCCCGGGGACGTCCAGGTCACGGCCGCGCGGCGCTCCTGTGCCGACGAAGATCGCGTCGAAGTCCTCGGCCAACAGGCTTCCCAGGCTGTCGACCCGCTCGCCCAGCCGCATGGTCGGCCCAAGGGCGGTCACGTAGCCCATCTCCTCGTCGATCACGCTCTCGGGCAGGCGGAAGCGGGGAATCTGGCTGCGGATCATGCCTCCGCTCTTGGCCTCGCCGTCGAAGACCACGACCTCGTAGCCGAGCGGGGCCAGATCGCGGGCCACGGTCATCGAGGCCGGCCCGGCGCCGATGCAGGCGATCTTCTTGCCGATCCTGGTCGCCGCCGGCTTGGGCATCCGGCCGTTCAGCTCGCCCTTGTTGTCGGCGGCGACGCGCTTGAGGCGGCAGATGGCCACCGGCTCCTCGTCGACCCGCCCGCGCCGGCAGGCCGGTTCGCAGGGCCGGTCGCAGGTCCGCCCGAGGATTCCCGGGAAGACGTTGGACTTCCAGTTGACCATGTAGGCGTCGGCGTGGCGGCCCTGGGCGATCAGCCGGATGTATTCAGGGACCGGCGTGTGAGCCGGACAGGCCCACTGGCAATCGACGACTTTGTGAAAGTACTCAGGCGACTCGGTGTTGGTCGGCTCCAACCGTAGCGCTCCTCTCCCCCGCTCCTGTGTCGTTCGGGAGAGCTGAGCCACCGCCTCGGGCGACTCGCCCTACGCCATGCACAGAATGCCAGTTACGGCTAAGGACTCGCGCAGCCGCGACGCGTCAGTTTTATTACAGTACGCCTATTCGGGCCGGGGGGAAGGGGTGCGCGACGTCATCCCGGCGGCGGCCGCGTCCTCGGCGATCTGATCGTCGCCATGCGGATCGATCCCAGCGTCATGCTGAGGCGGTGGCGCGGGCTTCTTTTCCGCCGGCGGCGGCAGCTGGGCCGGTTCGGACCGCGGCGCGGCGGCGGCGGTCGCCGCGGCCTCGTCGGCGGGCGACGGCCCCTCGGCTTCCGGCGCTGGTCCGGCGTTGAAGAACAGCAGCGCGCCCAGGGTCAGGGCGATGCCCAGCAGCATCCCCAGGATCAGCCAGAAGAAGCCCCCGCCGCCCTTC
Source organism: Caulobacter mirabilis (assembly GCF_002749615.1). Classification (GTDB taxonomy): domain Bacteria; phylum Pseudomonadota; class Alphaproteobacteria; order Caulobacterales; family Caulobacteraceae; genus Caulobacter; species Caulobacter mirabilis. The sequence continues at coordinate 3,750,697 of NZ_CP024201.1, forward strand.
GATTTCTCGGCCATGTCTCTCTTAGGTTCCCTGCCAGGTCCGCACCGGACCGATATCCACGTGAATGAAGCCGGAGTCGGGATAGTAGCCCACCCCGCCTCCCTTGAGCGCCAGCGCCGCATCGCGCAAGCCGGTCAGCGACACGTCGTTCAGGCGCATGTCGATCGCCTTGCCTTCCATGTGCTGGCTCTTCTTGGCCACCTGCGAGGTCCCGGCGTTGGTCGCCGCGCTCTGGTCGGCCAGCATCTCGTTGGTCGCCGCCGAGCGGAAGGCCGAGACGATCCGGTAGGGCTCCTCGCTGCCGGTCGCCGCCTGCAGCGTGAACAGGATGTCGAGCAGCCGCACGTCGATCGGATGGACCTCCAGCGTGCGGAAGTCGGCCAGATGCTGGTTCACCGCCTGCAGCGCGTCCCAGACGTAGCGGCCGTTGTCCCAATAGACGACGTCGAGGTCCTTGTCGGTGTGCAGGTGGCGGAACTTCAGATGGCGCGGACCGGCCGGCGGCGGCGTCAGAGGCGTCGGCGACAGCGAGAAGCCCGGCGGGGTCGGCGCGTTCTCGGGGTCGACCGCCCCTGTCGCCGTGACCGGGACGGTCGGCGTCTGGGCCAGGACCGGGGCGGACGCCGCGGCGGCCAGGCCGCCTAGCCCCAGCGACAGCAGCCGGCGCCGTCCGAGCGCCGCCGCCGAGCAGCAGGGGCAGTCGTCCCCGGTCACGCCGTGGGGCCCCGCTGCTCGGCGATGCGCTGGATCAGCAGCGCGTCCCAGCCGTAGGGATCCTGGCGGAAGTTCACCTGGCCGTCGGGCGTCACATAGGCGGTCCAGTACAGCAGATAGACCGACACGGGATTGGCGACCGTTGCGCGGGTGGTCTTGCCGCCGGCCACGACCTCGTCGATCCGCTCCGGCGTCCACTCCGGGTCGCCGGCCATGATCGCGCGGGCCAGGGCGAACGGTTTCTCCAGCCGCACGCAGCCGTGGCTGGCCAGGCGGGTGTAGCGGGTGAAGCCGCCCTTGCTGGGCGTGTCGTGCAGATAGACGGCGTAGTTGTTCGGGAAGTCGAACTTCACCAGGCCCAGCGCGCTGCCCGGTCCCGGCCGCTGCTGCAGTCGGCCGTCGATGACCCGGAAATTGTTCGCGTTGAGATAGGCCTGCCCCTTGGGGAACAGCTCGCGGGCGGCGATGCCGGCCGGCACGTTCCACGGCGGGTTCAGGACGATGCTGTTGATCTCGGAGCTGAGCAGCGGAGTCTCGCCGCCGCCCGGCTTGCCGGTCACCGCCCGCATCGAGAGGGTCGGGACATCGTTCTGGAACAGGGTCAGGACCCCGGCCGCGACGTTGACCTGCACCCGGTTGGCCGGCATGGCCGACGGCAGCCAGCGCCACCGCTCCATGTTGGCCACGATCTGGTCGATGCGGCGCTGGACGCTGACGTTCAGGGCCGCGCGAGTGGCCGGGCCCAGCGCGCCGTCGGGCTGCAGGCCCATGCGCTTCTGGGCGCGCTTCAGAGCGTCGGCGAGCTGGACGTCGAATACCGACTGTCCCGCCGGATTACGCGGCAGCTGGGCCGGCGTCGTCGGATCCTCGGCCGCGAGGCGCGCGCGCAGGGCGTCGACCGCCGGGCCGGCCGCGCCGACTTCCAGCTTGTCGCCTTCGGGCAGGGTCTTCCAGCCGCCCCGCTCGGCCATGGCGCGATAGTTGGCCAGGCCCATCTGCAGGGTCTCGTAGCCCGGATACGGCGGCGGCAGGCTCTTCAGCCAGTCTTCCAGGCGGTCGTCGGCCACTGCCCTGGCCATCGCGCCCCGGGCGTCGAACGGCGTCGGCCGCAGTCCCCAGTCCTCGCGGAAATTGGCCGTGTCGAGCCGGCCGGTCTTCACCGCCTTGGCGTAGCGCAGGGTCGCCTCGACCAGGGCCGCGTCGCTGTCGCCGCGCGGCGTGAACTCACCGGGCTCGAAGCCATGCAGCGCCGCCTCGTCCAGGGTCCGGCGCAGCAGCTCGGCCTGGTCGGGACGCAGCGTGATCTGGGCCGGCGGCTGGGCGGCCGGCGCGGGCACGACGCGATAGGTCGGCGGAGGGGTCTGGGCCTGGACCGGCGTGACGGCGGCGGTCGCGAACAGCCCCGCGGCCATGAGCCCCGCGGCGGCCTTGCCCGTCAGATGCGACATCGACCTCGAACACCCCTTAACGTCCAGCCACGGGAGGTTAACAGAGCTTGCGCCGGCCCGCGCGGACTGAGCGAGGGGCGGGATAAATTCCTCGATGAGTGTGGCCCGCCCGCACGTCTGACTGAATTTCACGAACAAGCCTCTTCCTCGCGCCCCGAACCGCCCGGTTCGTCAGCCCCAGTGACCAACGGAGGCCCGGCCGAGAAGTTCCCCGCCGGCCGCCGGCAGATACAGGATCGGACGCGGAAACGGCATGAATTCGCGGCAACAGTCGCCGTCCGCCGACCGCCGACTGTGTCTTCCGAGGCATTGATCGACGCGGGAGCGCCCGCCTACATTCGCGCCGTCCTCGCGGCGTCGCCGCGGTCCAAGTCGGGAGCCCCCAAAATGCGCAAGATCATCGTCCTCGCCGCCGCCGCGACCGCCCTGCTGGCCGGCGCCTGCAACACCATCGAAGGCGTCGGCAAGGACGTTAAGGCCGCCGGCACCGCCGTCGAACGGACCGCCAAGGACGCCAAGTAACGCCGCATCGGCCTTTCGCGTCGCGGCGCGAAAGGCCATATAGGCCGCCATGTCCCAGCCCCCCGCCGAAAGCGAGCGCCGGCCGTTCATGACCGGCCTGGTCCGCGGCCTGAAGCATCGCTGCCCCAACTGCGGCGAAGGCGGCCTCTATCGCGGCTATCTGAAGGTCAATCCGACCTGCGCCGCCTGCGGCCACGACCTGTCCGGCTATCGCGCCGACGACGGTCCGGCCTATTTCACCATCCTGCTGGTCGGGCACCTAATCGTGGCGCCGCTGCTGCTGTTCCCGTTCATCTGGGAAGTGTCGCCCTGGATCGTGCTGCCGGCGACGCTGATCCCGCTCACGACCCTGATCCTGCTGCTGTTGCCGCGCGTCAAAGGCGCCTTCATCGGCGGGCTGTGGGCCATCCGGCCCGATCCGGCGCACGGCTGAATTGTAACTCACGCGCTTTTGGGGACACGCCCGATTGACACCGTCGCGGACGGCGGCGGACTGTCAGCCTCCCAACCTCAAGGGAGATGGCCTATGGCCCACAAGTTCGAGATCTACAAGGACAAGGCTGGCGAGTTCCGGGTCCGGTTCAAGTACAACAACGAAGTGATCTTCGCGACCGAGGGCTACACCTCGAAGTCGTCCGCCCAGAACGCCATCGAGTCCATCAAGAAGAACGGTCCGGACGCCCCGACCGAGGACAACTCCTAGCCTCGCCTTCCCCCCGACCGCTCCCGTCCAGGCGGGAGCGGCGGCCAGGCCGCCGCCCTATGCCCCATCTTCGATCGTCCGCCGTCTTCTCGACGCCGCTCCATCTGCCGCACCCGGCGCTGCCGAGCGCGGACTGGGGCGACTCGTTCATCACCCCCACCACGGCGACGACCGCGCGGATGGCCGCGGACGGCATGGTCGGCCAGGGCGGCGGATGGCCCGAGCGCCTGCTGGCGCTGCGAAACCGCCTGGCCCGACTCGTCGGTCTCAAGACCGGGGGCTTCACCCTCGGCGACGGCGGCTTCCCGATCCTGTCAGAGACGCCCGACGAAATCGTCGCTGGCCTGGATGATCGCCACCTGGACTTCCGCATCGTCGTCACCCTGGTCCGCGGCCCATCGCCCGATCTGCGCGTGACCACGCTGGTCGCCCGCCACGGCCTGGCCGGTCGCGCCTACATCGCCCTGATCGCCCCGTTCCACCGGCGGATTCTCCGCCGGGTCATGGCGCGCCACGCCGCCTAGCCGCGCCGCGTCAGCAGGTCGTCGGTGACCTCCATCGCGGCGAGAAGCTCGCCCGGACGGCTGTCCTCCTCCAGCGCGTCTACGAACATCGCCCGCGCCTCGGGATCGTCGTAGACCATCCTGGCGTCAAAGGCCGCCTTCCAGGTCGCCTCGTCCGGCCATTCCGCGTAGCCGATGAACCGCCCGTCGCTCGCCCTGTGCAGTCGCGAACCAAAGGAGCCGTAGATCTCGGTGATGCGCCGGGTCCCGCGCCGCCAAGCCTCGCGGAAACGCTCCTCGTGCCCCGGCTTGACCCGCCAGGCATAGACGGCGACGTACATCGGCGGCCTCCGAATGGTGGTTCGCCTATTCTAGCGCGGTTTCCGGGATCGCCGACGACGGGCCGATTGTAAGCCGCCCCCGCCTTCGCCTACCCTTGCTCCAAAGGTCGGGGGAACCGCATGGCGACGACGGAAACGGGTGCGATCGACGAGACGCCGGAAGGGCCGACGCCGCCCGGCCTGACGCCGGGCCAAAGGCTCAAGGCGATCCTCGGCGGCTCGGCCGGCAATCTGGTCGAGTGGTACGACTGGTCGGTCTACATCTTCTTCGCCGTCTATTTCGCCAGCCAGTTCTTCCCCGAAGGCGACACCACGGCCCAGCTGTTCAAGGTCGCGGCGGTGTCGGCGGTGGGCTTCCTGGCCCGGCCGCTCGGCGCCTGGCTGATGGGCATGTACGCCGACAAGGCCGGCCGGCGCGCCGCCCTGACCCTGTCGGTGGCCATGATGTGCCTGGGCAGCCTCATCATCGGCCTGGCCCCCACCTACGCCCAGGTCGGCGCCCTGGCCCCGGCGATCCTGCTCGGCGCCCGCATTCTGCAGGGCCTGTCGGTCGGCGGCGAATACGGCGCCAGCGCCACCTATCTGTCCGAGATGGCCGGCCGCAACCGCCGCGGCTTCTGGGCCAGCTTCCAGTACGTGACCCTGATCGCGGGCTCGCTGAGCGCCCAGGGCCTGGTCGTGATCCTGCAAGGCGTGATGCCCGAGGCGGACCTCAAGGCCTGGGGCTGGCGGATCCCCTTCTTCATCGGCGCGGCGCTGGCGGTCATCGTGTTCTGGATCCGGCGCGGCATCCACGAAAGCCAGGGCTTCGAGAACGCCAAGGCCTCGGGCGAGGCGCGCGGCAAGACGATGCTGCTGTTCCTCAAGCACCCGCGCCAGACCCTGATGGTCATGGGCCTGACCGCCGGCGGCTCGCTCGCCTACTACGTCTACACCAGCTACATGCAGAAGTTCCTCATCAACACGACGGGCTTCTCCAAGGAGACGGCCAGCCAGGTCATGGTCGCCTGCCTGTTCGTGTTCATGCTGATGCAGCCCCTGTTCGGCTGGATCTCGGACAAGGTCGGCCGCAAGCCGCTGCTGCTGTTCGCCTACGGCGGCGGGATGATCGCCACCTGGCCGCTGATGAACGCCATCGCCGGCGCGACCAGCGCCTGGGCCGCCTTCGGCCTGATCATGATCGCCCTGACCTTCCAGTCCGGCTACAGCGCCATCTCCGGACTGTTCAAGGCGGAGATGTTCCCCGCCCATGTCCGCGCGCTCGGCGTCGCCCTGCCCTACGCCATCGCCAACGCGGTGTTCGGCGGCTCGGCCGAGGCGGTGGCCCTGCATTTCAAGCAGGAGGGAGTGGAGAGCCACTTCTATCTCTATACGACCGCCATTCTGGCCGTGGGGCTGGTGACCGTCATCCTGTTGCCGGACACCCGCAAACACAGCCTGATCCACGAGGACTGACGCAAAGGGATTCGGGAGCTAACCTCGCGCCATGCCGTCGCTGCCGTCCATGCCGCCCTTCGACCTCGTGGTCTTTGTGTTCTTCGTGCTGTGCTGGCTGTTCTACGAGCCGCTGTTCAAGCGGCTGGCGCGCGGCTCGCTGCTGAACAGCGACATGACCGTGATCCGCGGCGCCTGGATGGGCCAGATGTCGTCGCGGGAGATCCGGCTGCTGGACGCCAACCTGCTCGGCCACGCGCTCAACTCCGCCTCCTTCTTCGCCTCGTCCAACCTGCTGCTGATCGCCGCCGCCGCCGGCGCCCTGTTCGGCGGCGAGAGCACCTTCCGCAGCGTGTCCAGCCTGGAGGTCATCAAGACGTCCAGCCGCTGGCTGTTCGAGGGACAGCTGGCCTTGGTCATGCTGGTGCTGTCGCGCGGCCTGCTCGACTTCATCTGGGCCATCCGCCAGATGAACTACAGCCTGGCGATCATGGGCGCGACGCCGGAGGGCGAGAACGTGGACCCCGGCACCCAGGCCGCCTACGCCGCCGCCGCGACGCGGGTGCTGAACCCGGCGCTGTCGTCATTCAATCGCGGGGTGCGCGGCTACTACTTCGCCCTCGCCGCCGCGGCCTGGCTCTTCGGCCCGATCGCCTTCACCGCCGCGACGCTGGGCGCCATCGTCCTGCTGGTCTGGCGGCAGCGCCATTCGCCGGCGGCCAAGGCCATCCGCGACCTGCGCCGCCAGATCGACACCGGCTCAGTCGATCCCTAGCTCGCGCCGCTTGGCCCGGGTCAGCTTGGCGGCGACCAGGCCGTGCGCGGTTCTCAGCCAGTCGGCCAGTTCGTCATCGTCGAGGGTCGCCATGTCGTCGAACCGCACCCATTTGGCGCGAGCGAGATAGGGCGCCGGCCGGCCCGGCCCTTCCGCCGTGAGGGCCTCGAACGCGATGTCCGAAGCCTTGAAGCTGAAGCTCCCGCCGTTCGCCGCACGGACGGCGAACATCTTGTCGCCGACCTTCCAGACATGATCATCGCCCCACTGGACATCCATCCGGACGCCCGGCAGGCCTGCGCAGACCGCATCGAAGGCCGCCGGCGTCATGCCTGGACGCCGACGCCGATCGGGCAGGTCACGCCGGTGCCGCCGATCCCGCAGTAGCCGTTCGGATTCTTGGCCAGGTACTGCTGATGGTAGTCCTCGGCGTAGTAGAACGGGCCGGCGGCCTCGATCTCGGTAGTGATCGGCCCCATCCGGACCTTCGACAGCGCCTGCTCGTAGGCCTCCTTCGAGGCGACGGCCGCCGCAGCCTGGGCGTCGTCCACGGGATAGATGCCCGAGCGGTACTGGGTGCCGATGTCGTTGCCCTGACGCATGCCCTGGGTCGGGTCGTGATTCTCCCAGAACGTCTTGAGCAGGGTCTCATAGGTCACGACCTTCGGGTCATAAACCACCAGCACCGCCTCGGTATGGCCGGCGCGACCGCTGCAGACCTCCTCATAGCTCGGGTTCGGCGTGATCCCGGCGACATAGCCGACGGCCGTGCTGTAGACGCCGGGGATCTGCCAGAACACCCGCTCGACGCCCCAGAAACAGCCCATGGCGAACACGGCTTCTTCCAGACCATCGGGCCAGGGCCCCTTGAGCGGGCGGCCGTTGACGAAATGAGTCGTGGCGGTGGGGATCGGCTGCGGCCGACCCGGCAGGGCGGTGTCGGCGGTCGGCAGGTCCAGGGTCTTCTTGCTGAACAGCATGGTGTCCTCTCGGAACGCTTCGCCCGCAGATATAGGCGTGTCGCCGCGAAATTTCATCGCATCCCGATGGCGCTTGCTCCGCATCGGCCCATGAGTATATTGCGCGCCTTCCTGCGCCGGGGGCCTTCAACCCGTCCCCGCTTCGGTGGTGCTGGTGAGGTGGCCGAGTGGTTGAAGGCGCACGCCTGGAACGCGTGTATAGGGGAAACTCTATCGAGGGTTCGAATCCCTCTCTCACCGCCACGGTCCGCCCCGCGCCTCCAAGACGGGCCGGCTTCGCAAGTCCCCGCGAGTCGAAGCGTTCAGAGCGCCGTTGCTCCAGCCCGGCGGCGCCCCGCTTTCGGCTTCAGCATGAAAACTCGCCCAGCGACGCTTGCCTTTCAGCGCGACGGCGGATGAGGTGCGCTACCTTTACGCCCTGAGGAGCATGCCATGGCGACGCTGGATTTCCTTATGTCCCCAGCGGTCTTCGTCAGCCGGAACAGCAACGGGACGCCCGCAACGAGCAACTTCCTTGCGGCCCTCACCACGGACTCGGGGCGTTACACGGTGGTCAGCATCACCGCGACCCAGGTCGTGATCAGCGGGACGGCGGCCGCCGCGAGCTACCAGGGCTGGACGCTAACGATCACCGGCGGCCCCTTCACCGCGAATCCGCCGGGCTCGTCAGAGCCGTTTACCGGCCAGATCACCGGAGTGGAGCTGCGCAACCCGGTGAACGAGCTCATCGCCAGAGTCAGCCAGTTCGCGGCCGGAGCCTCGTTCGACGACCTGGCGACCCTCTTCTTCGAGGGCACGACGATCAACGGCGGCTCGGGCGGCGACATCCTGACGGGCGGCTTTCTCTCGGACATCATCAACGGCGGCGACGGCAACGACACGCTGTCTCCCCGGGATCGGTTCGGGACCCCTTCCGGCAGCGCCGTTGATCAGCTGAGCGGGGGCGCCGGCGACGACCTGCTCTATTCCGGCGACTACAACGGCCTGATCCTGGATGGAGGGTCCGGCGTCGATACGGTGCAGCTCGTCGGCACGTTCTTCACGGTCGATTTGAACAAGACCGGCCCCCAGGACGTCGGGGGCGGCCGCATGCAGACCTTCATCGACGTGGAGAACCTGATCGGATCGGGCGTGCTCACGGGGAACGGTCTCGACAACACCATCCAGGCGCTTGGTCTGCCCAGAAGCGCCGAAAATGTGGTTTCTGGCGGCGGCGGCAACGATCTCCTTCTCGGCGGCCGAGGCGTCGACAAACTCTATGGCGACGAGGGCGATGATCGCCTGTCCGGCGGACAGGGATTTGACTACCTGTTCGGCGGAGCCGGCAACGACACCCTGGACGAGCGATCGGAAGACGGAATGCCGCCCTCCGGCAACAGCCTCGACGGCGGCGACGGCGACGATCTCCTCCTCGGCGGAGACTTCGCCGACTTTCTCGCCGGGGGCGATGGAAACGACGTGATCTACGGCGACCTCACCACCTCCTCCATGTTTCCAGGGGAAGGCGATTCGATCTGGGGCGGCGCCGGGAACGACGCCATCTTCGCCGGTGGCGGCAACGACATCGTCGGCGGCGGGTCGGGCGGGGACCGCATAGACGGCGAGAACGGCAACGACAGGCTGTACGGAGAAGGCGGCGACGACGTCATCGCCGGCGGTCGCGGCCAGGATGTCGCCTTCGGCGGTCTTGGCGCGGACACGATCAGCGGCGGCGACGACGGCGACACTCTGTTCGGCGACGACGGCGACGATCAGATCCGGGGCGACGCCGGCGATGACAGCCTCGCCGGCGGCGCGGGCGCCGATCAGCTGTACGGCGACGCGGGCAACGACACCCTGGACGGCGGAGCCGACAACGACATCCTCTACGGCCTGGACGGCGCGGACACCCTGTATGGCGGCGACGGCGTCGACTATTTGTTCGGCGGCGCCGACGGCGACACGCTTTCCGGCGGCGACGGCGCCGACAGCCTGAGCGGCGAGGCCGGCAACGACATTCTGAACGGCGACAACGGCGGCGACGTCATGGACGGCGGAAGCGGCGATGATCTGCTGCGCGGCGGCTCGGGCTCGGACACCCTGTTCGGGAGCGACGGCGACGACGGCATTATCGGCGGCGACGACGGCGACTTCATCTACGGCGGAAGCGGAGCCGATCTGGTCTACGGCGAGGCGGGCGACGATGTCATCGAGGGCGGCCTGGGCGACGACCGCCTGAACGGCGGCGATGGCGATGACCGGTTCATCTACCGCGTGAACGAGGGCTCGGACGTCGTCGCTGACTTCGCCGCCGGCGCAGCCTCGGGCGATGTCATCCAGCTCAATGGTCTGGGATGGACGACCTTCGCCGATGTCCAGGCCCATATGACCCAGATCGGCGGCGACGTTGTGATCGACGTGGGAGGCGGGCAGTTCCTCACGCTGCAGAACGTATCGCTGGCGAACCTGAACGCCGGTGACTTCGCCTTTGGATAGGGCGCGGCCTACTGCTCGCCGCCCGATCGCCAGAGGCTCTTCGTCAGCGGTTCAAGCAGATAGGCCAGCGCCGTTCTCTTCCTCAGCAGGATGACCGCCTCCACCGGAGCGCCTGGTCGCAGCGAGTCGGCCGCCCGGCCGAGGGCCTTGAGCTCGGACGCCGGGATGACGATTTCGACCCTGTAGTAGGCGGCGCCCGTCCGTTCGACGGTGAAGCTGTCGGCCGAAATCCGGACCAGCCGTCCCCGGATCGTCGGCGGGTTTGCTTCCCGAAGGCCGGGGAACCGCACTTCCGTGCTCATGCCGACCTGCAGATTGTCGACGTCATTCGGATTGACCCGGGCCACGATCACCTGGGACGCGTCGCGCGGCACCACTTCCATCAATGTCTGCCCAGGCTGAACGACGCCGCCCGGAGTGAAGACCGTAAGACCGACGACTGCGCCCGAGGCCGGCGCGCGCACCTCGGTCCGTGCGATCTGGGCTCTCAGCTCAGCGATCCGGGGCCGGAGTTCGTTCAGCTGCACGTCGATCTGGCGCAACTGATCCGCGACCTCCTCGTTCATCCGCGTCGACACGGCTGACGCCTGCAAACGAGCCTCGCCGATCGCTTCCCGCGAGCGCGCGACCTGGGACTTCAACGAACCGAGCTCACCGTCCAGTTGGACCGAGGCTCGCTCCAGGGCGCGAACACGCGTCAGAGGCGCATACCCTTGAGCCGCCAGACGGCGCATGCCCGTCAGCTCTTCCTGGATCAGCCGCTGCTGATCACGGTTCGAGACCATCTGCCGCTCGTAGCCCCCGATCTGCTCGTTCAGCTGCGCCACGCGTTGGTTCAGGACGCCCGTTTCGGTCGAACGCCCGCTGCGCCGCGCATCGAACTGCAACCGCTGAATACGCAGGGATTCACGCGCCAGAACGAGATCGTCTCCCGACAGGTCGCCGAATTCCGCAGGCGTCGGGATAGCCTCCAGTCGGTCGCGTTCCGCGGTCAGGCGCGCCCTTTGAGCGATCAAGGCGTAGGCCTGGCTGGCCGCTCCTCGCTCGACCGCTCTCAGCTCGCCGGACGCCAGCCGCAACAGGACTTGCCCCCGCCGGACCGAGTCACCCTCTGCGACATGCAGGGCCGTGACCACGCCGCCCTCGCGATGCTGCACCGCCTGACGATTTCCGGAGACGGCGATCTGACCTTCGGCATAGGCGCCCGCGTCCAGCGGCGCCAAGGCGGCCCACCCGAGAAAAAACACGAAGAACGCCACTATGACGGCGCCGCCGAGCAACAGCTCCAAACGCGGCGAATCCGACATAGGCGCCGGCGCCGCTGGAAGCGGAGAGGACGCGGCGATCATTGGCGCGGGAGCCCGGGACGTGACTTCGGTCATTGGGCGCGCCGCGAGGCCTTGGCGGCGGTCCGGTCCCGCGCCGACGCCGCCTGCTCCAACGGCTCCGGCTGGAGGGGCGCCTGGCGTGTCGACGGGACCGGTTCACTCGCGGCAGCGGAGGGCCCGTTCCGTCGGCCTGCGCTCGCGCGCAGTTTCTCCAGGACCTGCTCGCGGGGGCCCTCAAACTGAACTCGGCCGTCCCGCATCACGAGCAGGCGATCCATCCTCGTCAGGACGCTCGCCCGATGTGCGACGACGATCACCGTCGCCCCGCGCGCCTTTGCTCCACTGATCGCCCGCATGAGCGAGACCTCGCCCTCCTGATCCAGGTTGGAATTGGGCTCGTCCAGCACCAGCAGCACCGGGTCGTTGTAAAGCGCGCGAGCCAGGGCGATCCGCTGCGCCTGCCCCGCGGACAGGCCTTGGCCTCTCGGGCCGAGGACCGTGTCATAGCCCCGCGGCAAACGCTGGATCAGTTCGTGTGCGCCCGCCGCGACGGCGGCCTTCACGGCGCCGCGGTCCGCGACATCGGGCGAAAGCCCGGCAGCAGCGGAGAAACGCGATATGTTCTCCTTGATCGAGCCCGCGAACAGGCTGGGAGCCTGCGGCAGATAGCCGATCCAGCGCGCCAGCTCGTCGCCTTCTCGGGCCTCGTACTTTGCGCCATCGAGACGGACTGCTCCGGCCTGGGGGTGCAGCGCGCCAACGATCACACGGGCCAGAGTCGTCTTGCCCGAGCCGCTGGCCCCCATGATCCCGAGCGTCGTTCCAGGCGTGAGCGTGAAGGAGACTCCTTGCAGCTGCGGTTGTTCCGTGTCCGGAAACTTCACCAGCACGCCTTCAACCTGAACCCTGCCCAGCGGGTCCGGCAGCAGGGTTCGCTCACGCTCGACCGCCGCGGTGTCGACGAACAGCTCGGTGAGCACCTTCCAGCTGCTGGCCGCCTGAACGAGACTGGGCCAGGCCCCGACCAGCAGTTCGATCGGCGCGACCGCGCGACTGAGCAACACGGACGAGGCGATGATGGCGCCGGCTGAAATTTCGTTGTTCACCGCCAGATAGGCCGCCAGCGCCAGGACGGCCGACTGCAGGATCAGGCGCAGGAACTTGATCGCTCCCGCGTAGCGACCGCCCGCCAGCTGGGCGTCTGCCTGGGCGGCGGTCGCCAGACGGCGTTGCTCGACCTGCCGTGCGATGGACGACTGCCGCATGCCCAGAGCGCGGACGATCTCGGCCTGGCCGGCGACTCCTTCCAGGGCCGCGTAGGCGAGGTTCTGCGACTGGATGGCCTTCTTCAGTCGTGGCCGGGTGTCGCGTTCGTTCAGCCACGCCAAGAGGAACAGCAGCCCGCCGCCGACGAGCGTCAGCAGTCCAATGGCGGGGTGGATCAGGAAGCAGCACAACAGGTAGATCGGCGTCCAGGGCGCGTCGAACAGGGCCAGCATTCCCTGGCCGCCTATGGCGCCGCGCACCTGATCGAACTCACGCAGAGCCAGAGTGTTCGGCGACCTGGTCTGTAGGTCGACAACCCTCGCCAGCACCTTGCTCGACAGAAGCCGGTCAAGACGGAGCCCGGCTCGCAACATCAGCCGCCCTCGCAACCAGTCCAGCGCGGCCAGGGCGGCGAGGGCGAATAGGGCGACGATCGTGACCAGCGCCAGCGTCGTCAAACCGCCCGTCGGCACGACCCGGTCATAGACCTGCATCATGTACAGGGTCGGCGTCAGATAGAGCAGGTTTACGAACGCGGAGAACACCGCGGCCCACAACAGGTGCGGTCGACAGGCTCTCAGGGCTTCGGCCAGAGGTTCTGTTCCCGGCTTGTCGGACGAAAGATGCTTCAACAAGGCTGAGCCACGCGACGGTTATCCATGGAGACGGTATCGCACCGCCGGCTCCGTCCAGGATAGCATCGGTCAGCGGCACGTCACCGACGTCGGGCTGCTCCGTCGCCGAACCATTGCGACGCAGCCGCGGCAAACGCGTCGGGATCCAGACCTCCCTCGCCCGCCCAGGCCACGACGCCATCGGGTCGGACGAGCACGGCGCTCAGGCCCAACCTGTTCCGAGCTTCGCCGGCGACGTAGTTGATCCGGCCGATCCAGCCGTCGGACAGGTCCTGCAGGGACGTCTGCGCCTCGAAGTCCAGCAGGAGGCCCCTGCCGCTCCTGAGCAACACGCCCAGCCGCGTTCCGTCCGTCAGTTCGAAGTCCGGCGCGCTGCGGCCGACCAGCGGATGATCATCGCCGAGGCCGTAGCGGAGCGACACGCCCCAAACGCGCTCGGCGAAATAGGTCGCCCCGTCGCGCGTGGCGATCAGATCGCGGATGACGGCTTCGAGAGCCCGGGAACTGGGGCTCGGCCGCATCAGCGCGACCTGGGCGCGCGACCAGTCGAGAATCTGCGCGCCCGCCGGACTGCGCTCGGCGAAGTAGCTGTCGAGCAGGCCCCCGGGCGCGTCGCCGCGGATGGTGGCGGCCAGCTTCCAGCCCAGGTTCATCGCATCGCCAAGCCCGAGGTTGAGACCCTGACCGCCCAGCGGCGAATGGATGTGCGCGGCGTCGCCCGCCAGCAGCACTCGGCCTTTGCGGTAGGCCGTCGCCTGAAAGGCGCGATCCGTCCAGGTCGTGGCCTGCCGAAGGCCGGTCACCACGACATCGACGCCGGAAACGCGCCTGAGGACCGCCTGCACATGCTCCAGCGTCGCCGGCTGGGTGCGATGAAAGGCTCCGCCATCGAAGTCGGTCATCGCGATTGTCCCTGGGCGGGCGTAGGTGAACATGCCCGTCGGCGTGTAGTGACGACCCGGCGGAAGCGCCTCCGGATCGGCCAGCTCGACCTCGACCGAATAGCCGGTGAACTCCGGGTCGGTGCCGATGAAGTCGAAACCGCAGACCTTGCGGACCGTGCTGCGGCCCCCGTCACATCCGACCAGCCAGCCGCCATGGAAGGTTGCGTCGCCGGCGCGGACGACCACGCCGTCATCCGACGGTTCAACCGCCTCGACTGTGAAGCCGCGCTGGATCTCGACCCCGAGGGCAGCCGCGCGCAGGGCCAAGACAGTCTCGAGCCCCTCCATGTCGACGGCCAGGCTGACGCCCGCCGGGCTCGGCAGGCGGTACGGCCATGTCGAGGGATCAACGTCGTCCTGGAGGAACTGGATGCCGGCGAAATGGCCGCCCGGCCGGCGCGCCTGGCCGGCCCAGTGGGGCGCCGGCGCTCCGCTTCGGCCGCCTTGCAACGCTGCGACCTCGTCCAGAAGACCCCGCCGGTGGAAAGCCTCGAGGGTCGGCGCCGACAGGCCGCGCAGCCCGAACGGGAGTCGTTTCAGCGGGGAACCCGGTTCCTCGGCCTGTTCCAGCACCAGCACCGAAGCGCCGGCGAGGCGCAGTTCACAGGCGAGGAACAGGCCCACGGGGCCCGCTCCGGCGATCAGGACGTCATGGGTCATGGCGGCTTCTTCGATAGGGGCGTCGACCGCGGTCGGCACAATATTACACTCAGTGTAATTTTATATGTGGTATAGAACCACTCATGTCAAACCCACCCGGACTTCGAGACCGCAAGAAGGAAGCGACGCGCCAGGCGATCTCCAACGTCGCCACGCGCCTGTTCATCGAGCATGGCTTCGACAACGTCTCCGTCGCGGACGTGGCGCGCGAGGCGGACGTCGCCCGCAAGACGGTGTTCAACTACTTTCCCCGCAAGGAGGATCTGGTCTTCGATCGCGAGGAGGAGACCCGCGCCCTGGTCCGCGAGGCGCTGGCCGATCGCGGCGGCTGTCCGCCCGTCCGGACCTTCCAGGCGTTGATGCGGACCCTGCTCGCCGAGCAGCATCCCCTGTTTCGGATCACGGAGCGGCCGATCCGGTTCTGGCGCGCGGTCGCGGAGAGCCCGGCGCTCACCGCGCGAGCCTGCGAGCTTCAGGTCGCGCTAGCCGACGATCTGGCGGCCATGCTGGCCGAGGCGGCCGGCCGCCCCCGCCCGGATCCCTGCGCCGGTCTCGCGGCGACGATGCTGATGGGGACGCTGGTGACGGCCTACCGCGAGGCGCTGCGCGCTTTCAGCCAGGGCCAGACGCCCGAGCCGGCCTTCTCGAACGTGATGGAGCGCGGTTTCGTCGGCGTCGACGCGGCGTTGGCGGGAACGCCCTACGTCTGACCCTGGTCAGCGTTTCGAGCGGTCCCTCTGTGGAAAGGGCGTCTCGCCACGCTCGAGCATGGCGACCAGGGTCTCGATCTTCTTCCTGCGGCCGGCTTCGGTCTTCATGTTGTGCGTGCGGAACGCCAGGGCGAAGCGGTTCTGCGCCGACAGCCCGTCGAGCATCGCCCGCGCCCTCGGACTGGCGTCGATGGCCGACTGCAGGTCGTCCGGAATCGTCATTTCCTTGCTGCCGGCATAGGCCTTGTCCCAGCGGCCGTCGGCCTTGGCCGCTTCCACCTCCCTCAGGCCGTGCGACGTCATCCGCCCCTCGGCGATCAGACGGGCGACGTTATCGACGTTGATCCGGCTCCAGACGCTGCGCTTGCCGCGCGGGCTGTAGCGCTGGAGGAAGCTCTTCTCATCCAGGCTCTTGCGCACGCCGTCGATCCAGCCCCAGCAGAGCACGACATCAATGGCCTCGACCGGCGTGATCGAGGCCAGGCCCGAGGCCTTCTTGTGGACCTTGATCCAGAGCTCGGTCTCGCGGTCATGGTTCTCGCCCAGCCAGACGTAGAAGCTCTCGGAGTCCGGAAACGCGCGGACCTTGGCGGGATCGACTTGGATGGCGGCCATGTGCAGATCCTAGCGATGACCGTCCGCCGACGCACGCGGCTCTTGCCGCCCCCTACGTCAGCCGGCGAAACCTGCGCCTGTGGCGCTCGCGATCCTTCACGGCTATGCGTCATCCAACGACAGAGGGAGCCCCTAGGCCATGAAGACCCAGATCACCGAACTCTTCGGCATCGAGCATCCGATCATCCAGGGCGGCATGCACTACGTCGGTTTCGCCGAGATGGCGGCCGCGGTGTCGAACGCGGGCGGTCTTGGGATCATCACCGGCCTGACGCAGGGCACGCCCGAGAAGCTGGCCAAGGAGATCGCGCGTTGCCGCGAGATGACCGACAAGCCGTTCGGGGTGAACCTGACCTTCCTGCCGGCGGTGACGCCGCCGGACTACCCCGGCTTCGTGAAGGTGATCGTCGACAGCGGCGTGAAGGCGGTCGAGACCGCCGGCAACAACCCGCAGAAGTGGCTGCCGGCGCTGAAGGAAGCGGGCATCAAGGTCATCCACAAATGCACCAGCGTTCGCCACTCGCTGAAGGCTGAGTCGATCGGCTGCGACGCGGTCAGCGTCGACGGCTTCGAATGCGGCGGCCACCCGGGCGAGGACGACGTCGGCAATTGGGTGCTGCTGCCCCGCGCCGCCGAGGAACTGAAGATCCCGTTCGTGGCCTCGGGCGGCGTCGGCACGGGCTCGCAGCTGGTCGCGGCCCTGGCGCTGGGCGCCGACGGCATCAACATGGGCACCCGCTTCATCGCCACCAAGGAAGCGCCGGTGCATGAGAACGTGAAGCAGGCGATCGTCGCCGCCAGCGAGCTCGACACCCGACTGGTCATGCGCCCGCTGCGCAACACCGAGCGTGTGCTGACCAACGCCGGCGTCGAGCGACTGCTCGAGAAGGAGCGCACCCTGGGCTCGGACATCAAGTTCGAGGATATCTTCGCCGAGGTCGCGGGCGTCTATCCCAAGATCATGGTCGAAGGCCAGATGGACGCCGGCGCCTGGTCCTGCGGCCAGGTCGCGGGCCTGATCCATGACATCCCGACGGTGAAGGAGCTGATCGACAAGATCATGGGCGACGCCCACGAGATCATCAGCCAGCGCCTGAAGCGCTTCGACGCCTAGAGGGAGGGCAGACCTCCAGCAGCCCTCTGTTCTCCTCCGACCGTCCCCGCGAAGGCGGGGACATACGGCGGAAGAGAAGCGTCGCGACCGCGCGGCGCCGTCCCCCTCCTTCTCAGCTCCACGACGACCGCCCTACCCGCACGGCGCCCGCGCTGCTAAGCCCGGACAAACACATCGGAACAAACGCCCGCGGGAGGCCCCATGATCAAGACGCTCAGGACCCACGGGATCTGGTTCGCCTTCGCCCTGCTCGGGGCCGGCTGCCTGGCGGTGATCGGCGCCAATCGCGGCGAGCAGATCAGCGCGCTGTGGATCATCGCCGCGGCGGTGTCGGTCCACCTCGTCGCCTACCGCTACTACAGCCGCTATATCGCCGAGCATGTGATGAAGCTGGACCCCCGTCGGGCGACGCCGGCGATCATCCACAACGACGGGCTCGACTACGTCCCGACCGACCGCAAGGTCCTGTTCGGCCACCATTTCGCGGCCATCGCCGGCGCCGGTCCGCTGGTCGGGCCGGTGCTCGCGGCCCAGATGGGCTACCTGCCCGGCATGCTGTGGATCCTGGCCGGCGTGGTGCTGGCCGGGGCGGTGCAGGACTTCATGATCCTGTTCATCTCCATGCGGCGCGACGGCCGTTCGCTCGGCGAACTGATCCGGTCCGAGATGGGCACGATCCCCGGCATGATCGCCCTGTTCGGGGCCTTCATGATCATGGTCATCATCCTGGCGGTGCTGTCGCTGATCGTGGTCAAGGCCCTGGTCGGCAGCCCCTGGGGCGCCTTCACCGTCGGCATGACCATCCCGATCGCGCTGTTCATGGGAGTCTACTCCCGCTTCATCCGGCCGGCCCGGATCGGCGAGGTCTCGATCATCGGCTTCGTGCTGCTGATGGCCGCCATCGTGTTCGGCCAGAACGTCGCCGCTTCTCCCGTGCTGGCGCCGCTGTTCACCCTGACCGCGACGCAGCTGTGCTGGGCGCTGATCATCTATGGCGCGATCGCCTCAATCCTGCCGGTCTGGCTGCTGCTGGCGCCGCGCGACTACCTGTCGACCTTCCTGAAGATCGGCGCGATCGTCGCCCTGGCTATCGGCATCGTGATCATGGCCCCGCCGCTGCAGATGCCGGCCTTGACCCAGTTCGTCGACGGCAGCGGCCCCGTCTGGTCAGGCTCGCTGTTCCCGTTCCTGTTCATCACCATCGCCTGCGGCGCGGTCTCCGGCTTCCACGCCCTGATCTCGTCCGGCACCACGCCCAAGCTGATCGCCCAGGAGACCGACGCCCGCTTCATCGGCTACGGCGCGATGCTGATGGAATCCTTCGTGGCCATCATGGCCCTGGTCGCGGCCTCGATCCTCGATCCGGGCGTCTACTTCACCATGAACAGCCCCGGCGCCGTGGTCGGGACCACCGCCGAAAGCGCCTCGGCCGCCGTCACGGCCATGGGCTTCCCGATCGACGCGGCGACCATCAGCCAGACCGCCAAGGACGTCGGCGAGACGACCATCATCTCCCGCGCCGGCGGCGCCCCGACCCTGGCGGTGGGCATGGCCGAGATCTTCTCCCATGTCATCGGCGGCAAGGCGATGATGGCCTTCTGGTACCATTTCGCCATCCTGTTCGAGGCCCTGTTCATCCTCACCGCGGTGGACGCCGGCACCCGCGCCGGCCGCTTCATGCTGCAGGACCTGTTCGGCGCCTTCATCCCGAAGTTCAAGGACACCACGGCCCTGGCGCCCAGCCTGCTGGCCACCGGACTCTGCGTCTCGGCCTGGGGCTACTTCCTCTACCAGGGGGTCACCGATCCGCTCGGCGGGGTGAACACCCTGTGGCCGCTGTTCGGCATTTCCAACCAGATGCTGGCCGCGGTCGCCCTGGTCCTG
This sequence comes from Caulobacter mirabilis, assembly GCF_002749615.1. Lineage (GTDB taxonomy): Bacteria > Pseudomonadota > Alphaproteobacteria > Caulobacterales > Caulobacteraceae > Caulobacter > Caulobacter mirabilis. The sequence continues at coordinate 3,769,748 of NZ_CP024201.1, forward strand.
GCCACGGTGGTGCTCTTCAAGATGAAGCGCCAGCGCTATGCCTGGGTCACGGCCCTGCCGGCCGCCTGGCTGGTGGCCTGCACCATGACGGCCGGCGCCCTGAAGCTGTTCTCGCCGGATCCGGCGGTCGGCTTCCTGTCCCACGCCGCCAAGTTCTCGAAGGCCTTGGCCGACGGGACCGTGCTGGCGCCGGCCAAGAGCCTGGCCGACATGCAGCAGATCGTCCTGAACGACCGGATCAACGCCACGCTCTGCGCGCTGTTCATCGCCGTGGTGCTCAGCATCCTGGTCTACGGCGTTCGGGCCGCGCTGAAGGCTCTGCGGACGGCGGAGCCCACCGCCCAGGAGACGGCGCCGCAGGCGCTGCCGGCCGAATGATGATCCGCTGGGGAGAACGCCTGTCCGACGCGGCCCGCTGTCTTTGCGACAGCGCCAGGCTGATGGTCGGGCTGCCCAACTACGAGGCCTATGTCGCGCACATGGCCAAGACCCATCCGGGCCAGGCGCCGATGACCTACGAGCAGTTCTTCCGGGAACGGCAGGACGCCCGCTACGGCGGCGGCAAGGGCGGCTTCCGCTGCTGCTAGGCCCGTCCGGCCCCGCCGCGCGACGCGGGCGGGGCCTCCTAGACGTCGCCTAGAACTGGGTCTCCAGCATGATCCGTACGGTGCTGGAGGTCTGGTCGTTGGACAGCATGCCCTCGTAGTCGAGACCGAAGCGGGTCCCGCTCTTGCGGAGCAGGTCCAGACCCAGGCCGTAGAGCATCCGGTTGCGATCCAGCGGGCTGGCGTCGAGGCTGTAGACGTTGCCGCTCAGCCAGTCGGCGTAGCGGATCCGCTGCGTCCTCGACCCCTGCAGATCATAGGCGTACTCGATCCGGAAGCTGGGGATCGCCCGCCCGAACCGGGTCTTCAGGGCATACTCGCCCCTCAGGCCGATCGCGCCGGTCACGGTGTTGGTCGTCTGCTCCTCATAGGCCAGGGCGAAGGCGCCGCCGCCGGTCTCGGTGAAGGCGCCCAGGGTCGAGCGGCTCGCCTCGATCCGGCCGTAGGGCGACAGCTTCAGGCCGTGCGGATGGCGATAGTCCCATCCGGCCGTTACCGCCCCGAACCACTGGTCCCCGTCCCGCTGGCCGTAGGCGAACTGGCCGTTGGCCGTCACATACCGCTTGGAGTCGAAGTCCAGCTTGCCGTAGCCCAGCACCACATCCAGCCAAGCCGCCTCGGTCGGCTGGAAGCTGCCGTACACCGACAGGCTCCAGGCGTCCGCCTCGCTGCGGGTGCCCCTTCCGCCGATCTTGCTGGTGTCGGTCGCCCAGCCCAAGGCGCCGCCCAGCACCAGCTTCTCGCTCAGCCGCCGGTCGACCCCGATGGTCAGGCCGTCGGTGTTGAACTTGAAGCCCTCGCGGTCGCGACCGTCGTCGGCCCGGCCGAAGTTGGCCGCCCCCGACACCCACACGCCCCACGGACCGGAGCCGCCGCCGCCCATGCCGGACGTCCGCAGGTCATCCTGACGCCGTTCGGGCGAGCCGTCGAAGCCCAGGGCCCGGTCGCCCGGCAGGAACCGGCCGCTCAGCCCGCCGATCACGCCGAAGGTCTCCTGCATTCGCCGCAGTTCGCTCGGATCGTTGGCCAGACCGCCCGCCAGGGCGCCGCCGCTGCTCAGGCTCAGGCTGCTCGAGAAGCCGCCGCCGCCCTCGCCGTCGCCGTGCAGCTGCTCCAGTCGCCGGTTGATGTTGCCGATCTGGGCCGTGGCGAAGCGGCGCGCCGTCTCGCCCTGGGCCGCGATCAGGCCGGTCACTTCCGCGTCCTTCGTCGGATCCGGCCGCGGCTGCACCACAATGGTCACTGTTCCTGGCGCGCCGGTCGTGAAGGCGTTGCTCAGGGTGTAGGTCACCACCGCGTTGCCGGTGAAGCTGTCGACCGGCTTGAAGGTCAGGTCGTACAGCTGCTGGCCGCCCGCGACACGGCCGCTGATCGTGGCCGCTCCCGATCCCGCCGGCGTCACCGACACGACCGCCGCGCCGGTGAACGGAGCCCCGAAGGCGCCCTGGGTCAGCTCCACCGTCGCCGTCTGGCCGGCCATGATGGTCACCGTCTTGGGCGGCGCGGGCACGACGGCCGGGTTGACCGTGATCGTCACCGTCGCCGGGGCGGAGACCCCGCCGGGGTTGGTCACGGTGTAGGTGAAGCTGTCGGGACCGGCATAGGCGCCGTTGGCCGTGTAGGTGATGGTCAGGCCGCTGGCGACCGCCGTCCCATGGCTCGGCGGCGTCGCCACCTGGGCCGCGATCAGGTCCAGGCCCGTCGCCCCCTGGGCTGCGTCGATGATCACGCTCTGGCCGCCCACCACGCTGACCGTCTTGGGCTGGACCACCGGGATCGGCGTGCCGATCGCCAGGGTATAGGCCGCCGACTGGGTGAAGCCGTGGGCATCCGTCGCCGTCACCGTGAAGCTGTTGCTTCCGGCCGTCGTCGGGGTCCCCGCGAGGACGCCCGCCGTGGTCAGGGTCAGGCCGGCCGGCAGGGTCCCGGTCGCCACCGTGAAGCTGTATGGTGCCGTGCCGCCGCTGGCCGAGATCGTCTGGCTGTAGGCCACCGTCCGCAGACCGCCCGGCAGCGCCCCCGCCGCCGGCGTCATCACGATCGTCGGCGCGTTGATCTGCAGGGTGTAGGCCACGGACGCGCTGACGAACGGCCCCGGCGCCGGGCTCGCGTCGGCCGCCCTGACCGAGAAGCTGTAGTTCCCCGCCGCGGTCGGAATCCCCGACAACGTCCCGCCGGTCGACAGGGTCACGCCCGGCGGCAGCGACCCGGACGCCACCGTGAAGCTATGCGCGCCCTGGCCGCCTGTCGCCGTAAACGCCTGGCTGTAGGCTGTTCCGCCGACGCCGCCCGGCAACGCCCCCGCCGCCGGCGACGTCAAGGTGATCGTCGGATCCGCCACCACGACCGTGTAGGCGCGATCGCCAGTGAAACCATGCGTGTCGGTGGCGCGGATGGTGAAGTTGTAGGTTCCCGCCGCCGTCGGCGTCCCGGAGAAGGCGCCGGCGCTGTTCAGGCTCATGCCGATCGGCGGCGCGCCGGACGGCAGACTGAAGCTGTAGGGCGCCGTCCCGCCGGAGGCGGTGAAGGTCTGGCTGTAGCTTGCAGCCGTGGCGGCCGCCGGCAGGCTGGCCGGGCCGACGGTGATCGACGGCGCGGCGATCGTCACGCTGTAGGCGACCGGCGCGCTGGTGAAGGGTCCGCCGTCCACGCCCGGGCTGCTGTCGGTCGCCCGCAAGGTGAAGTTGAAGGTTCCGGCCGCCGTCGGGGTCCCCGACAGGACTCCCGCCGAGCTGAACGCCACGCCGATCGGCAGCGTGCCCGACACCAGCGAGAAGCTGTGCGGTCCCTGGCCGCCCGAGGCCGTGAAGGTCTGACTGTAGGGCGAACCGCCCGTGCCGCCGGGCAGAGCCCCTGCAGCGGGGGCGGTGATGGCGACCACCGGATCGGCGACCACGACCGTATAGGCCTGGTTGGCGGTGAACCCGTGCGTGTCGGTGACCCGAACCGTGAAGCTGTACGTCCCCGCCACCGACGGCGTGCCGGACAGCACCCCGGCGCTGCTGAAGCTCGTGCCGATCGGCAGCGACCCGGACGGCAGGCTGAAGCTGTAGGGCGCCGTCCCGCCCGAGGCGGTGAGGGTCCGATTGTAGAGCACCGCCGTCACGCCATCCGGCAGGCTTGTCGGATTGATCGTGATCGTCGGGGCCGCGATGGTCAGGCTGTAGGTGACCGGCGCGCTGGTGAACGGCCCGCCGTCCACGCCAGGACTGGAGTCGGTCGCCCGCAGGGTGAAGTTGAAGGTTCCCGCCACCGTCGGCGTCCCGGACAGGACTCCCGCCGAGCTGAACGCCGTTCCGATCGGCAGTGTGCCCGCGACCAGCGAGAAGCTGTGCGCTCCCTGGCCTCCGGAGGCGGTGAAGGTCTGACTGTAGGGCGATCCGCCCGTGCCGCCGGGCAGCGGTCCAGGGGCCGGCGAGGAGATGGTGATCACCGGATCGGCGACCACGACCGTATAGGCTTGGTTGCCGGTGAACCCGTGCGTGTCGGTCGCGCGGATCGTGAAGTTGTAGGTCCCGGCCGTCGACGGCGTGCCTGAGAAGGCTCCGGCGCTGTTGAGGATCATGCCGATGGGCAGCGTTCCGGACGGCAGGCTGAAGCCGTAGGGCGCCGTCCCGCCGGAGGCGGTGAAGGTCTGGCTGTAACCCACGGCCGTGGTCGCGTTCGGCAGGCTGGTCGGGCTGAGCGTGACCGTCGGCGCCGTAACCGTGAGGCTGTAGGCGACCGGCGCGCTGCTGAACGGTCCCGGCGCCGGACTGGCGTCGGTGGCCCTGATGGTGAAGTTGAAGATTCCCGCCACCGTCGGCGTGCCGGACAGCACGCCGCCGGCGCTCAGCGTCACCCCGGCCGGAAGCGAACCCGCGGCCAGAGCGAACGTGTGCGTTCCCTGACCGCCGCTGGCGGTGAAGGTCTGGCTGTAGGCCGTTCCGCCCGTGGCGCCGGGCAGGGCGCCGGTCGCGGGCGACGTCACGCTGATCACCGGGTTGGCGACCGCGACGGTGTAGGCGCGGCTTCCCGTGAAGCCGAGGTTGTCGGTGGCCGTGACCGTGAAGCTGTAGTTGCCGGCCGCCGTGGGCGTGCCGGTCAGGCCGCCGCCCGCCGCCAGGATCAGGCCGGTCGGCAGGGTCCCGGCGGTGACCGCGAAGCCGTGCGGCGCCGTTCCGCCCGTGGCCGTGATCGTCTGGCTGTAGGCCAGGGCCGTCGTCGCGTTCGGCAACGTCGTCGGATTGACCGTGATCGTCGGCGCGACGATGGCCAGGCTGTAGACGACCGGCGCGCTGGTGAACGGCCCGCCCGGGGTCGGACTGGAGTCGGTGGCCGTGACCGAGAAGTTGAAGTTCCCGGAGACCGTCGGCGTGCCGGACAGGCTTCCGCCGGCGCTGAGGGTCACCCCGGCCGGAAGCGAGCCGGCGGACACTGCGAAGGTGTGGCCGCCCTGGCCACCGTTGGCGGTGAAGGTCTGGCTGTAGGCCACCCCGCCCGTCCCGCCCGGAAGCGGCCCCGCGCTCGGCGAGGTGACGGTGATCACCGGATCGGCGACCACGACCGTATAGGCGCGGCTGCCGATGAAGCCGAGGTTGTCGGTCGCCGTGACCGTGAAGTTGTAGGTGTTGGCCGCCGTCAGCGTCCCGGAGATCACGCCGGTGGCGCCGTCCAGGGACAGGCCCGTCGGCAGAGTCCCGGCGGTGACCGTGAAGCTGTACGGCGCCGTTCCGCCGGTCGCGGTGATGGTGTCGCTGTAGCTGACCGCCGTGGTCGCGTTCGGCAGGGTGAGCGGACTGACCGTGATCGCCGGCGCCGTGACCGTGATGCTGTAGGCGACCGGCCCGCTGTTGAACGGTCCCGGCGCCGGGCTGGCGTCCGTCCCCGTCAGCGAGAAGTTGAAGGTGCCGGCCGCCGTCGGCGTGCCGGACAGCACGCCGCCGACCAGGCTCAGTCCCGGCGGCAAGGTCCCGCCGGTCTGGGCCACGCTGTGCGTCCCCTGGCCGCCCGAGGCGGTGAAGGTCTGGCTGTAGGCCACGCCGCCGGTGGCGCCCGGCAGCGCGCCCGCCGCCGGCGACAGGGTGATCACCGGGTTGGCGACCGCGACGGTGTAGGCGCGGCTTCCCGTGAAGCCGAGGTTGTCGGTGGCCGTGACCGTGAAGCTGTAGTTGCCGGCCGCCGTGGGCGTGCCGGTCAGGCCGCCGCCCGCCGCCAGGGCCAGGCCAGTCGGCAGGGTCCCGGCGGTGACCGCGAAGCCGTGCGGCGCCGTTCCGCCCGTGGCCGTGATCGTCTGGCTGTAGGCCAGGGCCGTCGTCGCGTTCGGCAGCGTCGTCGGATTGACCGTGATCGTCGGCGCGACGATGGCCAGGCTGTAGACGACCGGCGCGCTGGTGAACGGCCCGCCCGGGGTCGGACTGGAGTCGGTGGCCGTGACCGAGAAGTTGAAGTTCCCGGAGACCGTCGGCGTGCCGGACAGGCTTCCGCCGGCGCTGAGGGTCACCCCGGCCGGAAGCGAGCCGGCGGACACCGCGAAGGTGTGGCCGCCCTGGCCGCCGCTGGCGGTGAAGGTCTGGCTGTAGGCCACCCCGCCCGTCCCGCCCGGAAGCGGTCCCGCGCTCGGCGAGGTGACGGTGATCACCGGATCGGCGACCACGACCGTATAGGCGCGGCTGCCGATGAAGCCGAGGTTGTCGGTCGCCGTGACCGTGAAGTTGTAGGTGTTGGCCGCCGTCAGCGTCCCGGAGATCACGCCGGTGGCGCCGTCCAGGGACAGGCCCGTCGGCAGGGCTCCCGCCGTGACCGAGAAGGTATGCGGCGTGGTGCCGCCGCTGGCCGTGACAGTCTGGCTGTAGGCCGTCGCCGTCGTTCCGTTCGGCAGGGTGGTCGGACTGACCGTGATCGTCGGCGCCGTGACCGTGATGCTGTAGGCGACTGGCCCGCTGTTGAACGGTCCCGGCGCCGGGCTGGCGTCCGTCCCCGTCAGCGAGAAGTTGAAGGTGCCGGCCGCCGTCGGCGTGCCGGACAGCACGCCGCCGACCAGGCTCAGTCCCGGCGGCAAGGTCCCGCCGGTCTGGGCCACGCTGTGCGTCCCCTGGCCGCCCGAGGCGGTGAAGGTCTGGCTGTAGGCCACGCCGCCCGTGGCGCCCGGAAGCGCTCCGGCCGCCGGCGACAGGGTGATCACCGGGTTGGCGACCGCGACGGTGTAGGCGCGGCTGCCCGTGAAGCCGAGGTTGTCGGTGGCCGTGACCGTGAAGCTGTAGTTGCCGGCCGCCGTGGGCGTGCCGGTCAGGCCGCCGCCCGCCGCCAGGGCTAGGCCAGTCGGCAGGGTCCCGGCGGTGACCGCGAAGCCGTGCGGCGCCGTTCCGCCCGTGGCGGTGATCGTCTGGCTGTAGGCCAGGGCCGTCGTCGCGTTCGGCAGGGTTATCGGACTGACCGAAATCGCCGGCGCGGTGATCGTGATGCTGTAGGCGACCGGCGCGCTGTTGAACGGTCCCGGCGCCGGACTGGCGTCCGTCCCCGTCAGCGAGAAGTTGAAGGTGCCGGCCGCCGTCGGCGTGCCGGACAGCACGCCGCCGACCAGGCTCAGTCCCGGCGGCAAGGTGCCGCCGGTCTGGGCCACGCTGTGCGTCCCCTGGCCGCCCGACGCCGTGAAGGTCTGGCTGTAGGCCACGCCGCCGGTTCCGCCGGGCAGCGCTCCCGCCGCCGGCGACAGCGTGATCACCGGGTTGGCGACGACCACCGTGTAGGCCCGGCTGCCGATGAAGCCGAGGTTGTCGGTCGCCGTGATCGTGAAGTTGTAGGTGTTGGCCGCCGTCAGCGTCCCGGAGATCGCGCCGGTGGCGCCGTCCAGGGACAGGCCCGTCGGCAGCGTCCCCGAGGTCACCGAGAAGGTCCGGGGCGCCGTCCCGCCGGTGGCGGTGACGGTCTGGCTGTAGGCTGTCGCCGTCGTTCCGTTCGGCAGGGTCGTCGGACTGACCGTGATCGTCGGCGCCGTGACCGTCAGGCTGTAGGCCACGGGCGTGCTGGTGTACGGGCCGGGATTCGGACTGGAGTCCGTCGCCGTCACCGTGAAATTGAAGGTCCCCGAAACCGACGGCGTGCCGGACAGCGCCCCGCCCGTGCTCAGCGTAACGCCGGCCGGCAGCGAGCCGGACGCCAGGGCGAAGCTATGCGGCGTCTGGCCGCCGCTGGCGGTGAAGGTCTGGCTGTAGGCCACCCCGCCCGTCGCGCCGGGCAAGGCGCCGGCGGCCGGCGAGGTGATCATCACCGGCGGCGCCAGGATATCCACGGCGTAGCTGCGCGTGACCGCGAACGGGGCGCCCGTCCCGGTGCTCGAATCCTGCGCCCGGACCGTGAAGTTGGCCGGCCCCATCGCGGTCGGCGTGCCGGTGATCGCGCCGGTGCCCGGGTTGATGCTCAGGCCGGCCGGCAAGGCGCCGGCGGAAATGCTGTAGGTGTACGGCGCCTGGCCGCCCGAGGCCGTGGTCGTCTGATTGTAGGCGACGCCCATGGTCCCGTCCGGCAGACTGACCGGGTTCAGCACCAACGTCGGCGGACTGACCGTGACGGTCACCGTCGCCGGCGCGGAAGTGCCGGCCGTGTTGGTCGCCGTGTAGGTGAAGCTGTCAGGCCCCGCATATCCTGGCGTGGGGGTGTAGAGAATCGCAAGGCCGCTCGGCGTCGCCGTGCCATGTGTCGGCGGCGTCGCGACCGCCACGCTGGCGGCGGCCCCGCCGGTGATGCTCAATGTGAGCGAATTGTTGCTGCTGTTGTGGGCCACTGTCCGCGAGACCGGATTGGCCACCGGCGGGATCGCGGCGATGCTGAAGCTGTAGGCGCGCGTGCCGAAGTAGGGGCCGGTGCCGGTGCTCGAATCCTGCGCCCGCGCCGTGAAGTTGAAGGAGCCGTTCCCCGTCGGGGTGCCCGACAGGACGCCGCCCGCGCTCAGCGCCAGACCCGGAGGCAGGGCGCCGCCGCTGACGGTCCAGGTATAGGGCGAGGTGCCGCCGGTCGCCGCGAGCGTCGTCGGGCCGTAGGCCGATCCCTCGGTGCCGTTGGGCACCGACGCCGTGGTCACGGTGATCGTCGGCGGACTGATGGTGACGGTGTAGGGCTGGTCGATCGTGAACGGACCCGTGCCGATCGAGTTGTCCTGCGCCCGGATCGTGAAGTTGAACGTCCCGCCGGCCGTCGGCGTGCCGGACAGCGTCACCGTGCTGGTGGTCGCATTGGGATTCGAGACCACGCCGAGGGACAGTCCCGGCGGCAACGATCCCGAGATGACCGAGAAGGTGTAGGGCGAGGCCCCGCCGCCGGCGGTCAGCGTCTGGCTGTAGGCCGTCGCCACGGTCCCGTTGGCCAGGGTCGGCGTGAGGGTGAGCGTCGGCGCGGCGACCGTCACGTTGACGGTGGCGGTCAAACGCCCTGCCCCGCTGCACCCGGCGTCGTTGCAGAAGTACATCGTGTAGGTGTCGGGCCCCGCCCATCGCGAATGCGGCGCGAAGGTCAGGGTGTTGTCGGAGGCGTTGGTGACCCCCGACCAGGTCCCGCCGCCGGTCGACGTGCCGCTGGTGGGCGCCGCGACGCCGCTGTCGACCGCCGGATAGCGTGGGTCGCAGGCCGCGAGCACCGCCGGATTCTGGCTGGTGCTCATCACGAAGGTGTTGCCGGTCGAACGGTATGGGACCGTTCCCCAGTTGATGGTGCAGGTCCCAGCCGCCTGTGCGGGCTGCGGCGCCGCCAAGGTCAGCAGCGTCGCCGCGAAGACGAACATGAGAAGGCCCATCGGGCCGAACGACACGACATCGCGGATCACCCGCGAAAGATTGAAACGCTGCACCCCGCCCTCGCTGTCCTGATTCAATCGGACTCGATCGGCGCGCGTCGGCGCCGAGTACGCAGAGACTCAACGCGTCGGGATCAGCCCCCCACGGGCCACCCCAGGTTTACAGACACACCTTATGCCAGTTCAGGCCGCACCCTTAACTGTAAACTCGTAAAAAGCGAAATCCTCTGTGGCATATTGCCAAAATTGCGGACTTGGTTCCTATTGGCGGCGCGACGACTGGCGGGGCGGCAGTCGTTCGAGCGAACCGCTCATCCGGGGAGAACTCCCCCGGGAGACCAGTGGGGTATGTCGCGCAAGCGTACATCCAAGCTGTTCGGGCAGGCCGAACGGCGCTGAGCGGGAGAGCGCCCAGTGGCAGAGTATTACCTCGGTCAGATCATGATGACCGGCTTCAACTTCGCCCAGAAGAACTTCGCCATGTGCAACGGGCAGCTCCTGCCCATCGCACAGAACCAGGCCCTGTTCTCACTGCTGGGCGTGATCTACGGCGGCAACGGCACGACCAATTTCCAGCTGCCCAACCTCATGGGACGCGCGCCCGTCGGGCAGGGACGCGGCCCCTTCGGCACGAACAACATCGGCCAGAGCGGCGGCGTGGAGAACGTGACGGTGCTGCTCAACCAGTTGCCGCAGCACACCCATATGTTCGCGGCCAACACCGCGGCCGGCACGACGCTGACGCCGTCGGCGGCGCCCGGCACCTACGCGACGGCGACCATCTCCGGCGGCGGGACCGAGTCGATCTACGCGCCGCCCGCTTCCGGAGCGCTGGTTCCGCTTTTGCCGGCGGCCATCAGCTCCGTCGGCGGCACGCTGCCTCACGCGAACATGCAGCCGTTCGAGGTGATCAACTTCAACATCGCCCTCAACGGCGTCTATCCGTCGCGCAACTGAGCTGGAGAGGACAACATGAGCACGCCCTATCTCGGCGAAATCCGGATGTTCGGCTTCCCGCGCATCCCGACCGGCTGGCAGAACTGCAACGGCCAACTCCTGTCGATCGCGGAATACGACGCCCTCTTCAACCTGCTGGGCACCACCTACGGCGGCGACGGCATCACCACCTTCGCGGTGCCGGACCTGCGCGGCCGCCTGCCGCTTCACCAGGGTCAGGGCCAAGGCCTCAGCCCCCGCCCGATCGGCCAGAGCGGCGGCACGGAAACCGTCCTGCTGAACACTCAGCAGATTCCGAGCCACACCCACTCCTGGATGGCCACCCAGGGGGCGGCGAACTCGGCGAGACCCGCGAACACCGAGGTCCTCGGCGCCCTGGCGACCGACACCCAGTATCTCACGGACATCACCGGCTACATCGCCTATCCGCTGGCCCCGACGACGGTCCAGCCGGCCGGCGGCAGTCAGCCGCACGAGAACATGATGCCCTCCCTGACGGTGAACATCTGCATCGCGCTCTTCGGCATCTATCCGTCGCAAGGCTGACCCACCGCATCGACAGCGGCGGCCTAGACCGTCGCCCGAACATCGAGAATCTCCATGACCGAACCCTTCATCGGCGAGATCCAGCTCTTCGGATTCCCCTTCGCCCCCGCCAAGTGGGCGACCTGCTCCGGCCAGCTGATCCCCATCCAACAGAACACCGCCCTGTTTTCCCTGCTCGGCACCCAGTACGGCGGCAACGGCACCACCAATTTCGCGCTGCCCAATTTTGGCCAGTACTCCCCTGACAACCAAGGCCAGGGCCCCGGTCTGACGCCCCGAACCGTGGGGGAAATGGTCGGGACGCCGACCGTGACCCTGCTCCAGAACGAAATGCCGGCCCACACCCACACCGCCCAGATCTACATGGCGCGGGGGGTCACGGCCCGAGTCGGGACGCCGCAGGCCAACTCGGCGCCCAGCAACCCGACCGCCGCGCAGGGCTTCGTCACGACCGGCGCGCCCGACACCGTCCTGTCGCCGATGACCCTTGCCATGTCGGGAGGCGGCCTGCCGCACGAAAACAGCCAACCCTACCTGACGGTCAACTTCTCGATCGCCTTGCAGGGCGTGTTCCCGAGCTTCGGCTGACGCAGAGACACTCGTGCCCAAGCGTATCGACGCCCCCGCCGGCTGGTCCGCGCGGGGGCTTGTTCTTCGAAGCCGAACGGACGCCGACCGGCTGTTCCTGCGCCTCCTCTACGGCTCGTTCCGCGCTGAGGAGATGGCGCCCGTGCCGTGGCCCGAGGCGGTCAAGGCGCAGTTCCTGGACAGCCAGTTCGAGCTGCAGAACGTCCATTTCGACCACTTCCATGCCGACGCCGATTTCATGGTCGTCGAGGAGGCAGGCTTCCCGATCGGTCGCCTCTATCTGGATCGCAAGCCCGACGGCTGGCTGATCGTCGATGTCGGCTTCCTGCCGCACCGGCGCAGCGCCGGCCTGGGCGCCGAGCTGCTGCGCCACGCGCATCGCCGCGCTCGGCAGGCCGGAGCCCCGAGAGTCTGGCTCCACGTCGCGCCGTCCAACCCTCGGGCTCGGCAGCTCTATGAACGGCTGGGCTTCCGGCTGATCGAGGCCGACGCAGGCCCCTACCTGGCGATGGAATGGCCGGTCAGTTGAAGACCGCCTGGTACAGGATCCCCTGAACGTCCCGTCCGACGGGGACCAGGAAGAGGTCCACCGGCCCCATGGTCGCGTTGGTCAGGCGATAGGTCTTCTGCGGCAACACGACCGGCGAGCCGCTGCGAAACACCAACGAGAACGGAGCGCGCGACATGCCCGGAAAGGCGTGCGGCGTCAGCGCCTGCACCTCGACCAGCGTCATGGGCAGGCTGCTCTCGCCCAGGCTGACGTCGAACGTCTCGTTCGCCCGCCCCGCAAACGCCTCACGTGACATAAGCTGCACCGCAAGCCCTCCCCGCCTGACTGCGCCTCCGAGGTTCGCGCGACTTTGGCGCCGATGCAACCATCGGAGGCTTGCGAAGGGCTGTGGCCGCTTGGCGCAGGCGACGATCCGGGCGAAGAAGGAGGCTCCGTCGCCCGCGCCCCAGGGACCTGTGTGATCGCTCCCCATCCCCTCGTCCTTGAAGCGCGGTCAGCCCTCCAGGCGGGCGACGCCCGACGCGCCTCCGCGGCCGCGGCAAAGCGGCTCCAGGCCGCTCCGGCCGATGTCGATGCGCTCGAAATCCGCTTCCTGGTCGCCCGGCAGATCGGAACCCCGGCCGAAGCGGAGACGATCCTGCGGCTCATCCTGGATCAGGCCCCCGAACTGGCCTGGGCGCACCACGATCTGGCGCAGCTTCTCGCGGGCGACGGCCGTCGCCACGACGCTCTCGCCGCCGCGGAGACGGCCGCCCGGCTGGACCCTGGCAACCCGCAGACTCACCTCACCCTCGGCGCGCTGCTGTCCGAGGCAGGGGGCCTGGCGCCCGGCGAACATCACCTCCGCCAGGCGCTGGTCCACGCCGGCGAGCATCCCGCCATCCTGGCGCCCCTGGCCCTGAACCTGCTGACTCAGGGACAGCTGGACGAGGCCGAGCCTCTGTACGAGAAGCTGGAGCGCCTCGGCGCCTTGGACGTCCCGGCCCTGGCCCACTGGGCGAAGCTGCGCGAGGCCCGGGGCGACCTGGACGGCGCCCATCGCCTGCTCGATCGCGCAGAAGCCGGCGGCGGCGATGTGCGGCTGGGACGGGCGGTGGTGCTCGCGCGCGGCGGCCGCGCCGCCGAGGCGGTCGCTCTGCTCGACGCTCCGGGGCCGCGTTCTCTGTCGGCCGACGCCCAGCTCGAACGGGGCCGCCTGCGCGACCGGCTGGGCCGCCACGACGAGGCCTGGGCCGACTATGTCTCCGCCAAGGCGCGCCTCTCACAGGAGACGGGCCGTCGCTACGAGGCCGGCGCCGTGGGGGACCGGCTCAGCCGGCTGCAGCGCGCCTTCGCCCACCCCGCCATGCCGGTCTCGACCGTTCGCGAGGAACGGCCGCTTCCCGTCTTCATCCTGGGCTTTCCGCGGTCCGGAACCACCCTCGTCGAGCAGGTGCTGTCCAGCCATTCTCAAGTCCGGGCCGGCGGCGAACTGCCGTTCCTGGCCGAACTCGAGGACGTCGACCTGGGCGACCTGACCACCGCCGCCGTTCATCTGCGTGATCACTATCTGACGCGGGCCGAGGCCTATGGCCTACGCCGCCCCGGCGCGCGCTGGTTCACCGACAAGATGCCGCTCAACGACATCTGGCTGCCGCTGCTGCGGTTGGCCTTTCCCGACTCTCCGATCATCCGTGTGCGACGCCATCCCCTCGACGTCGCCGTCTCGATGCTGTCGCACCACCTGACCCACGGCTTCGACTGCGGCTACCGGATCGAGGACATCTTCGCGCATATGCGGGCGATGCAGACCCTGTCGGAGGCCTATGACGCCGCGGCCGGGGCGCCCTTCACGCTGCGCTACGAGGCCTTCGTCGCCGATCAGGAAGCGCTGACCCGCCAGATGCTGGCGCTGCTGGATCTGCCGCTCGAGCCGGCCTGTCTGACCTTCCACGAGAGCCGCCGCTACGCGCCGACGCCGAGCTACGCTCAGGTGACCGAGCCTCTGAATGATCGCTCCGTGGGCCGCTGGCGGCGCCATGCCGACCGTCTGGCGCCGTTCCTGCCGGCGTTGGCCGAATTGCTCGAAGCCCAGGGCTACGCCGGCTAGGCCAAGGCCGCCGCCACGCCGTCGGCGTTCTCGAGCAGAACATGGACGCTCCCGTCCAGGTGCACGACCGCCCGAGCTCCGAGATCGAGCAGCGCGTCCTCGCGAACCGCCGTGGCGTCCGCGACTTCCAGCCTCAGACGGCCGGCGACCGCTTGGAGCCGGCGGACATTGCCCGCACCGCCGAACGCCGCCAGCCAGGCGAGGCGATCCAATGCTGCCGGCGCGCCGGCTGCGGCCGGCCCGGGCTTTTCTTGGGGTTCACTCGACGCTGCACTGCCCGAAGCCGCGGCCGCGGCGCGGATCTCGCCGGCGACCTGGTCGGCGATCGGGCCCAGCACGACCTGCAGCGCGTTGGCCGAGGGACGAACCAGGCCGCGCGATCCGAGGCTCTTCAATGCAGCTTCGTCGACCCGAGCCTGATCCGCGACGACGAGGCGCAGCCGGGTTGTGCAGGCGTCGACCGTGACCAGGTTCTCCGCGCCGCCGAGCGCGGCCGCAAACTGTTCGCCTCGGCCGCCGCTGGCCAGGACGACCGCCGCGACAGGCGCATCCTCGGCCTCGCGGCCGGGCGTGCGCAGGTTGAACCGGGTGATCACGAACCGAAACACGCCGTAGTAGATGGCGAAGTAGACCAGCCCGATCGGGATCAGCATCAGCGGCCGGGTCGACTTGTTGAAGTTCAGCACATAGTCGATCGCCCCGGCGGAAAAACCGAAGCCCAGCTTCACCCCCAGAACGTCCATGAGAACCATGGCCGCCCCCGTCAGCACGGCGTGAAGCGCATAGAGCAGCGGGGCCAGGAACATGAAGGTGAACTCGATCGGCTCGGTCACCCCGGTCAGGAAGGCGGTGGCCGACATCGACAGCAGCATCCCGCCCACCGCCTTGCGGCGGTCCGGCCGGGCCGAGTGGTACATGGCCAGGCAGGCGGCGGGCAGGCCGAACATCATCACCGGGAAGAAGCCCGACATGAAGGCCCCGGCGCTGGGATCGCCCGCGAAGAACCGGCGCAGATCGCCGGTGGCGCCGCCATACTCGCCGACCACGAACCAGGCGATGTTGTTCAGGATGTGATGCAGTCCGGTGACGATCAGCAGCCGGTTCAGCACGCCGTAGACGAACAGGCCGATCTCGCCGGACGCGACGATGCCGCGGCTAAGGGCGTCAAAGCCATGGTCCAGGCCGGGGAACCCCAGGCCCACGATCAGAGCGATCAGCAGGCCGCCGACGCCGCTGACGATCGGCACGAACCGCCGGCCGCCGAAGAAGGCCAGGTAGTCCGGCAGCTTGAAGTCGTGGAACCGGTTGTAGGCCGCCCCGGCCAGCAGGCCCGAAACGATGCCTATGGGCACCGACAGCTTGCCGGTCGCCTTGTCCTTGAAGGCGGCGCTGGCCAGATCGACGGCCGGACCCGTGAAATCCTTCAGCGCCTCGGGCGGCACGGTCATCAGCGCCTGGGCGCCCTCGACCGAGATCAGATAGCAGACCACCCCGGCCAAGCCGGCCGCGCCGTTGTTGTCGCGCGCGAATCCGACCGCGACCCCGATGGCGAACAGCAGACCCAGGTTCGAAAACACGGCGTCGCCGGCCGCGGCCATGAACGGGATGTTCAGCAGATCCGGCTGCCCCAGGCGGAGCAGCAGACCCGCCACGGGCAGCACGGCGATCGGCAGCATCAGCGCGCGGCCGAGCGGCTGCAGCGCCTCCAGTGGCGACTTCATGAGATCGCTCCCGTCAGGAAGGTCTGGGCCATGGCGCGCACGGCCTCGGCGGAGGGTTGCAGCAGGGCCCGTTCGGCCAGGGCCTCGCAGGCGTCACGCTTCAGCCGCCGGACCAGCGCCTTGATCTCCGGCACGGCCGAGGCGGTGGCTGACAGCTCGGTCACGCCCAGGCCGATCAGGATCGGCGCGGCGGCGGGATCGGCGGCCAGACCGCCGCAGACTCCGACCCAGCGCCCGTGGCGGCGCGCGCCCTGGGTGGTCTGCGCGATCAGCCTGAGAACAGCGGGATGCAGGGCGTCTATGCGCGGGGCCAGCTCGGCGTTCCCACGATCCATGGCCAGCGTGTACTGGGTCAGATCGTTGGTTCCGATCGACAGGAAGTCGGCTTCGGCCGCCAGCAGATCGGCGGTGAGCGCGGCCGCGGGGGTCTCGACCATCACGCCCAACTCGACCCGCTCTACGACGCCCAGGTCGCGCCGCGCTTCGTCGAGCACCGCGCGGACCGCGCGCAGCTCGTCCAGCCCGCTGACCATGGGGATCATGATCCGGCACTGGCCGATCGGCTTCACCCTGAGGATGGCCCGCAGCTGGGCGCGCAGCAGCTGCGGTCGCCAAAGGCTGACCCGCACGCCGCGTAGCCCGAGGGCCGGGTTCTCCTCCGTCGGCAGCGCCAGATAGGGCGCGTCCTTGTCGCCGCCGACGTCCAGGGTCCGCACGATCAGCGGCCGCCCCTCGAGCGCCGAGGCGATCGCCTGGTACTGACGATGCTGCTCATCCTCGTCCGGGGGCGTCTCGCGATCGAGGAACAGGAATTCCGTGCGCAGCAAACCGCACCCTTCGGCGCCGGAAGCCGTGGCCGCGACGGCGTCCGCCAGCGAGCCGACATTGGCGAACACCTCGATACGGCCGCCGTCGGCCATACGCCCGGGCTCATGCGCCGCGGCCCGCGCCGCCGCGCGACGCTCGTGACGGACGGCGATGGCGCTCTGAGCGGTCTCCAGCGCCCCGGCGTCCGGCGCCACGCGCAGGAGGCCGCTGTCGGCGTCAAGGATCAGAGTCGTCCCGTCAGCGATCGCGGTCACGCCCGCGCCCGCCGCGACCAAGGCCGGCAGGCCCAGGGCTGCGGCCAGGATCGCCACGTGCGAAGTGGGCCCGCCGCGCCCGACGCAGAGACCGGCCAACCCGGCGCTGTCGAGACCCATGAGTTGCGAGGGCAGAAGATCCTCGGCCAGGAGGATCGAGCCGGGCGGCGGCGCGATCGTCGCCTCCGCCTCGCCTGACAGGATGGCCAGCACCTGGTGTTCCAGATCCAGAAGATCGTCGACCCGCTCGGCCAGGCGACGGTCGCCCATCGCCTTCAGCGCATCGACATAGCCGCCGATCGCCGCCCGCCAGGCGAAGCCGGCGCTGCGTCCTTCGGCGATCGCGCGGCGCGCCGCGGCGGTCAGTTCCGGATCCTCGAGGAAGGCGAGATGCGCGCCCAATATGCCGCGACGAGCCTTGTCGCCGCCCTCCGCCGCAGCCTCGATCCGACGACGGACGATATCGACGGCTTCGGCCAGGGCCGCCTGTTCCTGCGCCAGGCCGCGGCCATCCTCAGCCACGGTGATCGCCCGGGCCGACAGCCGAAAGGCTTTGCCAATGGCCAATCCGGGCGCCGCCGTGACGCCGCGCAGAACGCCGACTTCGGTCGGGGCTTGAGGCGTGACCGGGGCCGGAGCCTCCTCGATGGGCGCCTCGGCTTCCTCGCCGGCGCCGTCCTCGATCAGTCGGGCCAGGGCTGCGACCGCGGCCTCCGCGTCCGGCCCGGACGCGGTCAGGGTGATTTCGTCGCCATGGCGAATGGCCAGGGACATCAGCCCCACCGGACTGCGTGCGCTGGCGCTGCGATTGAACGCCAGGACCCGCACCTCGGCCGCGAACCGCCGCGCGGCGTCGCTGATCCGCGCCGCGGGCCGGGCGTGGACCCCGTGCGGCAGCGGCACGACCAGGGTCCGCGAGACGCCGCCCGCAGCGACAGCCTCAGCCGCCGCCACCGTCGCGCCCTTCAGGATCATCAGCGGCTCGCCGACCTTGATCCTGTGATCGATCTCGCGCCGTTCGATGGCGAAGGCCTCGCCGTTGGCCACGATCACCGGCGTCATCAGGCTGGGAGCCGACTGCGAGAGCCGGTCAAGGTCGAAGGCCAGCAGCGGTTGGCCCGCCGCTACGGTCGCGCCTTCCTCGACCAGGACCTCGAAACCCTCGCCGCCCAGGGCGACGGTGTCGAGCCCGAGGTGCATCAGGATCTCGGCGCCTTCGGGCGTCACCAGGGTGACGGCGTGGCGCGCGCGATGGATGGAAGCGATCCGCCCCGCGCAGGGCGCATGCAGACGAGAGCCGGTGGGGTCGATGGCCACGCCGTCGCCGAGCATTCGCCCCGCGAAGACCGGGTCCGGCGTTTCCGTCAGCGGCGCGACCCAGCCATCCAGCGGCGAAACGAGAACGATCTGGACCACGCGCTACTTCCCGCCGGCCATCGCGCCGGGAACGAGGGTGACGCGATCGATCGCCCACATCGGCTCGACGCCCCGCTGGGTGAAGGTGAAGCAGAGATCCTGCTTGCCGCTTCGCGATGCGATCGCGCCGGTCAGGACGGTGACGGCCGGATTGTCGACCGCGGGAGCCAGAGGCAGAACGCCGATCCGCTCGCCCTTGCAGCCGCCAGCCCGCACCTCGAGTTCTCCGGCCGGGGTCGCCGGCGGGCGGAAGGTGATCTTCTCGATATCCTTGCCGATCTGGAAGTTGAACGGCAGCTGTCCGACCGCGACCTCGATGCGCGAGACGCCGGTCAGATCGGCGGCGTTCCAACGCCAGCAGGGCTCCAGGATGTCGATCAGGAACACCGCCCGTTCGCCGCGCAGGGGGGCGTCGTCCTCCAGCGCCAGATTCAACTTGTCGGAACACATCGCCAGCTGCCCGCTGTAACGGGTTCCGGCCAGCCGGGCGTCGGCCGTCCAACGCCGCGCTTCGCCGAGCGGTCGCCCGTCGACGAAGGTCCGCGCCTGCACCGTCGCATCCAGCGGAACCGTGATGGGCTCGCCATACAGCGGCGACTTCGCCGTCGGAGTCGATCCGTCGGTCGTGTAGCGGATCTCGCCGGCGCCGGCGGGAACGCCGAGCCCCACTCGGACCCGCCGCCCTGCGCGGTCAGCGACCAGCGTCGGCTCCAGAGCCAGGATGTCGAACGGATTGCCGAGCAGCGCCAACCGCGCCGTCTCGACCGGCAGGCGGGCGCTGAATCCGGCCCAACTGCGGCGCCCCTCATCACTCCAACCGGCTTCGGCCACGGCGGCCGCGCGCGGCCAGGCCGAGCGCCAGACCCGATCCTCGGTGCGCATATGTTCGGTCCAGAGCGTCGCCTGGACGCCAAGCACGTGCCGCCGCTCATCGACCGTCATCTGCGACGGCGCGGGGTCGAAGGCGTAGACCTCTTTCAGCGTCACCACCTTGCCGCGGCCAGGCTGCTCCTCCGGCGCGCCGCTTTGGCGATGGTTCAGATAGAGCATCGGCTGCGGCGAAAGGACGGTGTCGTGGCCCATCCGGGCCGCGGCGACGGCGCCGTCCAACCCGCGCCACGACATCACCGTCGCGTCCGGCGCCAAGCCGCCTTCGAGGATCTCGTCCCAGCCGATCAGACGCCGGCCGCGCGCCTTCAGATGCAGCTCGAGCTCGTGGATGAACCAGGACTGCAGCGCATGTTCGTCCTTGACGCCCAACGCCTTCATCCGCGCCTGAACGGCCGGATTGGCCTTCCACTGATCCTTGACCGCCTCATCCCCGCCGACGTGAATGTAGGGGCTCGGGAACAGCTCCACGACTTCGTCAAGCACATCGCGGGCGAAGCCCATCGCCGTGTCGTCGACGCCAAACAGGTAGGGGAAAACGCCCCAGTCGGCCTCGACCGTCTTCGGCGGCGTCAGAGCCGCGCCGATTTCGGGATAAGCGACCAGAGCGGCCTGGGCGTGACCCGGCATGTCGATCTCGGGCACGATGGTGATGTTGCGCGCCGCGGCGTAGGCGACGATCTCGCGGACCTGATCCTGCGTGTAGTAGCCGCAGTACTCGCGCGGCCGGCCGGTCGCGGGGTCGATGTCCTTCTGCGCCTCGCCAGCCGGGACGCGACAGGCGCCGGCCCCGGTCAGGCGCGGATACTTGCGGATCTCCAGGCGCCAGCCCTGGTCATCCGTCAGGTGCCAGTGAAGAACGTTCAGCTTGTAGACGGCCATCTGGTCGATGAACCGCTTGATGAATTCCACGCTCTGGAAATGGCGAGCCGAATCCAGCATCAGCCCGCGCCAGCCGAATCTGGGCGCGTCCTCCACGCGAACCGCGGGAACGGTCCTGGCGCCCGGCGCCTGGGTCGCCAGCTGCCAGAAGGTCGTGGCGCCGTACAGCCGGCCGCCATCGCCCGAAGCTTGGATCACCGCCCGGTCTGGGCCCACTGTCAGAGCATAGGCTTCGGGGCCAGAGACTTGGCTCGTCTCGAAGACGATGGCCGGACGCGCGCCCGCCGCGCCTTCGCGGATATCCGGCGTGAAGCCGTGACTCCGTGCGATCAGGCCCGCGAGAAAGGACGCCGCGTTTCGCGCGCCCGCGTCGCCATCCGGAACGACGATCTCGACGCCGCGATCGAGCGGAAAGGCGCCGGCGGCCTGTTCGACCAGCCGCGGCGCGGGCGTCAGGGCAAGGGATGAGGTCTCGGCCGAGGCCGGGAAAGCGGCGCTCAGGACCGCCGCGCAGGCGGCCAGGAAGACGCCCCGCCAGGGCGCCGAAGGAAGGCTCGAAGGCATCGCGTCGCCACGCTGCTGTCAGACAGGGGAAAACAAGACGCGGGCGGACGGATTTGGTCAATCGCGGACCTTGTCCGTCCGCCCGCGCAGTAGGAAGGACCGGCCGCGCAAGAAGCCGGTCCTCTGGAGGGAAGCCTAGAACTTGGCCCGAGCGCCGACGTAGAAGGTGCGCCCGTTGTCGTAGACCGCCCGGGGGATATTCGGGTTGTCGACGTAGTAGTAGAGTTGCTGATCCGTCAGGTTCTGGGCGTCGAACGTCAGCGCGACATTGTCCGACACGCTCACGCTGATCGACGCATCGAGCGAGCCGATGTCGTCCTGCCACATGTCTGAGCCGCGGTCGTTGCCGCTCTTGAACTTGGAGCGGAAGTTGTAGGCCAGACGGGCGCTGAGCCAGTCGTTCTCGAAGTAGCCGGTCAGGTTGTAGGTGTTCTTCGAGTTGCCGTCGATCGGCGCGCCCGCATCCGTCTTGGCGTCGGCGTAGGTGTAGTTGACGATGAAGCCGAAACCGTAAGCCACCGGTTGCTGGAGGCTGATCTCGAAGCCCTTGTTGGTGCCGCCGCCGCCGTTGATCGGCCGCTGCATCCGGAAGGTTGCGCCGTTCGGATTCTGCGGTGTCCGGTGAACCTCCGGGTAGGGATCCGACATCGTCACATAGCTCTCGATGTCGAGGTAGAAGAAGTTCAGCGCGAGCAGGGCCTCCTTGCCGTAGTACCACTCGGCGCCGAGGTTGAACTGCTTGGCGCGGAAGGGATCCAGGCTCGGGTTGCCGCCGGCGGTGCCGGTGAGCGTCGTCTCGATCAGCGAAACCGCGCCGGCGAGCTGAGCGTAGCCTGGCCGCGACATGACCTTGGCCGCCGAACCGCGCAGGATGATGTCGTCAGTCAGGTCGAAGGCGATGTTCGCGCTGGGCAGGATGTCCCAGTAGTCGCGCGAGGTCTCGATCTTACCGAACCTGCCGAACACATTGTCGATGGTCAGCACCGGGGCCTGGCCCGAGTACTGGGTGGTTTCCTGAGAGGTATGGACCGCCCGGACGCCGATGTTCCCGCGCCAGCGGTCGCCGCCCAGGTTGGCCATCGCGTAGACCGCCGCCGTCTTCTCCGACACGGCGAAGCTCGCCGGCGGGTAGAAGGCGAACTGGCGGCCGCCATGGGTGCTGTTCAGCAGATCGAACACCGCCTGACGGTTCGCCAGCGAGTACCGGATGCCGGGGCCGATGCCGTCGAAGTAGTTGCTCGGAGTCTGGTCGCCCTTATACACCGAACCGAGATCGACGGTTGAGGCGCCTGAGTTGATCCCGTTGCCGGCCCAGGCATAGGCCGTATTGGTCAGCTCGCGCGTATGGTCGGTGTAGCGGGCGCCGAAGTGCATCGACCGCACCGACCCCTCGTCGACCTGATAGTCGACATCGCCCTTGGCGTAGAACTCGGTGTCCGGCGACTCGACCTTGCCGCCCCACGACCAGCCGAAGAAGTTGTTCAGATAGGCCGGCGAGGTCGGGTCCGACGGCAGCTGCGGATAGGAAACATCCGCGCGCTTGCCCTTGAACTCGTAGCTGGCGCCGGTGTGCCAGTAGGTTTCCCAGGCCGCGCTGTCGCTGGTCACGCCCTCGCCCTCGGCGTAGCCGATCTGGCCGGACACGCTCAGCCTGTCCGTCAGCTCGTAGCGGCCGTCCAGGTTCAGGAACCAGGACGTCGAATGCGCCGTCCGGAAGATGTCGTCCTGGACGCGGCCCCGCACCGGCGTGGCGCCGGCCATCGGACCCCAGGAGGCCGCCGTGAGGTAGCCGTCCTTGATCGTGTAGGAGGTCAGCGCGCTCATCGCGTTGCCGACCAGCCAACTGCCCCACAGCATGGAGTTCACGTTGACGTTGTCAGCGTCCATCTTGGTGTAGAGGCCCGACAACGTCAGCGCTGCACGGTCGCTGGGCTCCCACTGGATCGCGAAATTGCCGCCCTTACGGATGCGTTCCTGGGTGAAGTAGGACCAGCCGATGAGGTTCGGGACCTTCACGGTCTGGCCGGTGCCGGCGAAGTTCGGCACGTCGCCGTAGCCGAGGAACTCCTGGCCGTCGCGGCGGAACTCGCGCGCTTCGTAGAACAGGCCGACCAGGATGCCGAGCGTGGCGGCGTCGTTCTTCCAGCTGATCATGCCGGAGAGCTGCGGCGTCCACTTGTCGGGACGACTAGCATAGGCGCCTTGCGCCGACATGTTGACGGTGAAGGCGGGCAGATCCAGCGGATTGCGGGTGTGGACGTTGACCGTGCCGCCCACGCCGCCTTCCGGGATGTTCGCCTGGGCGCTCTTGATGACTTCCATCCGGCCGACCAGCTCGGACGGCAGCATGCTGAAGTTGAAGCTGCGGCCGCCGCTGGTCTGGTCGAGGACGAACCAATCGCCGGTGGCGACGCCGTGCCCGTTCAACAGCGTCAGGTTCAGGTTCGGATCGGTGCCGCGGATCGCGATCCGCTCATTCTCACCGAAACCGCCGGCGGCGGCCGAACCGGTGACGACATTGACGCCCGTAACGCGACCGAGCGAGTCGGCCACGTTCATGTCGGGGAACTTGCCGATATCTTCGGCGGTGATCACTTCGACCACCTGATCGGCCTTTCGCTTCGACTCCAGGGCTTCCTGGAGCGAGGCGCGGATGCCGGTGATGACGACCGCCTCTACGTCCGTCGCCTTCGGCTCGTCGGCCGCCAGCGCCGGAGACGCCGCCAAGAGCGTGAGCGCGCTCGTCGACGCGACGAGCAATGCCTTTCGAAATACCATTACCTGACCCTCCCTTTCAGTCCGGACACTGTCCGCAGCCGACCCAGAGCCCGAAACAAGACCAATTTGAAACCACAGCGTGGCCAAAACCCCAGGTCTCGGGCTCCCCCAACGCGAACTGTGATGAAAAATTGAAAGATGACAATACCAAAAAAGTACAAATCGCAGATGTTCTGGCTATTGGTATTCGAATGGTCATGCCATAAGGTGCCGAAAGGTGGGGAACCTCGGAAGGGAGAGGCGGCGTGACGATGTTTTCCGAGCGGGTCGGGCGGCTCGACGAGCACGACCCCGCTCCGCTGTATCGCCAGCTGCAGCGCGCGCTGCGCGACGCCATCCAGTCCAAGGTCCTGGCGCCGGAAGACGCGCTGCCCGCCGAACGCGACCTGGCCGACGACTTCAAGGTTTCGCGCATCACCGTCCGCAAGGCGCTCGATGGCCTGGTCGCCGAGGGATTGCTCACGCGGCGGCAGGGCGCCGGGACCTTCGTCGCCGCGCGCGTAGAGAAGAGCTTCTCCAAGCTGTCCTCGTTCTCCGAAGACATGCTGTCCCGCGGGCGCACCCCGCACAGCGTCTGGCTGAACCGATCGGCCGGAACCGTGACACCGGAGGAGTCTCTGCGGCTGGGCCTGTCGCCCGGTTCGCCCGTCTACCGCTTCAACCGGATCCGCTACGCCGACGATGCGCCGATGGCGCTGGAGTATTCGACGGTGCCCGGCTTCACCCTGCCCTCGACCGAGGTCGTCGAGGCGTCGCTCTACGAGGCGCTCGCTTCCCATGACGCCAGACCGGTGCGCGCCCTGCAGCGCCTGCGCGCGGTTCTGCTGAACGCCGAGCAGGCCCAGCTCATGGGCGTGCAGCCCGGCGATGCGGCCTTGCTGATAGAGCGCCGGGGGTTCGCCAAGGACGGCCGGACCGTGGAGTTCACCCAGTCCTACTACCGCGGCGACGCCTACGACTTCGTCGCCGAACTCAATGATCTGTCTTGAAGAGGCCTGACGTGGGAGTCTTGCTCAGCATGGAGTCGTCGAACGTGAAGCGGAACCCAGGCTCGCCGGAAGGCTCGCGGATGTTCCTCGAGACGGCGCAGGCGCCCGGAGCGGTCGCCGGCCAGCTCGAGATCAACGGCGAGCGGATGGCCCGCCTGGGCGCCCGGCTGCGCGAGATGAACCCGCGAGCGGTCGTCACCTGCGCCCGGGGCAGTTCGGACCACGCCGCCACCTATGGCCGCTATCTGCTGGAGATGCGGGCCGGCGTGCTGACCTCGTCCTTTTCGCCGTCGGTGAGCTCGGTCTACGCCCGCACGCCGAACTTCGAGGGCGTCGTCTATCTGGCCATCTCCCAGTCGGGCCGCAGCCCCGACCTGCTGGCCGCGACCGAAGCCGCCAAGAAGGCCGGCGCCTATGTCGTCGTCCTGGTCAACGACATCAACGCGCCGCTGGCCGAGCTGGCCGACGAGGCGATCCCCCTGCGCGCGGGTCCGGAAACCAGCGTCGCCGCGACCAAGTCCTACATCACCAGTCTGACGGCGCTGGCCAACCTGGCCGCAGCCTGGACCGACGACAAGGCGCTGCTGTGCGCGCTGGACCAACTGCCCGAACAGCTGACCGAAGCGCTGGCGCTGGACTGGTCGCCGGCGGTCGAGGCCCTGGCGCCCGCGACCAACCTGTTCGTCATCGGCCGAGGACCAGGTTTCGGCGTCGCCCAGGAGGCGGCGCTCAAGCTGAAGGAGACCTGCGGCCTGCACGCGGAGGCGTTCAGCGCCGCCGAGGTGGCCCACGGCCCCCGCGCCCTGGTCAAGCCGGGCTTCCCGACCCTGGTCTTCGCCCAGGACGACGAGACGCGAGCCGGCGTCGAGGCCACCGCCGCCGACCTGGCCGCTCGGGGCGCCAACATGCTGTTCGCAGGCGTCAACGGCCCTGAAGGCGCGCTGCCGGCCCTGGCCGCGCATCCCGCGCTGGAGCCGATCCTGATGATCCAGAGTTTCTATCGCATGGCGAACGCGTTGTCCTTCCGGCGCGGGTTCGATCCCGACCAGCCGCCGAACCTGCGCAAAGTGACCGAAACCCGCTGATGATCACCGCGCTCGTCAACGGCCGCGTCCTGACGGAAGCCGGCGTCATCGAAGATCGCGTCGTCCTCATCGAGGACGGCCGCATCCTGGCGCTCGCCGACGCCGCGCCGGAGGGCGCCCGGATCCAGGATCTGAGCGAGGGGCTGCTGCTGCCCGGCTTCATCGACACCCAGGTCAACGGCGGCGGCGGCGTGCTGTTCAACGATGCGCCTACGGTGGAGACCATCGAACGGATCGGCGCGGCGCATCGCCGCTTCGGCACGACCGGTTTCCTGCCGACCCTGATCAGCGACGACCTCAGCGTGGTCCGGCAGGCGATCAAGGCGGTCGATGAAGCGATCGCGCGCGGCGTTCCGGGCGTCCTCGGGATCCACGTCGAAGGGCCCTTCCTGAACGCCCGGCGAAAGGGCATCCACGACTCGACCAAGTTCCGCGCCCTGGACGACGAAGCCTTCGAGGTCCTCACCGGTCTGGGGCGCGGCCGCACCCTGGTCACCCTGGCGCCCGAAACCACGACGCCGGAGACGATTGCTCGACTGGCCGCAGCCGGCATCATCGTCTCCGCCGGCCACACCAACGCCACCTACGCCACCATCCGGTCGGCGCTCGACAATGGCCTGCGCGGCTTCACCCACCTGTTCAACGCCATGTCCCCACTGACCCATCGCGAGCCGGGCGTGGTCGGCGCGGCGCTGGAAGACCGCCACGCCTGGTGCGGCCTAATCGTGGATGGCCGCCACGTCGCCCCGCCGGTCCTGCGGATCACCATGGCCGCGCGCCCGCGCGATCGCCTGATGCTGGTCACGGACGCGATGCCGAGCGTCGGCACCGACGAGACGACATTCGTCCTTCAGGGCCGCGCGATCAGCGTCCGCAACGGCGTCTGCGTCGATGAGCACGGCACGCTGGCGGGATCCCACCTCGACATGGCCTCGGCGGTGCGAAACACCGTCGGCCTGACCGGCGTCTCGCTGGCCGAGGCGTCGCTCATGGCGTCCGGCTCTCCGGCGGCCTTCCTGCGGCTGGAAACGGAACGCGGCGCCATCGCGCCGGGCCGACGCGCCGATCTGGTGCTGGCGGACGACGAGTTGCGGGTGTTCGAGACCTGGATCGACGGCCGCCCTTCGGGAGCCCGCTTCGCCTAGATACACGCCAAGATAGCGGCAAGGACTCGCAAACGGCGAACCCCTGTTCTCAAAACGCCCGCATGACGCTAGCTTGCGCACGCACCCTGGGGCAGCCCCGTAATGCTAGACGACCTGACGCGCGCGACGGTTTTCCGGTTCCTGCAAGACGCCCAGGGACTCTCTTCCCTTGAGGAGCTGAACCGGCGCTTCATGGGCGCGGTGCAGGCCATGGGGTTCACTGGAGCGGTCTACATCCGCCTGTCGGCGAACGGTCAGGCCCTGCCGCCCCGTCCCGTGTTCGGCGAGCCGCCGCCAGGCTGGGTCGACCACTACTTCGCCAACAACTACGCCCGGTTCGACACCGCCATTCCGATGTCGTTCCAGTCGCGCGAGCCGTTCACCTGGAGCGAGGCCGCCCTGCGCGGCGTCGATCGCAAGACCGACACCCTGTTCGGCGAGGCCTTCGAGTGGTGGAACTCCGAAGTCCTCATCTGCCCGGTTCGCGGCATCAACGGCGGGCTGTCGATCGTCGATCTGACCATGGAGCGCGGCCGGCAGCTCAGCGAGATGGAGCGCTCGACCGCGCACGCCCTGGCCAGCCTCTACGCGGTGGCCGGCGAGGGCTTCATGGAAGCCCCTGCGCCCCAGCCCACGCTGGAGAAGGCGCTGACCCAGCGCGAGATGGAATGCGTCTACTGGGTCTGCCTGGCCAAGTCGGACGATGAGATCGGCCAGATTCTGTCGATCTCCCGCAAGACGGCCAACCACCACATAGAGGCGGCCAAGGCCAAACTGGGCGCGGGCAGCCGCGCGAATCTGGCCTGGCGCGCCTTCGCCCTGGGTCTGGTGCAGCCGCCGCTCTTCTGACGCCTCGCAATGGGGTGAAAGCCCCATAGTCGGTTTTCGCCGCCTCGCCGACCGTGCCTTCCGCAATCGGGAGGTCGGTCATGATCCACGTCGTCACCCACGAACAACGGCCGTTCTACGCGGTCCAGCTGGAGGCGATGCATCGACGCCGGCGCGAGGTCTTCATCGACGAACGCGGCTGGAACCTCGAGGAACGCAACGGCGGCGAATACGACCCCGGCGACGACGATCAGGCCATCTATCTGATGATGCTCGATATCGCCGGGCGCCTGCAGGTGTCCGTCCGCGTCAGGCCCGTCCTGGACTGGAGCATCCTGATCGACGAGATGCCGGGCTGTGTGGAGGGCGACGCCGAGACTCTGCGCCGCGCCGATGTCTGGGAAATGGCCCGGCACCTCGCCAACGGCGCCGGCAGCGCGATCGGCGAAGCCCGCACCCGCGCCGCCGAGTTCCGCATCGCCCTTCTGGAAGCCGCCCGCGAGCATGGCGTCAACCGGCTGGTCGGTTCGGTCGACGTCGGACTTCTCGCCCACGGCATCCGCGCCTGGCTGGACCTGAAGCCGCTCGGCGTTCCGGTGGTCTACCCCGAGGGCGGCGCCGCTGTCGGCTACGAGATCCCGGTGACCGACGATCTCATCGCCCGGTTGCGCGCGATGCACGGCATTCACGAGGCCGTCGCCTACGAAATGACTGGTCTTCCGCCCGGCGGGCTGACCCCCGCGATTCTCGAACAAGCCATGCGCGCAGACCGCTCCTGGCCCCTCAGGAAAGTCGCATGACCCTCCGCCGCGACGAAAACACGCAGGTTCTCGAAAACGAGAACGAGACCTTCCTGGACCTCGTCCGCCGGTTGCCGCCGGACTGTCGCCGGGTCCTGAATCTGTTGCTGCGTAAGGTGGCGGACGTCGAGGAGAGCGAGGGCGAGACGGCCGCCTTGACCCTAATCGACGACGTCTCAACCATCATCGCGACGCCCCATACGACGCACTGACGCCAGGTTGTGTCCGGGGCCGTCCGGGCGCATTAATCCTGTGCGTACAGTGACGACGCTTGGAGTGGACAACATGCCTGATCCTATCGACATCGATGTCGGCGCTCGTATCCGTGTGCGCCGCAAGGAGCTCGGCTACAGCCAAGCCTATCTCGCCGATCACCTGGGCCTGACGTTCCAGCAGGTTCAGAAGTACGAGCGCGGCTCGAACCGCGTGTCGGCTTCGATGCTGGTTCGGATCGCCGAGCGTCTGGGTTGCACCGTCGGCTATCTGGTCGGCGAAGAAGCCGGCTCGGGCGGGAATCTTGAGAACGGCCTCCTCGGCCGCTTCGCCAAACCCGGCGTGACCGAGCTGGTGGAAGCGTTCGACTCCATCGAAAGCCCGCAGGTGCGCGGCGCCCTGCTTCGCCTGGCCCGCAGCATGGCCGAGGGCGACGACGACTTCGAAGTCACCGCCGCCTGACTCTCCGCCTGACGACCGTCAGGCGTTCTCCAGCAGCGCCATCGTGCCCTGCCCGCCGTCGGCGCAGATGGACACGATGGCCCGGCTGCCCTTCGGCCGCGACGCCAGCTCCTTCACAGCCTGACTGAGAATACGCGCGCCGGTGGCGCCGAACGGGTGGCCGAGCGCGATGCTGCCGCCGTGCGGGTTCATGCGATCCCGCGGGAAGTCGCCCAGGTCCGCAGTCACGCCGGCCTTGTCACGCAGGAAGCTGCGGTCTTCCCAAGCCTTGATGTGGAAGAGGACCTGGGCCGCGAAGGCCTCGTGGATCTCCCACAGGTCGATGTCCTCGTAGGTCAGACCGTTGCGGGCCAGCATCCGCGGCACGCCGTAGGCCGGCGCCATCAGCAGCCCCTCGGTGCGGAAGTCGACCGAGGTGACCTCGTAGTCGACCAGCTTCACGCGCGGCAAGGCGGCGGGCAACCGCGCCAGCCCCGCCTTCGAAGCCACCCACAGGCCGGCGGCGCCGTCGGTGAGAGGCGTCGAGTTGCCGGCGCTCAACGTGCCCTTGCCGCTGGTCCGGTCGAAGGCCGGCGGCAGCTTGGCCAGCCGTTCGGCCGAGGTGTCCTTGCGCGGCAGGACATCCCTCGTCACTTCGCCGAATGGGATGACCAGGTCGTCGAAGAAGCCCGCCTCCCATCCGGCCACCGCCTTTTGGTGGCTGGCCAGGGCGATGGCGTCCTGGTCGACCCGGGCGATCCGCCATTCCTGGGCGGTGATCTCGGTGTGCTCGCCCATGCTCATCCCGCTGGTGCGGTTGGTCACGCTGGGAATGAACAGCTTCACGTCGCCGATCTTGAGCGAGGACAGGTGATTCAGCTTGTCGCTCAGCGTCCGCGCCTGCTGGAACTTGCGGAGCCAGTCGGAGAGCTTCTGCCCCAGGCCGATCTGAACCCGGCTCATGCTCTCGACGCCGCCGACGAGCGCCAGGTTGCGCGCCTCGCCGTCGATCAGTCCGGCCGCCTCGAAGGCGCCGATCATGCTGGTCGAACAGGCCATGACGGTCCCGAAGGCCGGGATCGTCGCATCGAAGCCGGCGTCCATCAGGATCTCACGGGCGATGTTGCTCCAGGTGAGGTTCGGCGCGACCGCGCCCCAGACCGCGAAATCGGGCTTTCCACCGTCGAGCTGGCCGATCATGTGCCGGACCACCGGAACGGACAGTCCGATCGCATCGGCCCCGGCCAACGGACCGTCCACCTTCGCGAACGGCGTCCGCACGCCGGACGCCAGCCAGATCTCGGGTTTCGCACGCGCCGCCATGTCATCCTCCAGGGGAAGCCGTGACTCTAGGTAGGCGCGATAGCCGGCCGCCGGGAGCCCTCCATTGGTATGATCACGCTCAACCACAGCGCGGCTTGCATATAGATTAGATATCTAACTATTATCGATCCGAAGCGAAGGAGCGCCGCCGATGTATCCCTTCGACCCCGGCGTCTACGCCGCCCGCAACCGCTGGTACGTCGCCGCGCTGTCCAGCGAGATCGGCCGCACGCCGATGGAGCGTTGGATTCTCAACAAGCCGGTCGCCTTCTACCGCACCGAGGCCGGGACGCCGGTCGCGATCGGCGGCCGCTGCCCCCATCGCGGCTATCCCCTGGGCAAGAGCCAGCTCAGGGGCGACGCGGTGGTCTGCGGCTATCACGGCATGACCTTCGAGGCCGACGGCCGCTGTTCGCACATCCCCTGTCAGGACGTCATCGCGCCAAACGCTCGGGTGAAGGCCTATCCGCTGATCGAGCTGTGGGACTGGGTCTGGATCTGGCCGGGCGACCCTGAACGCGCTGACCCGGCGCTGATCCCCGACCACTTCGAGCTGGGCCTGACCGATCCGGCCTGGAAGAAGCGGCCGCCGATGTACTGGCCGGTGAACGGCCGCTACCAGCTGCTCAACGACAACCTGCTCGACCTCAGCCACCTGACGGTGCTGCACGCCTCGACCATCGGCGGCGCGGACGTGGCGGCGACGCAGGAGACACACGAAGAGGGCGGCGGCTGGGTTCGCAGCACCCGCTACATCGAAGACGCCTTCATGACCGACTGGTCGCGTCAGGCGCGCGGCATCGAGGGCAAGGTCGACCGCGAGATCGGCATGACCTTCCTGATGCCCGGCCTGCACCACGGGCACGATCGCTTCTACCGTCCGCGGTCCGAGGCGACCGGCGCCAATGAGCCGATCCTGGAGGTCCGGGTCTTCCATGCGGTCACCCCGGCGACCCTGACCACCTGCCACTACTTCGCCGCCAGCGCCGTTGATCCGACCACCCACGAGATCGCCGCCCGGACACAGCCCGATCCCAAGGCGACGATGCGGATCTTCCTCGAGGACATCGAGGCGACCAATGAGATCGAGCGGCTGCTGCAGACGGCCGGCGAGTTCAAGGAACTACCGCTGCGTAGTGACGTCCATGGCCTGCGCGGCCGACGGATGCTGCAGGCGATGATCAAGGCCGAACAGGCCGCCTGACCAGAACGACAAGCGTACAGACAGGGGAGCCGCGTACGACGCATGACCGATGAGACCTTCCAGTGGGGGCCGCTGGCCAGCGAACCCCTGTGCGTCGCCGACTTCCGGGTCGAAGGCCCGATCATGCCGCTGGGCCAGTCGCCCTTTGGCGACCGCAAGGTGGGCTACGTCACCGGAGGCTCATTCGAGGGGGCGCGGCTGAAAGGGGAGATCCTGCCCGGCGGCGGCAACTGGTCGACCAACGGTGCGCTGGACGCCGGTCAGGGGGTGGGGACCTTCGACGCCCGGGCTCTGTGGCGGACCGAGGACGGGGCGATGATCTACGTCACCTACACCGGCCGCAGCCTGATCTCCGACGCCGTGATCAAGGCGTTCCGCGATCCGAACGCCGGGCCGGTCGATCCCTCGCGCTACTATATCCGCATCGCCCCCGTCTTCGAGACCAGCGACCCCCGCTACGCCTGGCTCAACGGCATACTGGCCGTGGGCTGCGGCCAGCGGATGCCCTGGGGCATCCGCCACTGGATGTTCGCGATTAGGTAGGCGGAACACATGCAAGGTCTGATGCAGGATTGGAGCCTCACCCTCGACAGGCTCCTGGATCACGCCGCCCAGTGGCACGGCGCGCGGGAAATCGTCACCCGCTCCGTCGAGGGCCCGGTCGTCCGGACGACCTACGCCGCGCTGCGCGACCGGGCCAAACAGGCCTCGAACGCGCTGAAGGCCCTGGGCGTCCAGCCCGGCGACCGGGTCGCGACCCTGGGCTGGAACAGCGATCGTCACCTGGAGGTCTGGTACGGCGCGGTCGGGATCGGGGCGGTGCTGCACACCCTGAACCCGCGCCTGTTCGCCGAGCAGCTGGCCTACATCGTCAACCACGCCCAGGACCGGATCATCCTGGCCGACCCGGCCTGCGCGCCGCTGCTGGAGACCCTGCTGCCGCAGTGCCCGACGGTCGAGCGCGTGGTCTTCCTGACCGACGCGGCGCACATGCCGGCGACGCCGTTCAAGGCCGAGCCCTACGAGGACTGGATCGCGGGCCAATCGACCGACTGCGCCTGGGGCAGCTTCGACGAGAACACCGCGGCGGGGCTCTGCTACACCTCGGGCACCACCGGCAACCCGAAGGGCGTGCTCTACAGCCACCGGTCCAACTACCTGCACGCCCTGATGACGCTGCAGACCGACGCCCTGGCGCTGTCGGCGCGCGACACCGCCCTGCTGGTTGTGCCGATGTACCACGCCAACGCCTGGGGGGTGGTCTACTCGGCCCCGGCCGTGGGCGCGAAACTGGTCCTGCCGGGCCAGAAGATGGACGGCGCCTCGATCCACGAGCTGATCGAGACCGAGGGCGTCACCTACTCCGCCGCCGTGCCGACCGTCTGGCAGATGCTGCTGGAGCACCTGCGCGCGACGAAGGGCAGGCTGACCACGCTGAAGCGCGTCACGATCGGCGGCTCGGCCTGTCCGGAGTCGATCATCCGCGCCTTCCACGAGGACTACGGCGTCGACGTGATCCAGGGCTGGGGCATGACCGAGACCTCGCCCCTGGCCACCGTCTCGCATCCCGACGCGACGATGATCGGCAACGGCTTCGAGGAGCAGTTGCCGCACAAGCTCAAGCAGGGGCGGCTGCTCTGCAACCTGGACCTCAAGCTGGTCGACGACGCGGGTCAGCGCCTGCCGCACGACGGCAAGACCATGGGCCGGTTGATGATCAAGGGCCCGACTATCGTCCGCGCCTACTACGGCGGCGACGGCGAGGTGCTCGACGAGGAAGGCTTTTTCGACACCGGCGACATCTCCACCCTGGACGCAACCGGCTGGATGCAGATCGCCGACCGGGCCAAGGACGTCATCAAGTCGGGCGGCGAATGGATCAGTTCGGTCGAGATCGAGAACATCGCCGTCGGCCATCCCAAGTGTGAGCTCGCCGCCGTCGTCGGCGTCCCGCACCCCAAGTGGGACGAGCGCCCGCTGCTGCTGGTCAAGCTGAAGCCCGGCGAGACCGCAACGGCCGCCGACATCCTGGACTTCCTGGAGGGCAAGATCGCCAAATGGTGGATGCCGGACGAGGTCGCCTTCGTCGACGAGATCCCGCTCGGGCCCACCGGCAAGATCGACAAGAAGGTCATCCGCCAGCGACTGGCGGCTCAGTAGAAAAAACACGGCGCGCCGGAGAGGGGCCGGCGCACCGCGCCCGCAGTCACCGCTTGTAGATGAGGGTCACCCCGAATGTCCGGGGAGGCGCGTACGGCGCCAGCAGCTGCTGGTAGAGCGGGTAGTTGGTCGCATAGGTCCGGACGAGCTCGTCCGTCAGGTTCTTGCCCCACAGGGCCAGCTCCCAGGTCCCGTCCGGCGAGGTCACGCCGAGGCGCGCGTCCAGGTTCTGGAAGGCGTCCTGGGTCTGGTTCACGATGTTGGAGGCGTCGAAATAGCTCTTCGCCTGGTGGCTGTAGTCCACCCGGGCGCGGACGGACCAGTCCTGCACCGGGACAGTGTACTGGATCCCGACGTTGTACTTGTCCTTGGGCGAGCGCGGCAGGACGTGGCCGGTGTTGTTGGTCGTCCCGACCACATAGTCGGTGAACTTGGCGTCGAGATAGGCGTAGGAGCCGTCGATCTGGAGGCCGGCGAACGGCTTGACCAGGAACTCCAGTTCCGCGCCGCGAATGCGGGCCGTGGCGGCGTTGCTGACCACCACACAGCACAGCGGCACCAGGGTCGAGATCTGCAGATCCTCGTAGTCGGTCTGGAACACCGACAGGTTCAGGCGCAGCCGGTTGTCCAGCCACTGTGTCTTGGCCCCGGCCTCGTAGCCCCAGGCGAACTCGGGATCGTAGGGCGTGGCCGCCCCCTTGGCGGTGCCGGAGAGCCCCTGGAAGCCGCCGCTCTTGTAGCCTCGGGTGGCCGAGGCATAGAGCAGCAGGTTCTCGCGCGGCTGCCAGTCGACGGCGACGCGCGGCGTGAAGGCCTCCCAACTCTCGCTGGCCCGAACGTCGTAGCCGCCCAGCGTGCCCAGCGGCGGCGGCAGGCCCGGACCGCCGGTTTTGAACCCCGCGAAGCGGCCGTCCTTCTCCTCCCAGGTCATTCGCGCGCCGGCGGTGACGGTCAGTTCGTCGGTCACGGCGTAACCGAACTGGCCGAACAGCGCGAAGCTGGTCGCCTGGACCTTCTGCGGATAGCGGGCCGAGCCCTGGATCGCCGGCGTGGCGAAATCCTGGATCAGGTCCTGCACCCGATCGTTGTCCTCGCGCAGGTAGTAGGCCCCCACCTGCCCTTTCAGCCGGTCGTCGAAGGCGTTGAAGGCGAAACGCAGCTCCTGGCTGAACTGCAGGTTCTCCTCCTGGCCGATCTCGGTGGATTCGATCTGGTTCGGCGGATTGACCGGGTTGCTGAAGAACGGGGTCTTGTTGGCGAACTCCGACTGTCGCAGGGCGGTCAGCGAGGTCAGGGTCCCGAGCGAGGTGTCCCAGTTCACCTCGGCGCGATAGGTGAACAGGTCCCGCTTCAGATAACCGTCGGTATAGGCGTTCACCCGGCGCGGGTCAGGGTCGATACCCGCGCAGTGGACGCCGTTGTTGAAGGCCGGGTTGCAGATATTGTGGCGCGGATTGCCCTTCTGGTCCTGGTGGGTGAAGTCGAAACCCAGCAGAACCTCGAGCGTGTCGCTCGGCTTGGCGCGAAGCTGCACCTGGCCGGCCCAAAGGTCCTCGTTGTTGACCCGGTTGCCGGTGGTCACGTTCAGCTCGTAGCCGTCGCGGACCTTGCGGCTCAGCCCCGCCGAGATCGCGACCGTGTCATTGACCGCCCAGTTGGCCAACGCGCGCAGGGCGATGCGGTCGTAGTTGCCGTAGGTCGCCTCAAGCTGAAGCGAGTTCTCGTCGCCGGGCTTCTTGCTGACGAACTGGACCAGGCCGCCGACGGCGTTCTTGCCGAACAGGGTGCCCTGCGGGCCGCGCAGCACCTCGATCCGCTCCAGGTTCAGGGCGTCGATGTCGGGCGTGCCGCCGCGGCCGGCGTAGACGCCGTCGACGAAGACCACCACAGAGGGGTCGCCGCCGGCGTTCTGGCTGATGCCCTGGGCCGAGCCGATGCCGCGGATGGCGAAGTTGGTCTGGATGGGATCGACGGCGGTGGCGGTGAAGCCCGGCGTCCGCTGGGCCAGGTCGAGCACGCTCTCGACATTGCCTTCCTTGAGCCGCTCGGCGCCGAAGGCGGTCACCGCGACCGGCACCGACTGCAGGTTCTCCTGGACGCGCTGGGCCGTGACGACGATCTCGTCGACCTGCGTCGCGTCCTGGGCCCAGGCCGCGCCCGCCGTCGCGGCGGCCAACGCCGCCAGCGATACATTCAGCGCCCGACGGGGCGCCCTCCTCCGACTGGTCATCACTCCCTCCCTTTCGTCTCCCTTTTTGATGGGAGACTGTTGTTGAGCCGTCCGACAAAAATCGTTAGCTATCTAAGAATTATTGAGACAGATTTCGGCGCGGTCCGCAAGATTTGAGCGAACGCCGGATTGCCGAGCGTCGCCGGGGAGAGGAAATGACGGGGAACAACAAGGGCTTGGCGACCCGACCGCTGTGCACGGTCGACATCCGTCTGGAGGACGCCGCGCCGATCGTCGTCGGCAAGACCCCCTGGCGAAACCGTCGGATCAGCCACATCGCCGGCGGCGTCTTCACGGGCGACCGGCTCAAGGGCGTGGTTCATCCGGGCGGGGCCGACTGGTCGGAAGGCGGCGCCAATGCCGCCGGCGACGTCCTGACCCTGGTCGACGTCCGCGCGCTATGGACCACCGACGACGGGGCCCAGATCTATGTGGTCTACGCCGGCCGCCTGAACATCCCCGCCGGCGCGC
Organism: Caulobacter mirabilis; assembly: GCF_002749615.1. GTDB lineage: Bacteria > Pseudomonadota > Alphaproteobacteria > Caulobacterales > Caulobacteraceae > Caulobacter > Caulobacter mirabilis. Next base: position 3,806,031 of record NZ_CP024201.1, read on the forward strand.
TGGCCGACTTCCGCGACCCGGCCAAGGTCGAAACCCTGCCCGACGACGCCTACTACTTCCGCACCCTGGTCACCTTCGAGACGGCCGCTCCCCGGTACAGCTGGCTGAACGAGATCACCGCCGTCGGCGTCGGCCGCCGCACCATCGCGGGCGTGCGCTACGACATCGCGGAGGTGCTGTGATGAGCGCCCAACCCGTCGAGCCTCTCGCACCGGCCCCGCAAGTCCCCGGCGAACCGCCGTGGCCCAAGCCGGCCTACGCCTGGTACGTCGTGGGCGTGCTGATGTTCGCCTACACCCTGTCGTTCATCGACCGGATGATCCTCAGCCTGCTGGTCGCCCCGATCAAGGAGGCGCTGCAGATCAGCGACACCCAGATCAGCCTCCTGGTCGGGATGGCCTTCGCCATCTTCTACACCCTGCTCGGCCTGCCGCTGGGCTGGCTGGCCGACCGCAGCAACCGCCGCAACATCATCGCCGCCGGCATCGCCCTGTGGAGCGCCATGACCGCCGCGTGCGGCCTGGCGGGCGGCTACGCCACCCTGTTCCTGGCGCGGATGGGCGTCGGCGTCGGCGAGGCGACCCTGTCGCCCTCGGCGTTCTCGATGCTCAGCGACTACTTCCCGCGCCACCGTCTGGCTCGCGCCATCGCGGTCTATTCGATCGGCGTGCCGCTGGGCTCGGGCATCGCTCTCATCCTGGGCGCCTTCATCATCAAGGCGGTGCTGGCCTCGCCGCCGGTCCACCTGCCGATCCTGGGCGAGGTCGACGCCTGGCGGATGATCTTCTTCTGGGTCGCCGCGCCCGGGCTGCTGGGCACGCTGCTGATGTTCACGGTGAAGGAGCCCTTCCGCCGCGGCCAGACCAAGCAGGCCAGCGCCCTGCCCGGCAAGGACCTGGTGATCTTCCTGCGCCGGCACGGCGGAGCGGTCTGGTGCCACATCTTCGGCATGAGCCTGATCACGATCGTGATGTACGGCCTGCTGGCCTGGACTCCGTCCTTCCTGGTCCGCAGCTACGGCATGGATATCTCCAACGCCGGCCTGTGGTTCGGGGCCATCACCGGCCTGTGCGGCGCGGGCGGCATCCTGCTCGGCGGCTGGGTCGCCGACCGCATGTTCGCCAAGGGCCGGCGCGACGCCCACCTGCGCACCATGCGGCTGTCGATCCTGCTCGGCGGGCCCCTGGTCGTGCTGATGCCGTTCATGCCGACCGCCGGCCTGGCCATCGCGGTGCTGGTCCCGGCCATGCTGCTGATGACCATGCACGGCATCGCCGCCGGCGCCCTGCAGCTGATCGCCCCGAACGAGCTGCGCGCCCAGATCAGCGCGGTGTTCGTCTTCGTCGTGAACCTGATCGGCCTGGGCCTTGGGCCGACGGCCATGGCCCTGGCGACCGACTTCGTGTTCCGCGACGACGCGGCGCTGCGCTGGTCGATCGCCCTGGTCGCCGCGATCTCGCTGTCGCTCGGCGCCCTGGTGCTGACCCTCGGCCTCAAGCCCTTCGCCCGCAGCGTCGAGGCCGCCGAGAACGGCTTCAAGTGATGACGACGCAGGACCAGGACATTCTCGACGCCCTCGCCCGCCTGGGCCTGGACCCGCGCCCGCCGGTCCAGCGCCTGTCGGGCGGGGTCTCCTGCGATGTGCTCCGCGTCGAGCTGGCGGACGGCCCGGTCTGCGTGAAACGCGCCTTGCCGCAGCTCAAGGTCGCCGCCGACTGGAAGGCCCCGGTCGAGCGATCGCACAGCGAGGTGCTTTGGCTGAAAGCCGTCCAGGACATCCCCGGCGTGATCGCGCCGCACGTCCTGGCCGAGTCGGAGGCCGACCACCTGTTCGTGATGTCCTGGTTCGACGCCGCCGACCACCCGGTCTGGAAGTCGCAGCTCGCCGCCGGCTTCGTCGATATCGGCCTGGCGCGGCAGCTGGGCGCGGCCCTGGCGGCGATCCATTCGACCACCGCCCGCAAACCGGAAATGGCCGCCGACTTCGCCACCGGCGACCTGTTCCACGCCCTGCGGCTGGAGCCCTATCTGCTGCACACGGCCAAGGCCCATCCGGACCTCGCAACGCGCCTGACCGCACTTGCGGAGCGCACCCTGGCGACCGGCAAGGCGCTGGTGCACGGCGACGTCAGCCCCAAGAACATCCTCGCCGGTCCGGACGGTCCGGTCTTCCTCGACGCTGAATGCGCCTGGTGGGGCGAGCCGGCCTTCGACCTGGCCTTCTGCCTGAACCATCTGCTGCTGAAGGGCGTCTGGAAGCCCGCGCACATTCCCGCCTACCTCGCCGCCTTCGAGGCGCTGAAGAGCGCCTACATGGCGGGCGTCGACTGGGAGCCCGCCGCCGACCTCGACCGGCGCGTCGCCGCGCTGCTTTCGGCGCTGCTGCTGGCGCGGGTCGATGGAAAATCGCCAGCGGAATACTTGACCAGCGACCGTGACAAGGACTTCGTCCGAACCGCGGCCCACAGCTTCGTCCAGCAGGACAATCTCGACCTGGCGAGCCTCGCCGGGCAATGGACCGACAGGGTGCAGAGCTTATGAAGACCGAAATCGTCTCCGTGAAAGGCCGCCAGATCTGGGACTCGCGCGGCCGTCCCACCGTGGAGGCGGAAGTGACCCTGGCCGGCGGCGCCATCGGGCGCGGCCTGGCCCCGGCCGGCGCCTCGCGCGGCGCGCACGAAGCCATCGACCTCCGGGACGGCGGCCACCGCTTCGGCGGCATGGGCGTCGACCGCGCCGTGGCGGCCGTCAACGGCGAGCTGGCCAAGGCTTTGACCGGCCTCGACGCCGCCGACCAGGACGGCGCCGACCGCGTCATCGTCGACCTGGACGGCACCGCCAACAAGGCTCGCCTAGGCGCCAACGCCACCGTGGCCCTGTCGATGGCCGTGCTCAACGCCGCCGCCGCCGCCGAGGGCCTGCCCCTGTGGCGTTACCTGTCCCAGGGCGCGCGGGTGCGCGTGCCCCTGCCCGAGATCCAGATCTTCGGCGGCGGCGCCCATGCGGGTCGCCGCACCGACGTTCAGGACTTCATGGTCATGGTTCCGCACGCCGACACCGTCCGGAAGGCGCTGGAGGTGACCGCCGACGTCTACCGCGCCGCCGGCGCTCTGATGGAGGAGACCGGCCGCCTGTCCGGCACCGCCGACGAAGGCGGCTGGTGGCCGAACTTCTCGTCCAACGAGGAGGCGCTGGTCGCCCTGGTCCAGTCGATCGAGAAGGCCGGCTACCGCCCGGGCGAGGACGTCTACATCTCGCTGGACGTCGCCGCCAACGAACTGTTCCACGAGGGCGGCTACCGCCTGCCGCTGGACAACGCCCAGCTCGACAGCGCCGCCATCGTCGAGCGGGTCGCCCGCTGGGCCCGCGAGTATCCGATCCTGTCGATCGAGGATCCGGTCTCGCAGGACGACATGACCGGCATGACCGACGCCACCCGCCGCCTGGGCGACACCGTCCAGATCATCGGCGACGACTTCCTGGTCACCAACGCCGGCCGGGTCGAAATCGCCGCCGCCCAGGGCGCCTGCAACGCCGTGCTGGTGAAGGTGAACCAGGCCGGGACCGTCTCCGAGGCCAAGCGCGCCCTGGAGGCCGCCCGCGCCAAGGGCTGGAGCACGATTGTCTCCGCCCGCTCGGGCGAGACCGAGGACGTCACCATCGCCCACCTGTCCACCGGTTGGGACGCCGGCCAGCTGAAGGTCGGTTCGTTCGCCCGTTCCGAGCGGATGGCGAAGTGGAACGAGTTGTTGCGGATCGAGGACGCCATGGGCGCCGACGCCGTGTTCGCCGGCGCCTCGGCCTTCCCGGCCGCTGTGGCCGCCAACCTCACCCGGGCGAAGGCCGCGTGAAGGCGGTCCTGCAGTACCGGGCCAGCCCCGGCTTCCTGGCCAGCCTGGACGCCGAGGGCGCCCGCGCCGGCCTGACGGTCGTCGCCGTCGACGAGCAGGACGACGCCGCCTTCGCCCGCGAGATCGCCGACGCCGACGCCCTGCTGCACGTCCTGAAACCTGTGACGGCGGCGATGATGGACGCCGCGCCGAACCTCAAGCTGATCCAGAAGATCGGCGTCGGCGTGAACACCATCGATCTCGAAGCAGCCAAGGCCCGCGGGGTCGCGGTGGCCAACATGCCCGGGACCAACAGCCAGGCGGTGGCCGAGATGGCCCTGACCCTGATGCTGGCGACGCTGCGGCGCGTGACCTACTTCGACCCGCTGACTCGCGCCGGCGAGGGCTGGCGGCCGGACCTGGCGATGCTGGACGGCGTCGGCGAGATCGCCGGCAAGACCGTGGGCTTCGTGGGCTACGGCGCCTCGCCGGAACGGCTGGCGCCGGCCCTGCAGGCGCTGGGCGCGCAGATCGTCTACCACGCCACCGCGCCCAAGCCGGATCGGATCGGGCGGTTCGTCGGCCTGGATGAGCTGCTGGCGATCTCGGACATCGTCTCGCTGCACGTTCCTGCGACGGCCGAGACGCGCGGCATGATCGGCGCCGAAGCCCTGGCCAGGATGAAGCCCAGCGCGATCCTGGTGAACACCGCCAGGGGCGAGATGGTCGACGAGGCGGCTCTGCATGCGGCGCTGAGCAGCGGCCGCCTGCGCGGCGCGGGCCTGGACGTCTTCGCCGCCGAGCCTGTGGCGCGGGACAACCCGTTGCTGACCCTGCCCAACGTCGTGGCCATGCCTCACGTCGCCTGGCTGACGCCCGAGACGCTGGAGCGCAGCCTGGCCGTCGCCTTCGAGAACTGCCGGCGCGTCCGCGACGGCGAACCCCTGCTTCACCGAGTGATCTAGACCGTGCCCGAACGCCCCTCCGTCGTCCTCATCCCCAGCCAGCTCCAGAACGCGCAGACCTGGGGGCCGCAGATCGCGGCGCTCGGCGGCGACTACGACTTCCACGTCGCCGACAACACCAGGGACGACACGATCGCCGGCATCGCCTCGCGATTGCTGGCGGTATCGGCCCCGACGTTCGACCTGGTCGCGCACGGCATGGGCGGCTTCGTCGCCCTGGAGGTCCTGCGCCAGGCGTCCGAGCGAGTGCGCAGCCTGGTGCTGATGTCGACCCTGGCCCCCAACGACGGCCCGGCCCAGACTGAACGCCGGCAGGGCTACATCAAGCTGGTCGAGGACGGGAACTTCGCCGGGGTGATCGAGGAGCGCATCCCGATCCTGGTCCACGCCGCCCGTCGCGAGGACGAACCGCTGCTGGCCGTGCTGCGCCGGATGGCCGAGGACACCGGACCGGACATCTTCCTGCGTCAGCAGCGCGCCATCATGGCCCGGATCGACAGCCGGCCGTCGCTGGCCGCCATCACCTGCCCGCTGCTGCTGGTCCGCGGCGCCGAGTGCGGCATCACCACCCAGGCGCACCAGGACGAGATCCTGGCCGCAGTCCCTCAAGTCCGCCTGGAGACGGTCGAGAACAGCGGCCATATGGTGACGCTGGAGATGCCTTGGACGATCAACCGCCTGCTGGCGGATTGGCTGGCGCGGTGATCTGGATGCTCCCCTCTGGGGGAGCTGTCGGCGTAGCCGACTGAGGGGGTCCTGCAGCGCGAAAGACCCCCTCCGTCTCGCCTGATGGCGAGCCGCCTCCCCCAGAGGGGAGGATCCTCCCTTAAGCCCCCAGCTCCTTCCGCACGATCGCGGCGCCGTCGGCCATGGCCTTCAGCTTGGCGAAGGCGACTTCGCGGCTGTGATATTTCATGCCGCAGTCCGGAGCGACGATGATCTGCTCGGGCCGGGCGTACTGCAGCGCCTCGCGGATACGGTCGGCGACCAGTTCCGGCGTCTCGACCGTCGGATCGTTCAGGTCGATCACCCCGTACATGATGCGCTTGTTCGGCAGCCCCTTGAGCACCGCCGGGTCGAGCCGCGGCTGAGCCGCCTCGATCGAGATGATATCGGCCCGGCTGTTCTCCAACTCGGTCAGGAAGTCGTAGTCCGAGGGCTTGGCCGCGCCGTGATGCACGTGGGCGTAGCCGAAGCAGATGTGCAGCGCGGTCAGACCGGTGACGCCCTCCAGCGCCCGGTCGATCGCCTTCACGGCATAGTGACGCGCCTTCTCGGCCCGCGCCTGGAGGTAGGGTTCGTCGAGCTGGACGATGTCCACGCCGGCCGCGAACAGGTCCTTGATCTCCTCGTTGACGGCCACGGCGTAGTCCATCGCCAGGGCCTCGTCGTCGGCGTAGTGATCGTTCTGCGCCTGCTGCGTCATGGTGAAGGGACCCGGCAGGGTGATCTTCACCCAGCCCTTGGACCGCTGCTTCAGGAAGGCGGCGTCCTGGGCCTCGATCGGGCCGCGGCGACGGATCGGACCGGCCACGCGGGGGACCGGATTGGGGGCGCCGGTGCGGTCCATCGCCACACCCGGAATGTCGATGTCGATGCCCTCCAAGGCGTTGGCCAGCCGGTTGGAATAGCTCTCGCGCCGCATCTCGCCGTCGCCGACGATGTCGATGCCGGCCAGCTCCTGATCGCTGATCGCCATCAGCGTCGCGGCCTCCTGGGCATCGGCCAGCCAGGGCTCGGGAATCCGCCAAAGCTCCCGCGCCCGCACACGCGGCGGCAGGCGGCTCTTCAGGCCCTCCCGGTCGATCAGCCAGTCGGGCTGAGGGTAGCTCCCGACGATCGTTGTGGGGAGAAGAGGGAGGCCGGCCAGCTTGTCCATGGACGAAATCGTCGCCTTTGCAGAAATACTTCGATATCTATGTATCTGACATGAATGGACGCCGGTTGGCAATCGAGGCTGCATACCTTCGGTTGACAGCCCGGACAGGCTCGTAAAAGTCGAGCCAGACTGACAAGCGTCGCGATTCCTCGCGCAGGGCACGAAATGAGCGACCGCGAAACCGATCGATTCTACGCCGATCCCAACAACAGCCTGGGCTATCTCAGCCGGATCGCCTTCCGCTCGTTCTCCCGGGCGCTCGAATCACGCACCGCGCCGCACGGGGTCACCAGCGGCCAATGGCGCTTCCTCCGGGTCCTGTGGATCGAGGACGGCATCACCCAGCGCGAACTCAGCCGTCGGGTCGGCATGCGCGAGCCCACGACCGTCACGGCGCTGAAAAGCCTGGAGCGCAGCGGCTTCGTCCGCCGCGAGCAGAGCACCGAGGACCGCCGCAAGGTTCACGTCTTCCTGACTCCGGTCGCCAAGAAGCTAGAGAAGACCCTGCGTCCTCACGTCCAGGAAGTGAACGAACTGGCCACGCGCGGCATGACGCCGGATGAGGTGCTGGAGCTGCGCCGCCTGCTGGCGCTGGTCGGACGCAACCTGGCCGAGGAAGCCGAGGGCGTGGCGGCCGACACCGGCGCCTGATCACCTTCGTCGCCGGCAATGAAAAAGGGCCGCGCGATCACCGCGCGGCCCTCTTCGTCTGATCAGCCTTCGGATCAGGCCGCGACGGTCGCCCGACGCGGCTCATGGGCGACATCGGCCTCGGTGAAGCCGTCGTGGGTCCAGGCCGCGAACTCCAGGCAGACGCCATCGGGATCGAAGAAGTAGACCGAGCGAACATAGACCTCGTCGGTCATCTCGGGGCTGGTCTGGGTCTCGGAGTTGTCGTGATTGAGGATCGGGGTGACCGGCACGCCCTTGGCCTTGAGGCGCTGATAGTATTCCTCGAATTTCTCGGCCGGGACCTTGATCGCCAGATGGTTCAGCGAACCGTGCGCCGAGACGAACGATCCCTGGGTCGGCAACGCCGCCGGGGCCGCGACGCCAGGCTCGTAGCCGGGAGCCTCCGGGAACCAGAAGAAGGCGATCGAGTCGCCGTTGCCGCAGTCGAAGAAGAAATGCTGACCGCGATTGCCCGGCAGCTCCAGCGTCTTGATCAGCGGCATGCCGAGGATGTCGCGATAGAACTCGACCGTCTTGGCCATGTCCCGGCACACGAGGGCGACGTGGTGCACGCCCCCGAACTGGAACTCCTTGTTTTCGGCGGTCATGGCTTCCTCCGGTTCTTTTCTGTTCGCCATTGTTGTCCGCAGCCTATACCAAACGGCCGAATTCGATAAGATAGAATTCTAAGTAATTTTCGCTCGGGCGATGACCTGGCGGAACCGGAGGGGAAGTCGCCGTGACCGTGAAACTGCTCGCCCTGGCGGGAAGCACCCGCGAGGGATCGTTCAACCAGCGCCTGCTGGACCTCGCCTGCGCCGCCGCCGAGGCCGAAGGCGCGACCGTCACCCGCGTACGCCTGGCCGACTACGCCCTGCCCCTCTACAGCCACGAACTGGAGGCGACGGCCTTCCCACGGACCGCCCTGGACCTGAAGGCCCAGTTCGTCGCGCACCACGGCTTCCTGATCGCCTCGCCCGAGCATAACGGCTCGGTCAGCGCCGTGCTGAAGAACGCCATCGATTGGGTTTCGCGCCCGACCGAAGCCGAGACCGCCATCTCCCTGACCGCCTTCCGCGGCAAGACGGCGGGGATCATGTCGGCCTCGATCAGCCCCTTCGGCGGCCTTCGCAGCCTGACCCACCTACGCCAGATTCTTGGCACGGTGCAGACCCTGGCCGTCACCGAGCAGGTCCTGGTGCCCTTCGCCGACAAGGCCTTCGATGGCCCCGAGCTCGTTGACGCCCTGCCCCGCATGCTGCTGGGCGGCCTGGCCAAGCGGGTCGTCGAGGTGACGGACGCGCTCAACCGCTGAGCGTTGCCAACGCCTCGGCGCCATGGCAATATTGCTTAGATATCTAAGTTAGTTGAGAGCGGGCCATGATCGATCATGAGGCGGTGCGGCTGCTGGGCGACATCCCGGCGGCGCAGGCGAAGGCGCGAGGCGGCCAGATGGCGCTCTCCAGCGGGGGACGCTCGCTGACCTACGCCGAGCTCGAGCATCGCGCCCGCGTCATGGCCGAGGTCCTGCGCGGCCTCGGCGTCCAACGGGGAGACCGCGTCGCCTGGCTGGGCCGCAACAGCGAGTTCTATTTCGAGCTGTTCTTCGGTCTGGCCGCCGTCG